>CAYRKE010000153.1:3921-18054 GCA_964424695.1 uncultured Polyangiaceae bacterium
GGATCCGGTTTTGGCGCCAGCGACGGTGAGACCATCGGTTTTGGGGACCTTTTTGGAGAGCTCTTTCGCGGCGGCAGTCGTCGCGGAGGTCGTCGCGGTGGAACGAAGGGCGACGATGTAACCACGGAAGTGGAACTCGACTTCGTTTCTGCTCTTCGGGGGGCGGAACTCAAGCTGGAGCTGGAGCCGGGGGGAGAGTCGGTCACGGTTCGGGTTCCTGCGGGAGCCGGTGACGGGGACAAAGTCCGGGTTCCCGGGCGCGGCCGACCTGGGCATTTGGGCGGCGCTTCTGGGGATCTCATCCTCATCCTTCGAGTGAAGCCGCATCCCCACTTCACTCGGGAGGGCCTCGATCTGACGTTGGATCTTCCCATCACGGCTCGCGAAGCTTACGCCGGGGCCAAGGTGGCGATCCCGACTCCCCACGGTGAGGTTACGCTCACGATTCCTCGCGGTGTTCAGAGCGGTCAGCTACTGCGTCTCAAGGGCAAAGGGGCGAAACGCAAGGACAGCATCGGAGACCTCTATGTGCGCTTCTTGGTGAAGCTTCCCACCGCAGATTCGGCCGAGGTCAGGCGTGCCATGGACGTCCTCGAGAACGCCATGACTGAGGATGTGCGTCAGGGGATCCATTTCTGAGAGCTGGATTGCGGTGCGCAGACACGGGTTTCGGCATCCTCGGCGACGGGCCGTCGAGCACGTGGCGCGATCCGTCCTCATCTAGCGGGTGCGAGCAGATGGCGGCGCGGAGCTACTGCACCGTCGCATCGGGAGGGATGACTGCGATCGGTGGGTTGGGTCTGGCCGTGGGGGCTTGCAGGGTCCCGTCATCCGCGTAGCGATCGAGCTCTGCGGCGACCCTTCTCAGCGTCGCTTGCCTTTCGTGGAAGGGTTGGAACGAGCTCTTGAATCCGGCGAGGATGATCTTCTTGACGTCTGCGAACGGTACGCCGCGCCTGCTGTGCACGAGATACAACTCTTTGGAGACCGTGGTGTCGGTGATGAGCCGGTTGTCCGTGTTGATCGTGACCCGGCATCCAAGGTCGAAGTAGAGCTTCAGCGGGTGATCGCCCAGGTCAGCCACCGCGCGCGTCTGCACATTGCTTGAGGGGCAACACTCGAGCGGTACGCGGTGGTCGTTCACATAGTGTAGGAGATCGCCGTTTTCTCGCAGACGGACGCCATGGCCGATCCGGTGGGCTCCACAGACGTGCAGTGCTTGCGCGATGGACTCCGGTCCGTATGCCTCGCCAGCGTGGATCGTCGTGTTGATGTTGTTGGTTCGCACCAGCTGGAAGGCTTCCAGATGGTGCTTGGCCGGGTTGTCGGCTTCGGCTCCTGCGAGATCGAAACCGACCACGCCCCTGCCTTTGTACGCGACGGCGAGCTCAGCCATACGATACGACGACCGAGGCGAGATATTGCGGATGCCGCAGAGAATCACGTTGGCGTAGATCCCGTAGGTCTCGCGGGCACGATTCAGTCCTTCCAGCACCGCTTCGACGACCGTCGTGAGCTTGAGGCCACGGCGCGTGTGGAGCATTGGCGAGTAGCGTACCTCCATGTACCGCACGTTCTCCTCGTGGGCATCCTCGGCGAGCTCGAAGGCAGCGCGCTCCAGGGCATCTGCTGTCTGGAGGACCTGCAACGTGACGTCGAACCCGCGGAGGTACTCAACTAGACTCCCGAAGCTCTTGCCACACCCGATGAGTTCGCGCAGCTCCTCGGGGGTTCGGGCAGGAAGGGCTACCCCCTGCTCCTGCGCGAGCTCGAGGATGGTCGGGATCCGCAACGAGCCGTCAAGATGCACGTGAAGGTCGGTTTTGGGGAGCGATTGGAATACCTCGAAGGGTACGATGGGTGTCATCGATTCCGCGGACGAAGCGTGCTCATCTGACATCCTAACGATTATGCGTGGTCGGGGCGCAGAATGCCACGGGGTTCGCTGATGCGGCCGACCTCGCCCCGAATACCGATACGTTCACCAGGAACCGCGCTTTCGCGCAGACGTCGCGGTCCTGCGCGTGGCAAGCCCTCTCACGAGGCCTTGGCCCCTCGACGACCGAGTAGCACCAGGCCTGCAGCGGAAGCCATGACGATGGCGAGGTACGCGAAGCCCGGTATCCCGCCCTTGGATTCATCGGTGAGGGCAGCAGCGATCGCGTCGCCGAGCACACTCTCCGGCTGCAAACCAAGGAGCTTGGTTTTACCGATGAACACGGTCGGCAGGCCCTCGAAGCCGATCTTCTCTAGGATTGCGCGCTCCCCTGTGATCCTGGCATCGGTGGCTGGGCTCGCAACGCATCGGTCGAAGAGGTCCCGGTCGATGCCCACGATTTCGGTGAGCTCGCGAATCGCCGCTGGAGAGAGAGCTTCAGCCTCGAATAGTGCGTCGGCCATTTCCTCGCCTTTGGCCTGCTGGGTCGCGCAGACTGCAGCGCGCGCAGCGTCACGGGCGTGCTCGTGGCTGTCCAGCGGGGCATTGAGCCTGACCAGGTTGACCGGAACGGCCTGTTTCGCCAGGAGAGTCCGCAGTCGACCGTGTAGGACGCGACAGAAGGGGCACTGAAAGTCGGCGAATTCGACGACGTTGAGACGTCCCTCGACGTAGAACTGCCTCACCCCTTCTGGAACCGGCGGGATCGGGCGCACCTGGGGCCAGAGGAGCGGCCCGACGACCGCGAGCAAGCCCAGCGCAGCCCAAGCCCACGGCCGGATGGGTTCGGTGGCACTCGACGGGGCGCTCGCCCTCGAGGCGAGCTGCGCGACTAGGAGCGTGGCGGCGGCCAGCAGAGTTGCACTGTTGGTCACCATGCACAGCCAGCAGAAGGCTCCGATGGTGAACGCCTGCAGTCCAATGAAGTACAGTGCCATTGCCGCGCCGCCGATCAGGCAGAGGCTTAGAAGGCGTGTCCGGAGCTGTCCTGGGCGCAGGAGAGAAATGCCCAGTGTCGTCGGGAAGGCGATCAGCCCAAGAACAGGAACGGGCAGCCAGCCGAACAGTGCGGCAAATGGGCTGTTTCGAACCGCATCACAGCCGGAGCCCGTGGCGCAGAAAGCCCCGGTGGGCCTCAAGTAATCCACCGCAAGGGCGGCCGTCGCCGCCAGCGCGATGAGCAGGCAGCTTCGGAGAACGATCATCCAAGGGTTCACACGGGAGGGGCTCGTCGTCATGTTCAGGATGCTTTCGCGGGGCGCGCCTCGAAGGACTGAGCTAAGACGATTGCCGTCATGGCACAACCACTTCCTTCACGTGGCGATATCGTAAGCTGTCTCGTTGAAGCGGATCGGGCACTTCACGCGAAGGAAATCGCGACTCGGCTTTCGGTACGCGAGGCCTCCTACGCGAGGCTGCTCGAGCTTCTCGACCAGCTTAGCCTTGATCGTAGTATCCGCCGTCTGGCCGGGTCGCGGTTCAAGGCCCAACCCACGGGCGGGCTCAATACGAGTTGGGAGGGGGTTCTGTCGGTGAACCCACGGGGGTTCGGGTTCGTCAGTGCTGCCGGTCACGATGATGTGTACGTCCCAGCAGACGGAATCGGCGGGGCGCTGCATGGCGATCGCGTCGCGATCGTCGTGGTCGCGAAGACCGCGCGCGGCACCGAGGGGCGAATCGAAAGGATTGTGGCACGTCGCAATCCGCGGGTCGCTGGCGTGCTCCACAAACGAGGGAAGGCCGTATGGCTCGAGCCCGACGACACGCGCGTGCGCGGGCCCGTCGTCGTGACAACCGGCGCCGATTTGGGCAAGGAAGGCGATGCAGCAGTCGTCCGTATCACCCGCTTTCCCGAGTTGACCGACGAGAACGCCGAGGGAGAGTTGCTGGCGGTACTCGGCGTTCCCGGGGATCCCAAGACCGAGGTGGCGAAGATCCTAGTGCGGGAGCAGATCGTCGAGGAACACCCCGAGGAAAGCCTACGCGAAGCAGAGGCAATGGCTGCTCGGTTGCCGCAGATGCCGGCAACCAGCCGCGTCGATCTGCGGGCGGTTCCCCTGCCGACCATCGATCCCGAGGATGCCCGTGATCATGACGATGCCGTGTGGGTCGAGCGCACCGAGACCGGGTACCGCGCCTGGATTGCCATTGCCGACGTCAGCGAGTACGTCCAGCCCGGGTCGGCCCTGGATCGCGAGGCGAGCGCGCGGGGTTTCACGATCTATCTTCCCGATCGTGCCATTCCCATGCTTCCGGCGGCACTGAGTGCCGATCTCTGTTCGCTCTTGCCGGAGCACGACAGGCTGTGTCTCTGCGTTATCGTCGATCTCGATCGGCGTGGCGTGGTCGAGCGGTTCGACATCGTAGAAGGAGTGATGCGTTCCGCTGCCATGCTTACCTACGGTGGCGTGGCGCGCGCCCTTGGCTTCAGCGAAACCCCGGCGCGCAGCGCGCAGGCCGAGGCATTTCGCAAGGATCTTCGGGTGGTGGATGAACTTGCGCGCAAGCTGCGGCGCGCACGGATGGCTCGGGGCGCGCTAGACATGAATCTTCCCGAGCCGCGCGTCGTATTGGACGAGACCAGTGGAGCGCCGCTGGAGGTTTATCGACGCGCCCAGGACCCCGGGATCAAGCGGGCCTACGAGATGGTGGAGGAGCTCATGTTGCTGGCCAACGAGCTGGTCGCGCAGTGGCTCTGCCAGCGTCGGGCGGTGGCCATCTATCGCGTGCATGGCATGCCGGATCAAGCCAAGCTGGAGCGGCTCGTAGAGGTGGCGGCGACCTTCGGTGCCCCGCTGGAGGTCGAGGAGTCGGTGACCCCTGAGGCCCTGGCCAAGTGGCTCGCGGGCATCGAGAACAATCCTCGGCAGTCCGTTCTGGAGATGCTGCTGCTTCGCTCCCTCAAGCAGGCGGCCTACGACATAGTGAACATCGGGCACTTCGGTCTGGCTTCGGACAGCTACTTGCACTTCACCTCGCCGATTCGGCGTTATCCCGACCTGGTGGTTCATCGCACGGTGAAGAGCCTGCTGCGTGGCGGGAAGGCTCCAACCTCGGCGGCGCACATCGAGGAGATCCGCGGAATCGCCACCGCAGCCAGCAGCCGAGAGCGTGCGGCCATCGAGGTGGAACGCGAGGTGGTCGACCTTTATCGTGCGTGCTTTATGCGCGACAAGATCGGGCAGATTTTTGAGGGAACCGTGAGCGCGCTGGTTGGCAGCGGCGTGTTCGTGGTACTCGACGCGCCCTTCGTGGACGTGCTGGTGAAGCACGAGGAGCTGGGGCCCGATCATTATGAGCTTGGTGAGGATGAGCTCAGCGTCATTGGGCATCGCTCCGGTGACCGAGTCTCTCTCGGTGATCGTATGGCGGTGCGTATCGAAGACGTAGCGATTCTGCGACGCGCCGTGCTCGGAAGGCGCATGCTCGACGAGGCGGCTGTCGAGGTATTCGAAGGCAAGGAGCGGCGCAGAGGTGGAGCCGGTCGCCGTTCGCGCAGTCACACCGCTAAGGTGCTTGAGGCTGTGGCTCCATTCATGCGGGGGGCCGCCACGACGTCCGCCAAACGCGGCGCGACCCGCGGAAAGACGGAAACCCCCCGTTCAGGAAAGGTTAGCTCCGCCAAGGAGCGTGGTCGGGGCCGTGATGATCGACCCCGAGGTTCCGGGAAGAAGCGCCGAAAGTAGGTGTGCCCCATTCGCTTGACGGGCGGGCTGCCCGAGAGTCTTGGGCAAGTAGGACTAGGCGACTGGCACGAGCCGGTCCGTTCCCATGAAGGGGCGGAGGGCCTCGGGGATTCGGACGCTGCCGTCTTTCTCTTGGTACTGCTCGAGGATCGCGATAAGCGTCCGACCCACGGCGAGGCCCGAACCGTTGAGGGTATGAACCAGCTGAGGTTTGGCCTTGGGTGTGGGGCGGTAGCGTATCTTTGCCCGACGAGCCTGATAGTCGCCGCACCAAGAGCAACTTGAGATTTCCCGGAAGGCTCGTTGGCTCGGTAGCCAGACCTCGAGATCGTAGGTCTTCTTGGACGAGGCTCCCATATCGCCGGCGCAGAGCGCCACGACACGATAGTGCAGGCCCAGACGTTGGAGGACGGCCTCGGCGTGGGACGTGAGGAGCTCCAGCTGTTCCGGGCCGGCTTCGGGCGCGCAGAAGCGAACGAGCTCGACTTTGTCGAATTGGTGCTGCCGAATGAGTCCGCGCACGTCTTTACCGTAGCTTCCCGCTTCACTGCGGAAACATGGCGTGAACGCGGTGTAGGCGAGCGGCAGCTGGGTGTCATCGAGGATCTCGTCGGCATGAAGATTCGTGACGGGAACCTCCGCCGTCGGGATCAAGTAGAGGGGCTCGGCATCTTCGGGATCCTGCTTGTGGGTCTTGAAGAGATCGGCCTCGAACTTGGGCAGCTGTCCTGTGCCGCGCAGCGCACTGGCTTTGACTAGGTAGGGCGGCGCCACCTCGAGGTAGCCGTGCTCCCGGGTGTGCAGGTCGAGCATGAACGCAGTAATGGCGCGTTCGAGTCGGGCGCCTGCGCCCCAAAGGACGGAAAACCGGGCGCCGGACAGTTTTGCTGCCCGCTCGAAGTCCAGCACCCCGAGCTTCGCACCGACGTCCCAGTGAGGTGCGGGCTCGAAGTCGAACTCGGGTGCGGTGCCCCAGATGCGTACTGGTTTGTTGTCGGCTTCCCCGGAACCGTCTGGGGTCGTCTCGTCAGGCGTGTTGGGTACCGCCAGCAGTGCTCCCTCCATCGCTTGGATCACCGCGTCGAGCTCGAGCTCGGCCGCTTTTACCGAATCCGAGAGGCGCTTGAGTTCTTCGCGGCGCTCCTGGAATGCGGCCTTGTCTGCGCCTTTCGCCAGCTGGCTCATACTCTGGTTGGCCGCGTTCCGCTGCGCCTGGAGGGCCTCGGTGCGTGCAATGAGCTCTCGCCGTTTCGCAATCAGCTCTCCGATGCCGGCAAGAGATTCGGCTGCCGCGGATGAGCGTCGAGCCAGGGACTGTCGGACGTCGTCGAGGTGTTCGGCAACGAAACGAGGATCGAGCATGTTGGGTCAGGGCTCCTTTGGGCAGCCTCTTAGCCCCTCATTGGGTCTTCGTCGACTTTGGCGCTGTGAGATCTCCAGTGAGAAGTTCGGCGTTGCCTCGGGTGGGGTGCGCTTGCCGGCTTGGACAGCCCCTAGAACCCAACGCCGACCCCAACGCCGACCCCGAAACGCGGCCCGTGGTCACGCTCGTGGTAGTGGCGCACAACGTACATGTGGGTCACGAGGGTGCAGGTCCGTTGCTTGGCTCCCTCGCATCCAATCCAGCGCCCTCCATTGTGACGTTCACCGTCCTCGTCGAAGAACAGGACCTGTCCGTTAGGCAGTACCGCGAGCCATGCCGTGCCGGAGTGTGGGGGGGCCGCATTACTGATCCCAACCCGGCCAAGAAGCCTGTCGTCTGGTCCGGCCAAGAAGCCATCATCCAGCAGAATGGCGACCGGGTCGTAGTCGTCATCCACGACTCGTCCGACCCGATCGACGAGGAATATCGGCTCGCCGTCCTCGAGCACCTGGCCGTTGGCGAGTATCTCCACGGTGGCTTCATCGCCGCGCTCCCAGCGGGCAGCGCCGATCGCGAGCGGGGCCCCGCCCTGGGCCCATCGCGGTGGGGGTGTAGGGGTACAGCCCGTTGCCGCCAGGACAATCAGAGCCAATAGGCCGCGACGGACGCCCTCGCGGGAGTGATGGTGTTTACGCTGGAGTGGGACCACTGAGGATCCTCTGCACTCGCGGGGCAGTCGCGGCGAGGTGGCCGACGCGCCTGGTCGAGCCACGACCGCCGCGCAGCCGATCGGGGCTGGAAGGGTGACGTCCTTGGACCATCGGCAACTCGACATAGGGCAATATTAGCTCCAAGCGGGCGGCGCCGGAACCTCGCGGCATGATCATGATTCGGAACGGGAAATGGTGCTTGGGCGCGGATAGGGGGGGCAGGGAGGGGGGGAGCCCCCAAACGGGAGCGCTGGGGGCGCTGGCGGCGTCCTGGATGGGGCCGGTCCTGGATGGGATCTTGAGCATTGGTGACCGGTCCCCCTCGAGGGGGCTTTATGCTGGGTGACGAGGCCGCCGATTTGCTAACCTCCACCGTCCAATGATTGTCGTGATGGAGCCAGAGGCGTCCGACGCTTCTATCGAATCCGTGATTGCGTATCTCGTGGGATCTGGCTTCGACGTGCATCGCTCGAGCGGGCAGAGTCGTACGATCCTGGGAGTGGTGGGCGACGTGACCGGCGAGGACGTTGCGATCGTGCACGAGCTCGACGGAGTCGTAGAGGTCGTGCGTGTCAGCGAGCCGTATCGTTTGGCGTCGCGTCGCTTTCGGAAGCAGCCCACAATCGTCGCGGGGCCGTGGGGCAGCATCGGCGGTGATCAGCCATGGATTGCGATCGAGCCGGTGGGTTGGGACGAACGCAGCGGATCACTAGGCGTCGCAGAAAGCCGGTATGCGATCGCCGCTGGACGACCATTCGACGCCGCGGTTACTCGATCACGTGTTGTGTCGGAGGGGCTTGGCGCGTTGGTGTGCCTGTCGTTGAATCCACAGGTGACCGAAGCGCGAACGCCGATCGCGTTCGTGGAGCGTATGCCGAGTTGGGGCGCGAACCATTGGATTGGGGCGGCGGAGCGCGCGCTCGAGCGGCGTGAGGGTCACGTTGTGATGTTGGAGGCGGGCGGCGAATACCCGACCGGGGCGCGAACCCTCGAAATAGCGGCTATCGCGAGGGTAAAACTGCGGACTCATCTGCCGCTCGTGGTGGACGTGCCCACGATCGCTCAGCGAGGCAAATACTGTGCTGCGGTTGCGGGAGCTGCGATTGGCGGTGGGGCTGACGGGGTGATTCTGAGGGTGTGGGTCGGGCCTGAGGGAGAGCCCGTTCGAGCCGCGGCGGCTCTGAGCTGGCAAGATGCCGTGAGCCTTGCTGGCAGGTTGCGCCAGATCGGTGCTGCCATGCGATCATGATCGCGCAAGCCACCATCTTCGGTTTGGGGTTGATCGGCGGTTCGATATCGCTTGCGCTTCGAGCGATCGAGGGAGTGCAAGTAGCCGCTGTTGACGCGGAGGAGGTGTTGGAGCTGCCTGAGGCCCGAGTGGCGTGCCACGAGAGGGTTCCGGTTGATGACGAGTGGGCGGTTCGGCGACTGCTCGAGCGGACGGAGCTTGCAATCCTGGCCGTGCCGGTCGGGGCCATCATGAAGTGGATGCCCGAGGTGCTCGCGCGTGCGCGGTTTGTCACCGACTGCGGGTCGACCAAGGTGCGAATTGCCATGGCTGCGCAAGCCGAGCCGCGTCGGCGCTACTTCGTGCCGGGGCATCCGATGGCCGGAAGAGCCGTCGGAGGCTTGGCGAACGCGTCGCCGACCCTATTTCGCGGGGCGCGGTGGCTTCTCTGTTCGGGGGAGTCGGATCCGGAGGCTGTGGGCGTCGTGGAAGGGCTGGTGACTGCGCTAGGCGCGCAGCCGCTCCATCTGGATCCGGGGGTGCACGATCGTGGCGTGGCGCTCACCAGTCACATGCTCCAGCTCTGCGCCAGCGCTCTGGCAGCCCTGGCGAGCCGGGAGGAAGCGTGGGATCTCGCCGGTCCCGCGTTTTCGAGTGCCACGCGGGTGGCGGGCGGCGTGGATTCGATGTGGCGGGACATCTTCGCGACGAACGGGGTTCCGATCGCGAGGGCCATCCGAGCATTGACCTCGGAGCTCGATTCGATTGCCGACGAGTTGGAACGTTCTCCGACGGAGCTGCGGGCCGCGCTTCGCCTGCTCGAAGAGGCGCGCCAGGCTATGGGGCCGCGCCAGACGGGCGGATGATGGGCTAACAGACCGAGCAGAGGCGAGTCGGTTGACATTGGAGCTCTCCAACACGGAGCCATCGGAGCGTCCGCTCATTGGTGCGCCCGGGGATCCGTCCTGGCTCGGGCACGGCGGTGGCGTCAGTCGAGGTGTGGCGTGCTGTGACCAGCGGGTGTCTGGGTCGCGGTCAATTGGGCTGCGTGGGCCGCCCGGCGAGCCGGGCGCGCGTTCAGGGAGTTGTGCCGCGGGGGGCGTTTTGTGCCAGATGTCTGCCACGACCCTCCCGCCCTGCACTGTGCCGGAATGTGCCGCCAGCGGTGGTGGGAAGAAGGAGTAAGGCGAGAATTGCCTTGTCAATCCGATGGGGCTCGTTGGCGCAGTTCATGCTATGGATGAAGACGCATGATCGCGCTTCCGGGTTCCAGACACCTGACCGCTCTGATCGTTGGCGGGGCGCTGGTTTCCTGCAACCTGAACCCTCAGCCGGAGCTTCCTGGGGATTCCGGCGAGTCGATGGCTGACGATAGCTCGGGCGGCAGCGCGGGGATGCCGGGGGATGGCGATGACGATACGGCGGTGATCTTCGACGGCGGAGCCAGCGCAGGCGGTCTTGGAAACGACGCCATGGGCGGTGCAGCGGCCGATCCGGTTACCGGCGGTTCAGCGGCTCAGTTGGCTACCGGCGGTACCACGGGTCAGTTGGCTACCGGCGGTACCACGGGTCTGGTGGCTACTGGCGGTACCACGGCTCAGCCGGGTTCCGGCGGTACGATGGCGCCGAGTGGCGGGGTTGGGTCAGCGGTCGAAGGCACGGGTGGGACGTTGGTCAGTTCCACTGGCGGCGCGGATGGGTGGGAGAACGGCACCGGCGGAGACGAAACGGACCACCCTGGCAGTGGGGGAGCGGCGGACGGCTCGGGCGGGAGATACCCGGGTGTTGGTGGTGCCGGTAGTCCGTCTGGGGAGGGAGGAGCCGCGGGGGACGGAGCTGTCAGCGTCACTGGTGGACAGAGTGGTGCGACAGGGGCCGCCGGCGTAGCGGGAGCAGCAGGCGCCGGTGGGGCAGGGTCCGTTGGCGCAGCGGGAGCCGGTGCGCCAGGCGCAGAGGAGTGTGACGGCGACGCAGGGGCTTCGGGATGCAGCGGGGCTGCAGGGGTTTCAGACTAGCCGATGACTCCAGCGTCGGTGACCGTTCCCATGCGTGGTCGGCTCAAGTCGAGGCGGTAGCCGGCGGGCCATCGGTGATGACTACCGTTCGCGACGGACCAGGTAGTTGTCGATGAGATTGGCGGTGAAGTCGGCGATGATCCCGTCGGAGACCCTGAGACGTCGGCTGAGCTCACGTGCCAGGTTGAGCACCACGAAGGCGTAGGACTTGAGATCGTAGCGATAGAGGGAGTCGAGATCCGCCGCAGTGATCCTAAGGAGCCTGGTGGGGGCCACGGCGCGGACAGTCGCCGACCGGGGCTGAATATCGACCAACCCCATCTCACCGACCGAATCCCCCGGTCCGAGGAGGGCAACCCGGGCCTCAGTGCCACGCTTGCTATGCTTCACGACTTCCATCTCACCGTCGATCACGACGAACATGTCGCGCGCGGTATCCCCTTCTCGAAACACCAGATCTCCGGCCTGGAGCTTCAGAATGGTGAGCATCGTCAGCAGGTGCTCGAGCGCAACAGTGGGGAGGGCGGCGAATAGCGCCATCTTCCGTAGCTCGTCGGGGGTGAGGGAGGTGGTCGTCATCGGCACTGGAGAGAAGGGATAAGGTTCAGGAGAGGCCAAGCGCGAACGGGGGGAGCATGGTGCGTGAGGTGGGGAGGAGCAACCGCAGCGAAGAGCCGGCCTGAGAATTGGGACGGGCAGTCGGCGGTCCGGAAGGCGGAGGCGCTCTTGGACTGCGGATCGTCGCGGGGGAGCTGGCACGGATCCACGTATTCTACTATGCGGCTCGCCATGACCGCGCCGCTACGGATAGCACCTTCCATTCTCAGCGCCGATCTCGGGAGACTCAGCACCGAGATTGCTGAGGTCGAGGCCGCGGGCGCTGACTGGATTCACGTAGACGTGATGGATGGGGACTTCGTTCCAAACATCACGGTTGGAATGCCGGTGGTGGCCACGATTCGACGAACTACTACGCTGCCCCTCGACGTTCATCTGATGATCCGGGAGCCAAGTCGGTACATCGCTGCGTTTGCCGCAGCAGGAGCTGACGTCATGACCATTCACTACGAGGGGTGCATTCACCTGCAGCGCGCCTTGGCCGGGATTCGGGAGCTCGGAAAGCGAGCAGGGGTCGCCATCAACCCCCACACTCCGGAGGAGGTTCTGCGGTATGTCCTTGACGACGTAGACCTGATCCTCGTGATGTCTGTGAACCCTGGGTTCTCGGCTCAGGCATTCATTCCGAGTTCGGTCGGGAAGCTGGCGAGGGTGCGGGAGATGATCGACCGAAGTGGGCGGGAGATCGATCTGGAGGTCGACGGCGGTGTGAACCCGACGACGATCAGGGCAGCTCGTGACGCGGGAGCGGATGTCGTTGTGGCTGGGAATGCCGTTTTCGGTCAGGCTGACCGTCGCTCAGCGTTGGCCAAGCTTCGTGCCGCCGCGGGCTAGGAGGCTCGGGTGTTTAGGAGATTCGAGTGCCGCGAGGGTGCGGGAGGGGTGGTGGCGAAAGGGGCGGGTTGGTTCGCGGTGGTGATCGTTACCTGGGCGGGGGTGGGGTGCGCAGGGGTGACGCGAACGGGGTCGAGGGCAAGCGCGGTGGAGCACCGCGGGCGGGAGTCGACTGGTGTGGTCAGCGGGGATGCCCATCTGGCGGCGGGGACGTCCACGCCCCGGTCAAAGACAGCGGCTCCGGCGGGTGCGACGGTTCAGGAAGATGCAAAGCTGGTCGTGCTGAGGGCACTGATGTCAGTGGCCGAGCAGCGAGGTCTTCCGCCGAAGCGGGAGGTGGAAGGGCGGTGGGTTAGCCGGGCTGAGCTGCTGAAGGTGGTGGATCGTTCGATGGCGGACAGCATGCCGGGTGCAGTGGTGTCCGCCAACGAGGCGATGCTCGTTGGGTTGGGGGTGGTGCCGCAGGACTTCGACTATGTGGGCAGCATGCGCGCTCTGATGGGGGCGGAGCTGGCCGGGCTGTATGAGCCGAAGGATCGGGCCATGTATTTGGCTCGGGATCTCGGCGAGGCTGCCACTGCGGCCACGCTGGCCCACGAACTGGTTCACGCCTTACAGGATCAGCACTTTGGTCTGGAATCCCAGCTGGAGTGGTCGAGCGATCGGGGGGACGAGGTCTCGGCGCTTCATGCGCTGGCCGAGGGCGATGCGACCCTCGCAATGCTCGAGTATGCGCAGCCGGGCATGGAGGTTGCGGGTGAGGCGGTGGACATGGCCATCCGGCTGGAGTTGGAGGCTACCAGCGCTTCGTCGGCTGTTCCGGGGATCCTGACGCGGTCCGCGGCAGCGGCTTACACGGATGGGATTCTGTTCGTTGGGTCGCTGAAACGTCGGTTGGGATGGGAGGGTGTGGATGCCGTGTGGCGATCACCGCCAGTCTCGACGGAGCAGATTCTTCACCCGGAGAAGTACGAATCGCGGGAGGTGCCGGAGGTTGTGTCGGTCCCTTCGGCGCCCGACGAGGGGTTCGGTCCTCCAGTGTATCAGGACGTGGTTGGCGAACAGGGCCTTCGGATTCTGCTGGAGGAGTGGGTGCCGCGACGGACGGCGATCGCTGGGGCGGGCGAGTGGGGCGGAGACCGCGTGGCGGTGTACTCGAAGGGCTCCGAGTATGCCATCGGTTGGCGGGTCAGATACGACACGGCTTCGGCGGCGACGCGGGGCGGTGTGGCGTTTACCCGTGGCGTTTTTGCGACAGCGATGGGGCTGTCTGGGCTTTCAGGGACCGGCGCGGCAGAGGCTGAGCGATTATGGGCAGCCCGCTGGGTATGTCGTGAGCGTCAGGGGCTTGGCCCATTTGGGATCATGGGGAGGGGCCGAGAGCTGATGGTGGTCCTGGGTCCCTTCGATCGGGACGGTGCGGCGGTCGTGTCTGAGTCGACGTGTGACCAGGCGCGCGCCTGGGCAGCGAAGGCTTTCGGCCGCCCAGAGTAGGTTTCGGTGCACGTCGGGTGCCCGGGCGTCAGGGATATGGCACGGGGTTTGCTTAAATGCGATGCAATGCCCAGCACGACACACTCTGACGACTCAGCCCGGGGGGAGTCCAGGAGAAGGGTTTTAAGTCCTCGCAAGTCGCAAGGAGCGGGGGTCTCTTGGATGACGCTTCTCGCTGGGGCAACTCTGGGAGCGGAAACCGTCGTGCCGCTTCGAGTTGAAGTGAGGGGAAGCATCGAAGCTCAGGTG
>CAYRKE010000154.1:0-18045 GCA_964424695.1 uncultured Polyangiaceae bacterium
AGTCTCTCAGGCAGCTCGCCCGTCAAGCTCGGTTTCTGGCGAAGTTTCGCGAGACCCGGAGCGGAGCGTACGTAGGGTACGCGAGCACCGGAAGCGCAGCGAAACGAAGCCGGAAGCCGAGATCGGCGGGCGTCCTGTCAGACGAGTTTCCGCCACAGGTGCTAATCCCGGCTTGGCGCCTGCCGTACTCGGGACGGTAGTACTCTGTCGTAACGCCGACCGCTCCCGGTCGCGTCGCGAGGTCGGGCGAGTAGTGAAGAATCCTCCATTTGGCCCAGGTGACGAGTTCGCAGGGAAGTACCGAATCCTGCGAACCCTCGGCCGCGGTGGCATGGGCATCGTCTACCTTGCCCAGCACGAGCGACTCGACAGCTTGGTTGCCATCAAGCTTCTGCACACGCAGATCGATCAACCGAGCCAGACCATCGCCCGTTTCGAGCGAGAAATGCGAGCCATGGCGCTCGTGAAGAATCCGCACGTCACGCACGCATTGGACGCCGACGTCCTCGAGGATGGCTCTCCGTATCTGGTGATGGAGTACCTCGAAGGGCGCGACCTACGCGCGGAGAAGAACCTGCGTCGCACCATTCCGTATCCCGAAGCAGTCGCCTACCTGGTCCAGGCATGCGAAGGAGTGGCCGCAGTGCACGACGTCGGGATAGTCCATCGCGATCTGAAACCCCACAACCTCTTCCTGACCCGGCTGGACGCTGCACGCTGCGTGAAGGTATTGGACTTCGGCATTGCCAAGTTCCTGGTTGGCGGAGAGGTGACCCTGACGGCACAGGAGGTATCGATGGGTACCCCGGCCTACATGTCTCCAGAGCAACTCTCCAATCCCAAGGACATCACGCCGTGCTCGGATGTCTGGTCCCTGGGGGTCGTGCTGTACGAGATCATCGCGGGGGTTTCGCCGTTTGCTGCCGGCAGTCCCGGAGCGGTGGTCGCAGCCGTGCTGCTCGAGCACCCGGCCTTGCTTCATCGGCTCGTCCCCAGTGTGCCGGTTGGCCTCTCTCAGGTGATCGCTCGAGCGCTGGAGAAGTCACCTGCGAAGCGGATCAGCAGCGTTCGGGAATTTGCCGAAGAACTCGCGTCGTATGGCATGCCAACGAATGCCGTCTTCGTCGACGCGACCGCAGTCTCGAAGCAAACGGTGCCTCCCATGATCCGAGAGAGCTCGCGCCCCGAGCTCGCCGAACGCATCAAGGACGAGATCAACGACTCTGCCCGGAGCACGCCTCCTGACAATCCAAGAGTCAGACCGGACGCCCTGCAACAACTCCCCAACCTGGAGAAGCTGGGGCTCCCCCTCGCGACGCCGTCCACCCCGGCTCCCGCACTCGCGATGCAGCAGCCTCAAGGGGATCTCTCGCCGAAGGTATCTTCTGCCGAAATAGAGACGTTCCGTCCGCCCAGGAGAGATCCCTCGACCTCTCGGGAGTCGACCTCTCGGGAGTCGACCTCTCGGGAGGCCACCCCAGCACCGCCAGAGATGGGTCGGGTTGCCCCCGTCAGCAGCCCGCTAAGGCGACACCCATCGCTGTGGATGCTCCTGAGCCTCGGCGTCGTGGCGCTCGCCTTGGGGGCCATCGGAACCCTCGAGTCGCGGAGCAAGAGCACCCCGACCGAATCCTCGGCAACCCCGCAGCCGCCCACAAGCCCCGCCCCTAGCGCGCAACCCCTCACCCGAGCCGCGCCCGAGCCCCCAGCGGTGACAACGGATGCTCCGGCCACGACCGTGTCCGCTCCAGAGCGATCTCCCGCGGCAGCGAACGCAGCGGCCAGCGCGCCTCGCACCACCAAACCAGCGCCGCCGAGGGCTCAGCGCGCACGGAGTTCGAGTTCAGTCCCGGGGGCGCCTCTGCCAGCTCCTCCGCCTCCCACCCCTGCCGGCCAGTACGTTCCGATCCCAACGGCCGCAGACGGCAAGCCACTCCATTTGTGAGGAGTCCGCAGCCCGGGGCCTCCGCCTCAGGCGAAGATCCGAGAATTCGAGCGCTCTAGGCCAAGGGGGCGGCAGCCTCGTCCCTTATGCGACCGTCGCGCCAACCGTATTGGCAAGCGAATGCGTCATCGCTGGTACCGGTGGAGAGCTTGGACGTGGTGGCTCGCGTGGGCGTTAGCCGTGTCCACCACTGTTCGATGGTCTTCGGCCCAAGTCGTCGCGGACCCCGTCGCGCTGCAGCTCAAGCAGGAGGGAGACCGCGCCATCGAGTCGGGCCAGTACGCGGAAGCGCTGCATGCGTACAGCAAAGCCATAGCGATTGAGCCGTCACCAGCCCTGCACTACAATCGGGGCCGGGCGCTTCAGGCGCTGGGGCGTAACGCCGAAGCCCTGGCCGAGTTCGAGCTGTTCGAGACTACGGCCCCCGACGAGCTGAAAGCTGCCGTTCCCGATTTCGCCGACATGGTTGCGCTCGTCAGGCAGCATGTCGCAGAGGTCACTGTGACGTGCGAACTCCCCGGCGCCACGTTACAGATGCGAGATCGCTCACTCACGCTTCCGCTGGAGAAGCCCTTGCGACTCGATCCGGGCACCTTCGAATTCGAGGTAGTCGCCGCTGGCTACGATCCGTGGCGAAAGCGCGTCACGCTGACTGGAGGCGAACCAAGAGAGCTGGTCGCGAAGCTGACCCGAGCCGATCTCCGAGGCTACCTCACCATCGAGTCCTCCACCGAAGGCGCGATCGCGCGAGTGGACGGCAAGGAGGTGGGCAGGGTTCCGGTCGAGATCCGCTTGGCTCCCGGAGAACACTCCGTTGCGGTTTCTCGCGCTGGATTCGAGACTTCGACGACGCGCTTCGTCCTCAGGCCACGTGCGCGTCAATCGCTGTCAATCACGCTGGATGAGCTCCCCGATTGGTACGAAAGTTGGTGGTTCTGGACGGGAGTCGGGGCCGCGGTCACGACCGGAGTGGCGGTGGGAATCGCTCTTTCTACCGAACGGTCACCAGACAGGGGCGACATCGAGCCGGGGCAGATCACGGCGTTCCCCCTGTTCCGGTACTAAGTCGTCGACCGCAACGCGCCGCGCCTCCTCAAGCCGCTCGGCTCGAGCCGCGCTTGGGGCCTCGCTTGCGCTCGTGCTGTCCCGGTCGAGGTGAGGCACCTTGCGCGACCCGGTATGGCGTGGAGAACGCAGCAGACGTCTGCTCCTGCGCGCGGGTCCACGGCGCCGCTGACGGGGACGCCTCGCGGTCGCGTCGCCAGCCACCCGAAGCACCTTGACCGTCCTGCGGCCTACGGGTGAAACGCGAGGACGGGGGCTCCGAGGGCGCCTCGCCACGCTTCGAGTTGCGACCGTATCCCGGGCGACTCGGCATCGGGCGACGCTCCTCCCTCGGCTCGATGGGGGTGATCTCACGGGGCTCGGTGACAAGCTTGGTGGTTGCCGCTTGAAGCAGTGTCGACACCAGCTTTACCGGATCCTGTTCGGCCAGGAGCCGCTCGGCGTACTCGCGCTGATCCTGCCAGACCTCATCCCCAAGGGAGAGCTTCTCGTGGAGCGAACGCCGGAACTCCTTGCGGGCAGCCTTCTGCACCTGCGCGACACTGGGAGGGGGCTGGAGCTGCGCATGTACCCCCGCAGCCTGGAGCACCTGTCGCACGCGATACTGCTGAGCCGGAGGCACGAAGAGGATGCTTCGACCGCTGATGCCCGCGCGCCCAGTCCGCCCGCTGCGATGGGTATAGATATCGGGATCCGTCGGCGCATCGAAGTGCACCACGGTGCTGATGTTGGGCACGTCGAGCCCCCGCGCGGCCACGTCGGTGGCAACGAGAACCGTGAGCGCCCCCGAACGGAAGGCACCGAGAGTCCTCGTGCGCTGAGCCTGAGCCAGATCACCGCTCAGCGGCATGGCAGAGAAGCCGTCGTGAGCCAGGCGCTCGGCGACCCCGTTCGTGTCCTCGCGGGTACGCACGAAGACCAGGGTTCGCTCGCCCGGCGCCAGCAACAGCAGGTTCACCAGCGCGGCGTAGCGCTGCTGAAAGTGAACGAAGTGGACGATGTGTTGGATATCGGCGTTCGGCTTGCCGAGCTCGGTCCCCTGAACGTGGCACACGTCGGACTGGTACCGTTTGGCGAGAGCCGCAACAGCCCCGGGGAAGGTCGCGGACACCAGATGGGTGCGGCGCTTCTCGGGAGTAGTCGCCAGGATCGCGTCGAGATCGTCGCGGAACCCCATGTCGAGCATTTGGTCGGCTTCGTCCAGCACGACCTGGGCAATCGTGCCGCAGTTCAGCGCGCCGCCGCGGATGTGGTCGTGCAGACGTCCCGGAGTCCCGACGAGCACCTGGGGACCCCGCGCAAGCATGCGCCGCTCCATCAGGATGCTGGTGCCACCGGTGACGACGCCAACCTCACAATTGGGGAGGCCGCGGAAGAGCCACGAGAGCTCGTCCCTCACTTGATTGGCGAGCTCGCGGGTCGGCGTGATGACCAAGGCGCGAGGCCCAGACCCCCCACGCTCCGCTGTCCACTGGTGCGCCAGCACCATCCCCAACGCGACGGTCTTTCCGGAGCCGGTTTCTGAAGTGATGCGCAGATCGACGTTCTCGAGACCTCGCGCAAGGATAGCGTCTTGGACGCGGGTGAGTTGCGTGAAGCCTCGTGCGAGGAGATTGGCGCGTAGCGGTTCTGCTACGCCGACCAGGAGGTCGTCTTGATTCATGAGGGAGGTCCCTAGGGTCGCACGAAGGCGAACAAGCTGGACTTTCCAGCGGACGGCTTCGGCGGGGGTGGAAGCTAGTGGGCGAAAGGCACTCGCGCAACCGAACCCCCGGTGAATGTCTTGGAATGCGACACTCTGGGCCTGTAAAAGCATACGGCCATTCGACCAACCATCACTTCAATCCGCCGGCCGCCCCATTCCACAGTGCTCATCCCCCCCCTGAAACGGCTCCGACGCCATGATGACGGACCCCTCGGCTCAGGATGCCGGAAACGCCCACGTCGCGAGCCCTTTGGCACCAGTTTGCCGCAATCCCGAGCGGGTCCCTCGGCTCAGGATGCCGGAAACGTCGACGTTGCGAGGCCCTCCGGCAACCAGTCAGCCGCAATCCCGAGCGGGTCCCTCGGCTCAGGAAACGCTCCATCGGCGACGGCAAGCCCAGGAAAAGAGCCCAAGAACAGCGGCTGCCCCCCACCCCATCGAGACGGATCGTGCCCCGCCTCCAGCAGCAACGGTGCAGCCATTCGACTCGCCGACATCTTCCGGGGAGGCGGTGCCGGCCTCGTCGCTCGGAACACCGCTGCCGTCTGAACCGGAATCCGCCGGACGGCTTGGCGCGGCATTCGCGCCTGGTGTACCGCCGTCCGCGCTCGGCGTGGGGTCGCCGCCTGAGCCCGCTGCGCCGCCTGAGCCCCCTGCGCCCCCGCCCTCCCCCTCGAGCGCAGCCAGGTACTCCGAGGGCTTCACCGCCTCGAGACACAGGGACTCCGCCACCACGTTGCGGCCAGCCGCGTCCCAGACGTTGTACGCGAAGCAGGGGCGGTACGCCGCATCTTCCTCAGGGATTTCGATGAAGACCGAGGCGTGTTCTCCCGGTTCGACGGCGAGAGACTCCCCCATCCCCACCATCTCGCCGCCGCTGAAGCCATCACCGGGACCCTCGAACTGCCGCGGTGTCTCGTCACTGAGCCAGAGCCAGGCTCGGTAACCCCCCGATTCGAAACCGCCGCTCACCGCGGGCAGGGAGATCCGAGCGCCGAGTGCGCTGCGCTTGCCCACCACCGTGCACGGAGCACACATGGCTGTGCACTCCTCGACGTCCGCCTCGTAGGGTTCGAGCTCCGCCGCGATCGAGCCGTCGAGCGCGAGATCCGGAGTGAGGGACGTCCCGGTCGTAAACGCCATGGTGAGCGAGGTTGCGCCATCGACACCCTCGGGCGGCGTCGACTCTGCTTCCTCGATCTTCGCGGTGAGCGCGTAGGCGGTCTCTGACT
Source organism: uncultured Polyangiaceae bacterium (assembly GCA_964424695.1). Lineage (GTDB taxonomy): Bacteria > Myxococcota_A > Polyangia > Polyangiales > Polyangiaceae > JAEWRL01. The sequence continues at coordinate 5,948 of CAYRKE010000154.1, forward strand.
TGAGGGGCTCGAGGGGGCTCCATGCAACGACCGCTGGGTCGTAACTCCAATTGAGCGCCTGACCAGATACTTCACTCCCCGTCGCTTGCTCGACGACGGTCACAGCGAGCATCAGCGGCCCGGGCGGATCGTTGACCCACGCCGTGCCCTCCAACAGCACCGCCCCATTGCGTGGGACGCCACTGGCGCCGTCCGCAGGCGTCGCAGCCCCGGCCTCGAAGGTGAAGTACTCGTTAGGACTGGCTCCACAGGCGAGTGAGCCGCGCGTAAATGCTGTCCCCAACAGCAGCACCCCGAAACCGAGCGTTCCCCGCACCTGACAGCCAGAAAACCTCAAAGGTATGCCGAATCGATGGTCCATGAACTCCCGCTCCTTTGGACCCCTCCCCAGAGGTCCCATGGACTCACTGTGCATCGTGCGAGTGGCAGGAGCTAGTTCACAAAGCAACATTCCATAGCTGCTCCCGCCCAGTGAATGGTGCATTGTGACATATCGATCCCGAAATGATCCAGAGATTGCCACCATCGAGTCGACGGGAACCGGGGTCCGTCCCATGACTCGCGACCGATAAGGGTTGGCGACCTGAGAGAGGCGCCCGCCCTGTAGCGACATGGATCAAACCGCGCGCGGCAGGGGACTGGCGCCCGGCCAGACCCCAGGACGACCGAACGCCGGTAAGGGGATATGCGCGCCTGTACGTGCGCCCGTCAGCCGGGAAGCGGTCGCATCCGAGGCGATGGCCCTGGGAGCCATGCGAGCAGGTTGGAGCGAATCCCGAGACCAGATCCGGTAGGATGTCGGCGTGACGCGAAACGGCGAATGCGAGCGACCGACGGAGGACGACTTGGCCCGAGTGCTGGGCAAGCGGGACGACGTGGAAGGCGCCACCGCTCAGACCGAGGACGTGGTGCGGCGAAACGAGGCTCACCTTCACCAACTCTTCGACCATGCCCGCGACGCCATCTTCACCATCCGCGTGGAGCGGAACGGACGCTTTGTCTACGAGGACGCAAACCTCGCAGTCGAACAGCACGGCATCAGCGCCGCAGACTACCGCGCCGGAACCAAGACCCCACACGACCTGTTCCCTCCCCAAGCGGCGGCGGTTCTCGTCGAGCAATATCGTCGTTGTGTCACCGCCCGCGAGGCGATCGTCGAGAAGCAGCACCTCGACACGGCGATCGGGCCACGCACGTTCTCGACCAAGCTGGTTCCCGTGTTCGGAGCTGACGGCGACTCAGTCGTTCGTATCATCGGCCTTGCCCTGGACGTCACCGAACGCAACGAGGTCGAAGACACCCTCCGGGAGACGGTGCGCCGCTGGGCGACCCTAATCTCCAATCTTCCAGGCGTGACTTACCGATGCGCCAAAGATGCCACTTGGACCCTCGAATTCATCAGCGAAGGGTGTCAGGACCTCCTCGGCGTGTCTGCAGAAGACGCCATGAAGCGCCAGAGTACCATCCTGCTCGATATCATTCCGCCAGAGCAACGCCAGGCGGTCGCCGACGAGGTCGAGCGCTGCCTCGCGCTCCACGAACCCTACCGACTCGCCTATCGAGTCCACACCCGAACGGACCAGGAAGTCTGGGTGGCTGAGCAGGGCCGAGGTGTCTATGCGTCCGACGGGCAGGTGGTAGCCCTGGAAGGCGTTCTCATCGACGTCACAAACCTCAAGCGAACCGAGCAGGCGCTCCGCGCAAGCGAAAAGAAGTATAGAGCCATCTTCGAGAACGCCATGGAGGGCATCTTCCGAAGCACCCCAGAGGGGCGCTTCATCGACGTGAACCCGGCCATGGCCCGCATCTACGGCTACTCGTCCCCCGCCGAGATGGTGGCCCAAGCTGCTGGTCTCGGCGAACCACTCGATGCCCAGCCAGCTGAGCCGTGCGATGTCATCAAGGTTCTGGCGGATGCGGATCGACTCGACACCTACGAGTATCGGGCCCGCCACAAGGACGGATCCACGTTCTGGGCGATGCTCAACGGTCGTGCCGTCAGAGACAGCGGCGGCCGCACCCTCTATGTCGAGGGCAGCGTCCTTGACATCACCGAGCACAGGCGGCTCGCCGAACTGCAAGCCGCGAAGCAACAGGCCGAGATCGCGAGCCGCGCCAAGAGCGCGTTTCTCGCCAACATGTCCCACGAGATTCGCACTCCGATGAACGCTATCCTCGGCTTCACCCAGCTACTGCTCCGAGACCGCACCCTGACTCTGCCCCAGCGTGAACAGCTGCAGACCATCGATCGCAACGGGGAGTACCTCCTGAACCTGCTCAACGACGTCCTCGAGATGTCGAAGATCGAGGCACAGCGGGCCACACTCAAGCTAGTGCCATGTGATCTGAACAGCGTGCTCAAGGACGTGCATTCGATGCTTTCGGCCCGCGCCGCTGCCAAGGGTCTCCAGCTGAGCGCGGAACCGGCGGCGAACCTGCCGGCCTGGGTGATCGCCGACGAGGGCAAGGTCCGGCAGATCCTCGTGAACCTCGCGGGCAATGCGGTGAAATTCACCGAGCGAGGCCACGTCGCACTCCGCATGGCGGCTGAGCGTCAGGACGAACTCCACTGGCTGGTGCAGACCGAGATCGAGGACACAGGTCCGGGTATCGGGGACTCGGAGATCCCCGAACTGTTTCGACAGTTCGCGCAGGCCGCCGCGGGGCGCAGGGTTGGCACGGGAACCGGGCTTGGCCTCGCCCTTAGCCGTGAGTTCGCCCGCATGATGGGTGGCGACATCACGGTTCGCAGCACCGAGGGTCTTGGCTCCGTCTTCACTGCCACCCTGCGCGTCGGAGCGGCCGAGGAACACATGGTGAACGACCGCGACGGTACGCATGGCCGGGTGCTCCGGCTAGCACCAGGCCAGCCGCCGTGTCGCATGCTCGTAGTCGATGACCAGGAAGACAACAGAGTACTGCTGAGACAGCTGCTCGCGACAGTAGGGTTCGAGGTCCGCACGGCAACCAACGGGGCTGAGGCGGTTGACCTGTTCGAGAAGTGGTCCCCCCACGGCATCGTGATGGATTTGCGCATGCCCATCATGGACGGCGTGGAGGCCACCCGTCGCATTCGAGCCCGAGATCCCGCTGGACGAGTCAAGATCCTGGGACTGTCGGCGAGCGTGATTCGGGAGCTCCGTGAGCCGATGGAAGGAGTCGACGATTTCATGGGCAAGCCCTTCCGCGACGACGATCTGCTTGAGCATCTTCGGCGGTTGCTCGACCTACAGTACGAGTACGCGGACAGAACCATTCCTCCGCCCCCGCACAGCACAGCGCCCCCGGAGATCCCGTCGCAGTTCGTCGAACCGCTGCGCAACGCCATCGCTGCGGCCGATCTGGACGCAGTTCTCGTCCTACTCTCGGAGATGAGCCTACTCGTACCCAGCAGCGTGGAGCGGATGCAGACCCTTGCCGACCATTTCGAATGGGATCGGCTGGCTGCGCTACTCCCTCCAGCGCCCCTAGGAGACGAGTCGTGAGCACCGATCCTGAACAGCCGCCGGCGAGCATCCTCGTCGTCGATGACACCGCAGCAAACCTGCAGCTCCTCACTAGCATGCTCAAGCGACGTGGCTACCGCGTGCGCCCGGTGACGAGTGGGGAGATGGCCCTGCGCGCCATCGAAACCTTGGCTCCCGATCTGATCCTGCTCGACATCACCATGCCAGGTATGAACGGCTACGAGGTCTGTCGCCGGCTCAAAGCCGATGAACGATGGCGCGACATCCCCGTCGTGTTCCTCAGCGCATTGACGGACACCGAGGACAAGATCAAAGCGTTTCAGGCCGGAGGAATCGACTACGTGGGCAAGCCCTTCCAGTTCGAGGAGGTCGACGCCCGGGTACGAACCCATCTCGAGCTGCGCCGGCAGCGCTTGGAGCTCGAGCGGAGCTACGCCCGCCTCACAGAGCTGGAGCGACTCCGTGACAGCCTGACCCACATGATCGCGCACGACATGCGCTCGCCGCTCTTCGCCCTGCAGGGCTCCATCAGTCTCTTGCGCAATGCCATCCAGCCTGACGACGCCGACTCCTTGAACCTGGTGGACACCGCCCTGCTCTGTGCCGAGCGGCTCAGCGAGATGATCGCACAGATGCTCGATATCAGCCGGATGGAAGCGGGCAAGATGGAGCTCTTCTGGGATCGAGGTGACGTCGCGCGGCTCGCTCGCCAGGTCGTCGGCTCGCTGAAACCGCTCTTCGCCGAGCGCACTGTCGAAGTCGAGGCGCCACCCTCGGTGTGGATAGACTGCGACATAAAGCTGATCCGCCGAGTCATCGCCAATCTCATCGGCAACGCTCTGAAGTTCACCAGTGTCCAGGGCCGCATCACAGTGACCGTTGCCACGGAAGACCCGATGGTGCGCGTGTCGGTGCGAGACGACGGTTTTGGGATCGCTCCAGAGAACCAGCTCCTCATCTTCGACAAGTTCGGCCAAGTGGGGCCGGAGGCGAAGGTCCGCGGCTTTGGGCTGGGGCTCGCCTTCTCCAAGATGGCGGTGGAGGCCCACGGCGGACAGATTGGCGTCGAGAGTGCAGTCGGCCAGGGCAGCACGTTCTGGTTCCTACTGCCTGCGACGCGGCGTCCCACTTGAACGGCTCGAGCTGGTGTTGCCCCCCGGCTGTCGCTCGCAGCAGCGCCGCACGCTTGCGGCGAAATGGGCCGGCCCGACTACGATGGACCATGGCCGGCTGGTGACGGCGGTGGCAGGCTCCCCTCACTGGAAGCGGTCTCGGCGAGATCGATCAGCTGCTGATTGACCAGAACCACGCGGTCGGCCCCCGTCGAGGCCGCCACCACCGCTCTCACTCGCTCGTAGTAGTCGATGTGGAGTTGGCGAATCTGCTCGAAGTCCTCACGCGAGACGGCAAATAGGTTGTACGAGAAGAGGCTCCGGTGGCTGGTCTGGCTGGCCACGAGGCGCTCCTCGCCCACCCTCGCCCAATGAGCCTTGACCGCGCGATTGCGCGCAGCATCGGCCCGCGTGTCCACAGTCATGACGTTGCACGTGGCCCAGCGGCCACGGCTGCGCCGGATCTGACCCGCGGCAGCCAGTTGGCGCAGACAGTGCTCCTCGAGAGCAGCCGGCATACCCGTGACGGACGCGATGAAGCCCGGCCGATGTCGAGGCAATGCGCGGTACTCGCGGAGCTCGAGGGCGCGCAGCACGGCGTGGCTCCACGGAAGCTCGTAGGCCAGCTCGCGCTGGAGCACCATCGTGCGGTACGCCCCGCGGGCTGCAGGGAGCTCAGCCGGGTTGACGTAGAGCTCGATGAACTCCAGCAACCGGTGGGTGGTCGCCTCGACCCAAGCCAGGAGTGCAGGGAGTCGCGGCTCGGTCTTCCCTTTGAGCCAGCGCGCAGCCGTGCTGCGATCGACATGCACGAGCTCCGCCACGGTAACCACGGGAAGCTCGCCCCGCATCTTCTCTAGCAAGACGGCAACGCTCCCCGGGTCGCCCGGAATGCCGCTCGCGGAAGGGTCCCCAAGGAAGCACTGCAGTCCAGTCGGTACGTCCCGGCCAAGTCGCTGGGCCGCGCGGAAGAAGGCGCTCGCCTCCGGAAACCGACGGCCCGTCTCCCAGGGGTACGCCACATTGCCGCGGTACCCCAAGCGCCGGCTGAATGCGACCTGGGATCGTTTTCCGCGGAGGTGACGAATCAGGTCGGATGCTAGGCGCTCGTGGTCCATATAGTGCAGACTGCACCACTGCTTGGGCGCCTGTCACCACGATATGTGGCATCACGCGCTAGCCCGGTCGCTCGGAGCGGTGCACACTCCTGACATGCGAACGAGTCAGAGCTTCTCCGCCCGGCGGCGCGGCGTCTCATGGCGCCCGTTCATGATCGGAGCGGTGCTCGTGTCTCTCGGAACGGGGGGCTGCGGCAGCTCAGGCGGGGTACCGCAGACGGACTCTCCTGCGACCGATTCGCCCGAGACGGATTCGCCCGAGGTGAGCGAGAACGACAACTTGGACTACAGCGGGCAGACGGGCTCGATCGGCCAAGGCGAGTGCTCCACCGACGAAGACTGCTGGGCGCTCCTGGAAGAGAGAGTCGCCATTCTGGCCGGCGCGAGCCCCGTGCTGGCCGAGCTCGAGGCGACGGCGTGCGGGGAGTACATGGGTTCAACCGAGGCGGGCGAGATTTCGGGCACGAGCTGCGAATGCCACCGGTCCGATACGAACGGAACCGTGGAGGTCGCGCCGAGCGGCACCGGCTGCGTCGTCACGGGACGCATGGGGGACTGCCTCTACGACTCCAGCGAATTCTCAGGATGCACGGTGGGCGACATTGCATCGTGCGAGTCGACCTGCGCCGAGCTCGAAAGCCGCCTGAGGGACGACGCAGGCGCCGACCTCGAGTACGAGCTGCGGTACGCCAAGTGCGGCAGGGTCTACTGTCAGTCCGTCGTACGCATTGCCGACGAGTGCTACACCGGTCTCACCATGGGAACCCCGACGGGAACCTACGACTGCTCGCTGAGCGACGAGGAAATCCTGGCCAGAGAAGGGGCCTCGACGGGCACCTCAGTCAGACGCTAGCGCAGTCCTGGGGCTTCGTGTCCAGACTGAGCCACGTACTCGTTGTAACCGCCCGGATAGACGACGGGCCCCCGTTCCGTCAGTTCCAGGACTCGGTTGGAAAGCGCGCCAAGGAAGCTTCGGTCATGGGAGACCATGAGCAGGGTGCCCTCGAACTTGCGGAGTGCCCGAACCAGGGTGTCTTTGGTGTCCAGATCGAGGTGGTTGGTGGGTTCGTCGAGGACGAGAAAGTTCGGTGGGTCGAAGAGCATGATGGCCAGAACGAGCCGCGCCCGCTCCCCGCCAGACAGGACCGTGCAGCGTTTCTCCACGCTGTCGCCCGAGAACCCGAAGGCGCCCAGAAGGGTACGGAGCACACCGAGGTTCGAAAGGGGAAAGGTCGTCTGCAGGGTCTCCAGCACCGTCGCTTCGGGATACAGGATTTCCATGGCGTGCTGCGCGAAGTAGCCCAGCTTCACGCTGGCGCCGATCCTAATCTCTCCGCAGTCGGGCTCGGTGGCCCGCGCGACTAGCTTGAGGAGCGTGCTCTTGCCTGCTCCATTGACGCCCATGACGCACCAGCGCTCTTGACGACGGATCAGCAGATCGAATCCTTCGTAGATGACCCTTTGGCCGTAGGCCTTGGATACCTGACGAAGCTCGACGACGTCGTCCCCTGACCGCGGCGGCGTCCGAAAATCGAAATCGATGATCTTGCGGGTCTGTGGGGGGTCGATCCGGTCGATCTTCTCCAGCTTTTTGACGCGCGACTGGACCTGAGCGGCATGGCTAGCGCGCGCCTTGAAGCGCTCGATGAAGGCCTGCTCCTTGGCCAGCATGGCCTGCTGCCGTGCATACTGCGCCGCCTGTTGCTCCTGGCGAACCTGGTACTGGGCACGATAGCTGTCGTAGTCACCGACGTAGGTCGTCATCTCGCCGCCATCGATGTCAACGATCCGCGTCGCCACTCGGTTCAAGAAGGCTCGATCGTGCGATGTGACGATGAGCCCGCCCTTGAACGCCTTGAGGAACCCCTCAAGCCAGATGATGGACTCGATGTCGAGGTGGTTCGTGGGCTCGTCGAGGAGGAGGAGATCCGCCCGAGTGAGCAGCACGCGCGCGAGGGCCACTCGGGTCTTGAAGCCTCCCGAGAGCCTGCCCACGTCGCCGCGGATCATCGAGTCGTCGAAGCCGAGCCCCGCCAGGACCTCCTCGGCACGGGATTCCAAGGCGTATCCATCCAGCTCGTCGAAACGCGCTTGCACGACGCCGAAGCGTTCCACAAGCTCGTCTAGCCGCGCGGCCTGCTCGGGATCCGCCATCGCGGCCTCGAGGGCCAAGAGCTCTCGCCGCAGATCCGCAACCTCACCGCAGCCGCGGATGGTGGCTTCAAGGGCACTCTCGCCCTGCATCTCGCCGACGCTCTGGTCGAAGTACGCGATCGCCGCGCCCTTTTCGAGGTTGACTTGCCCGGCGTCGGGCTGTTCCTGACCGACCATGAGCCGGAAGACCGTCGACTTGCCGGCGCCGTTCGGCCCAACGAGCCCGACTCGATCCCCGCGATAGACCGCGAGGGAAGCATCGAGAAAGAGGATTTGGCTCCCATGCCGCTTGGATACCGAGTCGAGTTGAATCACGGGACGCGGAGGCTGACAGACGCGGCGGCCCTGCGCCAATCCCCAGCTTGAGGGCTCGGGCGCCAATCACCGGCCAGAGGGTTCGGGCGACAATCATCGGCTTGTGGGCTCGGGCGACAATCATCGGCTTGTGGGTTCGGGTGCGAATCATCGGCTTGACGGTTCGGGCGACAATCATCGGCTTGACGGTTCGGGCGCCAATCCCGTCGGGTCATGGTGCTGCTCGGCGCGCCACCGCTGCGAATACGCGCCACCGCCGTGACACCTCAGTGGCCACACCGCTACGGAACAGACTCGACGGGGCATGTCACATGACTGGCTCCCCCGTGTGTATGGCATTCGTCTCGTGCAGACGACACGGGTCGGTCCGTTCCCAGCGCCGGCCATGAGCGCCGTGAGACTTCTCGCGGAAGTTCGGCCATTTGACGGAGTGGGCACCTGAGTTGCCCACATTCCTCGCAGGATCGGCTAGCGTGCTCGGCATGTTCGAGACCGATGGGCGCGTTTGTTGGTCGCACAGACTTCGCTGTCTCTTTGCCGCTCTCAGTTGTCTCCTGGGGTTGCTGTGGGGACACCCGGCTCATGCAGATCAGGCACCGTCGCTCGTGCCTGGTGGCCAATCAATCGAAGTACCCAAGGAGCTCATGCCGTGGGTCCCTTGGGTGACTCAATCGATCACGAGTGGACTCTGTCCGAAGCTGGGTGAAGAGGAACGTTGCCAATGGCCCGCTGCCCTTTCGCTCAGCGTCGTACGTGGTGGCGCCGAATTCTACTTTGACGTCTATGTCGAAACCGAGGGGTGGGTCCCACTACCGGGAGCCGCTAGCCACTGGCCCGAGGCGGTCATGGTCGATGGCAAGGCGGCGGCCGTGCTCTCTCTCGCAGGGGCTCCGGTGACTCGACTATCGAAGGGTCCGCATCGATTGACCGGCACCTTTGTGTGGAGTCGTCCTCCTGAAACACTCGAGCTTCCTCACGACGTCGCGCTAGTCAGCTTGCGCGTGAACGGAACCGCCATCGAGTTTCCGCGGCGCGAGCAGAGCGGCGCGCTCTGGCTCCAGGCTTCAGGGGTTGACGACGAAGCGGGGGCAGAACGCGTTGAACTGCAGGTATTCCGACGTCTCGATGACGGCGTACCGCTTCAGGTCACGACGGAACTCGTTCTCGACATCGCCGGCAAGACGCGCGAACTACGTCTTCATGGAGCGGCGCTACTGGGGAGCCGCGCACTCGCGATGCAGTCGCCCATCCCTGCGCGTTTCGAGAAGAACGACGAACTCGTGCTCTATGCTCACGCGGGTGAACATAGGATCACGCTAACGAGTCTGTACGTAACGCCGCCGGAGCGCATCGCTCTTCCGAAACAGGCTGCTCCTTGGCCCGATCACGAGACGTGGGTCTTTGTGCCGAACAGCGCGCTCAGGCAAGTGGAGCTCACGGGGGCGCCATCGGTTGATGTCGCGCAGACCAACTTGCCCGACGATTGGAAGGCGTATTCGGCGTGGTTGATGGACAAAGACAGAACGCTTGCTTTCCAGACTAAGCGTCGCGGCGAGCCGGATCCAGCGCCCAATCAGCTGATGCTCTCGAGGGAGTACTGGCTCGACTTCGACGGCGAAGGCTATACGATTGCCGATCATCTGACGGGGGTGCTAAATCAGGGGTTCCGATTGGACTTGCCCGTGGCGGCGCTCGGACATGCCACTCAAGACGGCAAGGATCTACTGATCACGAAGAGCGTGCGCGGCGCGTCCGGTGTCGAGTTGCGCCAAGCGAAGCTCGACTTGAAGGCCGAATGGCGTCTTGAGCGAGCCACCTTTTCGCTTCCCGCGGTCGGCTGGGATGCGGACGTGAGCGGCTTGTCGGCGACGCTGCACTTGCCCCCGGGTTTCGAGCTCATTCACGCGACGGGCGTCGATCGGGTGGGGGAAAGCTGGTGGGCGGACTGGACGCTGTGGGGATTCTTCTACGTGCTACTCGTGTCCATTGCGGCCCTGAAGCTCTTCGGTATCTCCGCAGGCGTCCTCGCTTTTGCAGCGCTGGTCATGACGCATGGGCGCGAGGACGCGCCAACGGAGTTTTGGGCAATCCTGCTGGTCTTCCTCGCACTCTTGCGCCTAGTCCCCTCCGGGTGGTTCCGGCGAGTGCTGCGTTGGGCGTGGCTTGGAACCATTGTGCTTTTTGCGGTCCATGCAATCCAGTTCTCGGTCGGCGAAATCCGGGCGGCACTGTTCCCGACAACGCGCACTCGCGCCGAGGCGTCGTTCATGACTCTCGGTGCACCAGGAGTGGTGGCGCCGCAGCAGGTCATCGTGGAAGGGGCACCCCCGCCGCCGCCGCCTCAAGCGCAGTTCGATGCGGAGTCTGCGCGAACCGAGGATGAAGTCGACCAAGCCAAGGGTGACGCTCGGTCCAAGTCGCGGTCAGCAATGCCCGGGGGCGGTCGCCTTGCCAAGGCCATGCAGAAGCTTGGCTCAGGCGATGGCGACAACTACGCGAGCACCCTCGTGGATCCCGAAGCGATCGTCCAGACCGGTCCTGGACTGCCATCGTGGGAATGGAGACGCGTCGATCTGAATTGGTCGGGGCCCGTACGTCATGATCAACAGCTGCGGCTCTACCTGGTAGGTCCCATCGGCAACTTGCTTCTTGGTGTGCTGCGCGTGATTGCGACAGCGTGGCTCGCGATCCTGCTTGTCCGCAAGACGCCATTCGGTGAGAACCCGCCTTCGCTTCGCGAACTCTTGCGCGGGCGCGTGTCGCCGTCTGCAGTTGCGGCGATGACGGTTCTCGTCGCCGTGGTGTTGCCGCTACGAGCGCAAGCCGAACCCCGCAGCGAAACCTTGGAGGAGCTCAAAGAGCGTCTCGTTCAGGCGCCTGTCTGCGACGGATGTCTCGAGGTCGAACACCTCGACTTCCGACTGCTCAACCGCGCACTCGAGACTCAGGCACTCGTTCACGCCGGCAAGGTGACGAACTACCGTGTCCCCGGTCCCGTGCAGAGTTGGGTGCCGGCAGAGGTGAAGATCGACGGCAAGGCCGCCCCTGCTCTCGTCCTCGGTGAGGATGGATTCCTACATGTCCGACTCGAAATGGGAACGCACCACGTCGAGACCCGGGGGCCCGTCGCAGGACGAGAATTGGTGGTTACCATGGGGTCTCCAGCGCACCGCGTGAGTGTCAATGCAACGGGATGGTCCGTGGACGGTCTGCGGGATGGACGCGTCGAGAGCGGGCTACACTTCGTGGCAGAAGAGAAGGTCGGCTCGGACGTGGAGCGAGCCGATGCGGCCTACGCCGAATCGGGGCACTTGCCGCCATGGATCGAAGTCACTCGCACCGTCGAGCTCGGGGTTACTTGGAAGATCACGACGGAGATCCGGCGCAAGAGTCCCGTTGGTGACCCCATCAGCCTGCGTTATGCGCTCCTTGCTGGCGAAGAAGTCACGACGCCCAGAGCCATCGTCGAGAAAGGTGAGTTGGTCTTCACGCTCGGACGCGACGAGCAAGCGGTGACGTATCAGAGCGTGCTCAAGCAGTCCTCACAGCTATCCCTCGTGGCTTCGAGTGAGCGTCCCATCAGCGAAGAGTGGCGCGTGCGTTGTGCTGCGCTGTGGCACTGCGAATTCTCGGGACTCGTGCCTTACGGAAGGATCGATGCGGGCGGCTACTTCCCGAGGTTTCGTCCGTGGCCCAAGGAGAGTCTCTTGGTCGCCGTTCACAAGCCCGCGCCCGTTTCTGGGGATTCGCATACCCTCGAGCGCGTCTTCGCACAAGTGACGCCAGGAAAACGCCTCTTGTCCGGCAGTCTCGAGCTCTCGATCAAGGTGAGCAAGGCGTACACCCAGTCGATTCGTCTCGAGCCCAACTCGACGGTGCAATCAGGTACCACCCGCAGAGCGGGTGGTTTGAGGAAGGCCCCCCGAGGGGGC
>CAYRKE010000155.1:0-18008 GCA_964424695.1 uncultured Polyangiaceae bacterium
CAATGCGCAAGCGTCGACGTGCTCGGGTTGGAAGCGCGCACGGCCACCACCTTGGTGGGCAACGTCGTGAGTCGCAGGCCTAGCGCAAGCCCAACCGCTGTACTCATGGTACCCAAGGCAACGTAGATGAAATCGGGAGGCGGCAGCTCGCCGCGGATGACCTGCTCTTCCAGCTCGAGCGCTGCTTCCACGGTGCCAATGGCGCCTAGGGGCGAGCTCCCTCCCAAGGGAATCGAGTAGCCGCGGTCGCCCAGCTCCGCCATGCTGCGTTGCCAGGTTCTGGAGAGTGCTCGAGCGGTGGGGACGCGCCGGATCGAGCGGGCGTGAGCTGTGCTGGCAGCGAGCACCTCTCTCATTTCTTGCGAATCAGGTTCCGGAAGGAGCAGAAGCTCCACCCCAAAGCCGTTTCGCGCTCCGTGGATGGCAGTGGCGAGCGCATGGTGGGAACCCAGGCTCCCCCCGGTAACGAGTTCAGTGCGCTCCGCTGCCGCAGCGGCGCCCAAGAAGTACTCCAGCTTTCGAACCTTGCTGCCACCATAGGCAGGCGAGATGAGGTCGTCACGCTTGACGTAGAGCTGGGGCACGCCGAGACGTGCGCCGAGCTGTGCGGCGTGCTCGACGGGTGTTGGGAGCATCGTCAGCGCTCGCCGCGGCAGAGCGCGCTCGAGCGCCGGGAAGCGTTGGCACAACCGAGACGTAGCTGGACTCCAAGACGCAGACGGAGCCGAAGCCGATGCCACAGGCGGCGAAGCAGCCGCCCCTGACGGCTTGACCAGCAGAGTCACGCCACACGCTAGAAATTGGCGACGGAGCATCCTAGTGGTCAACTCTAGCGCCTCGGGGTAAATCGCACACTTGCCCGATGGTATACCGAAGCCTTGCCCTCATTCTTGTCGTCTTTCTCATCGCTTGTCGGAGTGAGGCGCCGGGGCAGCAGCTCGCACCAGGGGCCAGCTCTGACTCTGGCCGGCCCCCTATGGCGAGCGCGGGTCCGGCCAACTGGAAAGGCCGGGAGGCAGCAGCGCAACCCGGCTCCCCAACTTCGACTCAAGTTGAGGCAGACGTGGGAGATCCGGAGCAAGCCCAGCGTCTGGAAGCGTTTCGCCGCTGGTTCTCCCTATCGACGCCCGGAGAGAAGTTCATCAGCGACAACGTCGTCAGCAACGAGACCTGTCTACCGCAGACGGCAGCGGCACTATCGCGCCTGCGCGGCGGTGTCTACTTCGGCGTTGGGCCAGAACAGAACTTCGACCTCATTGCCTGGTCACACCCCCGGCTCGCATTCATCGTCGATCTTCGCCGCGACAATGCGCTGTTGCACCTCCTCTACAAGGCCCTCTTCGAGTCGAGCGGCTCTCGGCTCGAGTTCTTGAGCTCACTCCTGGGTCGCCCGACCGTGTCGTCGCAGTCACGAACCGAAGCGGGGGCCGACGCCGTGATCGGTCTTGCTGAGCGCGCCGCGCCAGACCGCGAGTGGTTCGAGAGCCAGCACAGGAAGCTCGCCGAGCGTATTCGTGGTTACGGGCTGGGTCTCTCCGCCAAAGACTTCGAGCGAATTCACCACTTCCACCGGCTCTTCTTCGAGCGGCAACTCGAGCTCCATTTCGAGATGCACACGCCGAACGCGCGCAACTATCCCGCCTTGCGCGAGCTGTTGACGTCGCGGAGCGATGAGGGAATCGGCACCTTCCTCGACACCGAAGCGGCCTTCCACGACGTCCGGGTAATGCAGAGGGAGCATCGCATCATCCCCGTCGTCGGCGACGTCGGCGCTGAGCAGCCGCTGGGCGCGCTAGCCCACGAACTCAGCGACCGCCAGCTCGAGCTCAGTGTCTACTACATCTCCAACGTGGAGCAGTACCTCATCGGTACCCCGAGCTTTGGCGGCTGGTTGCGAAACCTTGCACTGCTGACCCAAGGCGATCAGAGCCTGATTCTGCGTGTGTTCCTCGATCAGGGCCGCCCCCACCCCCGCCAGCGCGCCGGACAGCGGTCGACTCCGGTGTTGCACCAGATCGCGCCGTTCTTGGCCAAGTCCAAGCGTAAAGCCTACGCGAGCTACTTCGCGCTCGTCACTGACGACTCGCTGCTGGCGACACCGGGCGGGACCGGAGATGGCCTGCGACAGAGCCCCGGCAGGTAAGCGTCGGCGAGCTCAATAGGCAGGAGGCCTTGCCGAGCGTTTGCGGTCTGGGATTCGCCCAGGTACCGCTGGCGGTGGATTTCGTGTAGGGTGCCGGCCCAGGCATTTCATGCGTACGGTTCTGATTGCTGGGCTCGCGGCGGTTCTGGCGTTGGTCGATGGGGCCTCGGCGAGTTCCTCACCGGAACCTTTCATCGTATCCGTCGACCCCTCGTCGACGTGTCCGGAAGTCGAATCCTTTGCTCGCCGTCTCGTGAAGCGGGCCCCGCACCTGCGGCCGGCGCACGGGGCCGAGCCGTCCATTCGCTTCATTGTGAGCGCGAGCGCTGCTGGGGCCGGGTACGGGGGTCGCCTTCGCATCGTCGAGCCTGGCAAACCCCTGACCGAGCGAGTGGTGAGCGGCGACACGTGTGCCGGCGTGGTGGATGCGCTTGCGCTTGTCGCTGCCATCCTCGTCGAGGGGCGGTCGCCCGAAGCAGGCGCCCCGTCTCCGCGCAGGGCCGACCCAGAGCCGGCAGCCATTGTCTCCTCAGAGCCGCTCGCTCGTTCAGCGTTGGCTCGGCCTCGAGCGCGACCACGACCGTCGAGCGCGAAGAGCGCTTGGGGCATCGTCTTTGGGACGTCGGTCGGGTTCAATACTGCGGCGGGGCCCACGTTGTCGTTCGGGCCCGGGGCCGATATCGGGGTGACGTACCGGTCTCGCGGGCTCTGGTCACCCGAATTCAGATTGGGTGCGCTCACTCGGGCCACCTCGGACGTGTCGACCGAGGCCGGCAGAGCCACGTTTCGGTGGTGGACCATGCGGGGCGTGACGAGCCCATTGAGGTGGCCCGAGAGCGGTGCCCTGTCGCTCCGGCCCATGGTTGGCGTTGAAGTCGGAAGACAGGCGGCGCAGGGGTTCACGACCGATGATCCCCAGCGCACCACGGTGCCTTGGTGGGCCGTCGAGCTCGGTGCGCTTGGCGAAGCCCAGTGGTTGGGGCCTCTCGCCCTAACGAGCGAGGTCGCCTTGGTTCTTCCCGGTCGTCGGGACAGCTTCTACTTCGATGGCCCCAGGGGTAGAGTCGCGGCGTTTCGCGCTCGGGGTTGGGGGGGCGCGGCGCGGTTGGGGCTCTCGGTTCGGCTTCCGTGATCCGAATTCGCCTTCTCTGACATGTAGGCCACAAGGGATGCCAGCCCAGCCCCTACGTCTCTCGCTCTCGGTCCCCAAGGCACGAGAGGATCCATTGCCGCGGCGCAGGACCGATCGGCTCACGGCGCTCGTGGGTGATGAGTCGCGGCGAATCTGGCGCGCTCTGTTTCGACTCGGCGTGGCGGCGAGTGCACTGGATGACGCTGCCCAGGAGGTGTTCATCGTGGCGGCTCGCCGGCTAGACGAGATCGCCGCTGGTAGTGAGCGGGCCTTCCTGCACGCAACCGCAGTTCGCGTCGCTGCCAACTACCGCAGGCTCCAGCGCGGGCGCCGGGAGCAGCCCATCGAGGAACTCGAAGCCTCCGCGCCCACGGGCGGCCTTCTGCCTGACGACCTTGTGGACAGCAGCCGGATGCGCGAGCTCCTGCAGCGCGTGCTCGACGCCATGCCGGATGAGTTGCGGGAGGTGTTCGTGCTCTTCGAACTGGAGGAATTCACGCGCAGTGAGCTCGGCCCGATCCTCGGGCTTCCCGCGGGAACCATCGCGTCGCGACTGCGTCGGGCGCGCAGGGTGTTCGAGAACGCCTGCCTTGAGCTCAAGACAGGCGCTCAGGGAGGCGACGCGCGATGATCGACCCGCTCAGGCTCGCAGACTCGACGGACGACGAGGTTGTTCTGGCGCTCCTGCGCTCGGCCAAACGCGACGAGGCGCCCGCGGACACGCCCGCGCGGGTGGCCGCTGCGGTGGGCGTCACGTTACCGGCGCTGGCGACCGCGGCTCTGACCAAGAGTGCGGCTGCTGTTTCTTCCGCGGGCGGCGCCGGGACTTGGCTCGGTACCTTCGGGGCGGCGAGCACGCTCAAAGTGGCGACGCTCTCCTTCCTGGTGACCGGAGCGACCATGGGCATCGTGGGTGTTCGGTACGAACTGGAGGGCAGTGCGCCGCTGCGGATCCACGATTCAGCGCGCGTTGTCGACTCAGCGCGCGGAGGCGCTCCAACGCCCCCATCTCCGGAACGCGCGGGTGCAGTCAAGCCTGCACCTGCAGACGCGCAGGGAGATGCGTTGAGCAGTCTGCACCCTGCTGCAATGAGCTCGCGAACGATGCCCACGGCTGGCGGTGCGCGGAGCTCCGTGAAGAACCCGGCGGGGCTCTACCCCGAAGCGACGGATCCGGGGGCGGAGCTCGGAAGCGCACCAGTGCCCTCCGCTCCGTTGCCGCTGGGGACTGCGGCGTTTGCCAGCGCGGAGCGCATTCAAAGCAGCAGCGCTGGCGCGGCGGCCCGTCCAATGACCAGCCCGAGTCAGCGGCTGGAACGCGAGGTGGCAATGCTCGATGCTGCCCGGCGTGCGCTGTCGCTGGGCCGAGCGAGCCGCGCACTTGCACTATTGGATCGACACCGCGCCGAGTTCTCTGATGGGGCACTCTATCCAGAGAGTGTCATCTTGCGCGTCAAGGCTCTGCTCGCGCTGGGACAAGTCGCAGTAGCTGAACGTGAAGCCCAGACCATTCTCCGGGTCGCTCCGAGGTCGCGTGCTGCGGACGCGCTCCGGGCGCTGTTGCACGAGCACAGAGCACCGTGATCCGAACGCGCGCTTCAATACATAGAGGGGCATTATGAACCTATCAGGCAGCCCGATTCGAGTTCGTACACACCTTGTCTCGCTGATGGCAGCTATGCTCGCATTCGGCTGCACCGTCGAGGATCATCGTCTCGGCGGTACCAACGAAGGCGATGGCACGACTGGTGGCGCCACCGGAGGCATCCCAGTCAGCTCTCCAGACCCGGGGTCGAGTAGTACGGACAGCGGCGGTCCTGCGACGGCGAACGAGGGGGCAGGCACTGCGCCGCCTTCGGCAGCCGGCGGGGCGGCTGGGGCATCCAGCGGGAATGGGCAACCGACAACGAGCGGAACCACCGCGCCGACGACCAGTGGGACCCAGATACCGACGGCAAGTGGCGGTGCGAGCGGATTGCGCGGCGCGGGTGAGGACCCAACGGCAGCCGGCGGGGCGACTGGAGCATCCAGCGGGAATGGGCAACCGACAACGAGCGGAACCACCGCGCCGACATCCGGTGGGACCCAGGTACCGACGGCAAGTGGCGGCGCGAGCGGATTGCGTGACGCGGGCGCGGACCCAACGGCGGTCGGTGGCGCGACAGCGACGATGGGCGGGGGAGCGAGTTCGATGGCAAGTGCGGGCTCTGACTCGTCGGAGAGCGGCGGAGCCGCCGAGATGGCGAGTGGTGGCGCTACGGCCGCATCGAGCGGCGGGGCGGATGCCGCGGGGGGGCAAAATGTCACGGTCGAGCAGCCAAGAGCCATTGTGATTGTCTCGACGAACGACGCCTGGTGGCAGGAGGTTGACCCGATATACGGCAGCGGCGCAGCGAACGTGACCGTCACCGCTCAGCAGGAACTGCAGGATTGGTACGGACTTGGTGGCACCTTCAATGAGAAGGGCTGGCAGCAGCTCATGACTCTCAGTGAGGAAGATCGGACCCGCGTGCTCCGACTCCTCTTCGACGACCGGGAGGGCATCGGGTTCCACGAGGGGCGCATTCCCATCGGCGCCAGCGACTACGCGATGGACCGCTACAGCCTCAACGAAACGGCGAATGACACCTCGATGGTCAACTTCTCCATCGACCGCGACAAGGACCCCGACACGGGTATCATCCCCTATATCAAGGCGGCGCAGACCATCAACCCAGACCTCAGGTTCTGGGCCAGCCCGTGGTCGCCCCCCACATGGATGAAGCACGCTGAGACCTCCTCGGATCAGTACGGCACGTTCGACAGCCCCTTCGATGCCGGAACCATCAGGAACGAGGAGGTCATCCTCAACGCACATGCCCTGTATCTCGCCAGGTTCGTGCAGGCATACGCTGCCGAGGGGATCGATATCTACGCCGTGCATCCGCAGAACGAGCCGGGATGGGCGCAGCATTACCCCTCGTGCTCGTGGGCGAGTGGCTCCGGATACCTGTACAACGAGTATATCAAGAACAACCTCGTCCCCACCTTCGAGGCCGAAGGGATCACGGCCGAGATATGGCTCGGAACCCTGTCCAACAAGGACGATGATGACGCCCTCGGGCAAGAGGTGATGAACGACCCCGATGCGAAGGCGTTGGTCAAGGGCGTGGGACTACAATGGGGTATGAGCGAGCGGCTGGCTTCATACGTGGACCGTGGTCTGCTCGTCTACCAGACCGAGCACCAATGCGGTAACTACCCCTGGCTTTCGTCGCAGGCGACCAGCGCGATGGATGCGAATGCCACCAACTTCCTCGCGTCCGGCGCTCCCAATAACTTCGCCTACGCCGAAGAAAGTTGGCAGTTGCTCAGGGACTGGATCCTCGGTGGAGTCAACGCATACATGGCCTGGAACATGGTGCTCGACGACAAGGGCTTCAACCTCGACGAGAAGCGGAGGTGGCCGCAGAACGCACTGATCACCGTGGCAAACGGCCACTACGTGGTGACGCCAGCGTACCATATCTTCCGTCACATTGGGCAGTACGTCGAGCCCGGTGCCCGCCGTGTCCCGATCAGTAGCAGCGACGCAGTCGCCTTCAGAAATCCTGACGGCGATATCGTCGCGATCCTCCACAGCACGAGCGGTGGGCAGACCGGGCTGAGTGCTGGCGGCCGAACGGTGCAGTTCGAGATGCCCGCCAACGGGTGGGCTACTGTGAAACTGCCCGCGGAATAGCGTCGAGCCTCGCATTGTCTCAGGATGGTGCACCTGCGATCGCTTGCCCAGGCTCGGGGCAGCTCAGGGCAAGCATGCGAACGTGGGGGCAGCAGGAGCTCCATCAGCGGTGGCCGGAGCCGGGGTGACACCCGGGGGCGGCTCCGGTCACCGCGTCTGACCCTGCAGCGCTCGATCGAATCGTTCGAGTCACTCTCCCCCGTCTTTGGAAGCCGGCAATGACAGTGTGCGAAGAGCGCGGCCCACCACAGCGAAGCGTCGAACTTGAGCCAATCCAGATCGTGCTGAAGCCGAATGGAGAAGGACAGGGCGCCGCCGGGAACGCGCTGGGTCCAGCGGAAATCTGAGCGCGAGACTCAGGGGTTACCCCAGCGGCTTGCGCTCGAGCCGCATCACCCACGCCAGCTCTTCTGACGACACCGGCACGACACTCAGCCTGGAGCGCCGAAGGAGAGCCCAGGGTGCGAGCTCCGGAATGCTCCGCAGCTCAGCCAGCGTGACGGGCCGCGCGAGGCGCCGCACCGGCCGCAGGTCGATGACGCTCCATGCCTCGGCACCGGGCTCGGGATACGCTTCTTTCGTGACCTCCGCTATACCGATGATCGCGGGGGACTTCCCGGAGTGGTAGATCAGGACCTGATCCCCCAGCCGCATCGCGCGCAGGTTTCTGCGCGCCTCGGCGTTGCGTACCCCGTTCCATGCCGTCTTGCCTTCACGCGTGAGATCGTCGTAGCTGTAGGCCGTGGGTTCGGTCTTCGCCAGAAACGTTGTGGTGGGGGGGCGCCTGGGCGGCATTGGGGTCACGGTTGCCTCCGCGTTTTGATGCGCAGAATATGGACGGTCACGCCGATTCCGACACCCAGCAGGAGGAGCTTGACCCACCAGAGCCGCCCGGGCACCGCCCAGAAAGCCGAAGCTCCGAGGGAGGCCCACAGCAAGACGAGCGTCGTCACCTTCGACGATAACGGCAGCCCCTCACCGTTCCTGTAGCGGCGCAGGTAGTCGCCGAAAATGCGGTTGCCCAGAAGCCAGCGATGCAGGCGGTCGGAGCTGCGAAGGAAACAGGCAGAGGCCAGCAGCAGGAAGGGGGTGGTGGGAAGCAGGGGAACCAACACTCCGACCACGCCCAACCCCACACACACGACGCCAGCCGCCAGGAGCAGGACCCGCCGTGGATCGAGCCGTGAATGCGGACGCATCCCGGGGGCAAGGGGAGGCGGCAACTCCCCTTGCGTTGACGAAGACACTGACCGATCGAATTCAAGATCCACTTCGGCTACTGGTATGGCTCGCCTTGCGGCAGAACACTAGGAACTCGCTTCGGGAACCTCTGCCGCGTCCGGCACGGAGTATAGCTGGCTGCGGACGGCACGTCGCTGCTCTATTGCGGTGACGGGATCCATTGGGTCACTGGCGGTTACGGCCTCGGCCAGGGCCACGCCGACCTCGGCCTCGCCTGCAGCCACCACGTTGGCCCCCACCCGGCGAAGGGCTGCTGCGTCGCGCAGGTGGGTGCAGCGCACTAGCACCTTGAGCCCGGGATTGAGCAGGCGGGCCTGCCGGATGATCTCGGCTGCGTCTTCGACGTCGGCGCTCAGAATCAGGCTACCACACCGCGCGATCCCCGCCTCGTCGAGGGTGCCCGGGCGCAGCACGTCCCCATAGATGGCGTTGTGACCCTCGGCGCGCAGGCTTCGGACGGTGTTCAGGTTGAGGTCGACGATCGTTACCAGCGCGTCGCGGTTCAGCAAAAGCCGGTGCACGATCCTTCCCACAGGACCGTAACCGACAAGAATGCACCGACGAGTGTCGAGTTCTGTCGGCGTGTTCGCCGCGAGCGGGCGGAGGCGTGATGCTGGCACGCTGAGACGGCGAGCCCAACGATAGACCGCTGGGTTCAGCGCAATCGAGAGGATCGATGCCGCCACGAGGGCGTTCCATCCCGTGTCGTCGAGCAAGCCCAGACGACGGGCGACGGCACCGAGAATGAAGCTGAACTCTCCTACCTGGGAGAACGCCGCCCCGACTGGGATGGCGAGCGATGCGGGCTTTCCCAGGAGGCGAACGGTGAGGGCAGCGGCGATCGGCTTGCCCACCACGACCACCAACAACACCACGGCGATGGCAAGAGGGCTCTCCACGAGGCTCTTGGGGTCGAAGAGCATGCCGACCGATACGAAGAACAGAACCGCGAAGGCGTCGCGCATGGGCACGGCGTCTCCTGCAGCCCGCGCGGCGAACTCCGAGCGGCCGACGGCCAAGCCTGCCAGAAACGCCCCCAGCGCCATGGACACCCCGAAGACCAGGGACGACCCCACGGCGATCCCCAGGGCGAGGACCAACACAGCGAGCGTGAACAGCTCGCGCGAGCGCGTGGTCTCGATTCGCTCGAGAGCCCAAGGAATGACCCAGCGACCGAGGACCACCACGGTCGCGACGAGCCCCACCACCTTGACGGCAGCATAGGCGAGTGCGGCTCCGGCGCTGTCCCCTGCCGGACGATCGGGCTCGAAAACGATCGGCAGCAGGAGGAGGAGGGCCACCGTGATCAGGTCTTCGACGACCGTCCACCCGATGGCAATGTAGCCGATGGGCGAGTGGAGATCGCGACGCTCGGCGAGGACCAGAGCCATGACCACGGTACTCGCCACCGAGGTCGCCATGCCGAGGATGACCCCAGAAATCAGGCTCCACCCCATCAGGTGGAGCGCCAGTGCCACCATGGCTGTCGAGGCCGTGCTTTGAATCAACGCGCCGGGCACCGCCACCCGCCACACGGCGATGAGCTCACGCAGATGGAAGCGGAGGCCAATTCCGAACAGCAGCAGGATGACGCCGATTTCCGCGAACTGCTCAGCCACGGCGTGGTCAGCGACGTACCCTGGCGTGAAGGGGCCGACGGCGATGCCCGCCAGCAGATAGCCGACAATCGGCGACGCTCTGAGCCGGTGAGCCACGTACCCGAGCACGAGCGCACCCGCCAAACCACCAGCAAATGTCATGAGAACACTGAGATTTTGCATCGCTGGGTCGCTGAGTTGGGTCTCGCCGAGCTGTTGTGCGCCCAAAATCCCGGTTTACAGGGCCTCGCCCGAGGCTCGGGTGCATCGTGGGTGCGAAAGCCGCGGGTCCAGGCTAACGCACGGCGCGCGCCTCCACAACCTCGGCAGGGAGGTCGCAGTCCTTGCAGTTGAGCACGGGGAGGCGACTCCGCCTGCTCGGATCAGCGCAGAAACGCAGCTATCGGGGACGCCGCAGCCCGGCCCCGAGGCGTCACGACCCGCGGCGTCAGAGGCGAAACGCCGCCCAAGGCGATTGCGCTCGGGGATGCGTGCGCTATCTTCCTCTGGCTATGGGACAACCGAGCCTCCTCATCACAGCCACGGACTTGGAACGGATTCGCGCAGCCATGCTCATGGCGACACCGGGTCAATCCGAAGCTGTGGAGTTGCTCGACGAGGAGCTCTGCCGATCGACCATCGTCGAGCCTTGCGATGTGCCAAGCGATGTCGTCACGATGAACTCTCGGGTCGAGATCGAAGAACTCGACAGCGGTCGCGTGCGGGAGCTGACCCTGGTCTACCCACGAGACGGCAACGCGGATGCTGGTCACATTTCGGTGTTGGCTCCGCTTGGAAGCGCGCTTCTCGGGCTGCGGGCAGGTCAAACCATCGAGTGGCCACTACCCGGAAATCGCAAGAGAGTGGTTCGCGTGCTCCGCGTCTGTTACCAGCCCGAAGCGGCTGGGAAATACGATCTGTAGGTTGTCGGCTGCGAGCATTTCTGGGGCAATGCGATGTGGCCGGCATGAACGATTCTGCGCGTGCCACTGCGTCCCATCTTTCAGGTGTACTTGCTCGTTGCCGGCGGTGAGGAGAAGATGGAGCGAGCCGGCAATCACCCGGTGGCTTCGAGGGCGGACCTAGGCGAAGCGCTGCGCGTGCAGTGGCTGGCAGTCCAGACCCGGCTATTCGGAAGCTAGCCGCCCGACGAACCTGTCTTGGAGGTTGGCTTTCAGTCTCAGCCGGCTGGGCATTCTCCCCATGTCCCTGGACCAGCCCGAGCCGCCGCGCTAGGCGGGAGTGCTGCGCCCGTTGACGAACGTCGGGTGGGTGTACCGCTTCCAGACGCGAGCTTGGTCGCGCGTTGTTCCCAATGCCTCCCTTTCGCCTCAGACCCTACCAGAAGGCTGCCGTCAGTTCTGTCGTCTCGCGCTTTGCGGAGAAGGGAGAGCGGCGGATGCTCCTCTACCTTCCGACCGGCGCCGGAAAGACTGTCGTCGCCACATACATCATCAAGGCACTTCGAGAGAGGCGGCGCTTCGGTAAAACCCTCTTCGTGGCACATCGACGAGAGATCCTGGATCAGACCGTCCGCACCCTGCGGCAGCACTTGCCCAGGCTCGAAGTCCAGGTCGATCAAGGCGAGCGCAAGGCCAGCGGGACGGCGGATATCACCGTCGCGTCGGTGCAGTCCTTGGTCCGTCGCAAGGATCGCTACGATCCCAAGGCCTTCGATCTCGTCATCTGCGACGAGTGTCATCGCGCCCTGGCACCCACTTGGGCCGACGTCATCGACTACTTCTGGTCCCAAGCTGCCGAGAGCACGCTCCTGCTGGGGATGACCGCAACGCCTCGGCGCTCCGACGGCAGATCCGTCCTGGACGTGTTCGGTCAGACTGCCTTCGAAATCACCCGCACGGATCTGGAGGATCTTGGGTACCTGGTTCCGATACGGTACTTCACCATCGATACGAAGCTGAGGCTGGATCGGGTGAAGCTTTCTGGTGGGGATTTTCAGGTCGGTGCTCTCTCCAAGGTGATGGATACGAACGAACACCGTGCGTTAGCCATCAAGGCTTGGTTCGAGCAAGGCGTTGGGAAGAGGACCATCGTGTTTTGCGCAGGAGTCGAGCACGCCGAGCACTTGGCGCTGGATTTCCGTTCCCTCGGCATCACCGCCGAGAAGATCGACGGCAAGACTCAGGACAGACACGTGGTGTTGGAGCGCTTCCGCAGCGGAGAGATCCAGGTTCTTACCAACTATGGCGTGCTCACCGAGGGCTTCGACGACCCAGGAGTGGCCTGCATCCTCATGGCCAGGCCCACTACGTCCCCCCTCGTGTACACCCAATGCGTGGGCAGAGGGCTCCGCAAGGCGCCTGGCAAGGAGGCGTGCACGGTGCTCGACCTGGTCGATCGGAGCACGCATCAGCTCCAGTACGATGCCGTCCAGATGGCGGGGCTGCCGACGAAGTGGCGTTGCCGCGGCAGGGATCCCTTCCGCGAGGCTAAGTCCCTCGAGGGGATCAAGGTCACGAGCCCCGAAGCCTTTCTCAGCATTCGGAATGCCTCGTCGCTGGAAGAGGTGCAGTCCATTCTCATGAGCCTGCCGCCGGGGGTCGTCGTGGCGGGGCTCGATGGCGAGCCCGTGCCTCGCTATGAGCCGACCCAACAGGCTCTATCATCGCAAGCCGCCGAG
The DNA here is from genome assembly GCA_964424695.1 of uncultured Polyangiaceae bacterium. Classification (GTDB taxonomy): domain Bacteria; phylum Myxococcota_A; class Polyangia; order Polyangiales; family Polyangiaceae; genus JAEWRL01. The sequence goes on from CAYRKE010000155.1 coordinate 12,478, forward strand.
AAGCAAGCCCAGCACCTTCTGCGGCAGGCGGGGGCTCGCGGCGCGAGGGTGCTGGTGGAGAACCACGTCGTTCAGATCAGGTTCCGCAGCCCGGAAGTCGACAATGAACGGTACGCGTATTTGAAGTGGCACATCGAGCGAGCTACGGGACATGCTGTCGAGTTCGCGGCTGCCAGAAGCCGGAAACAATCGAACCCGCGAGCTCTTCTGCGTTCGATCCTGCCCGAAGGCTGTCGGATCACCGGCTTTGAGGCCAACGCAGAGAACCACGCCGTGGTGGCGACGGTGTCGGGCCTCCCGTCGCGCGAACTCGACGGGGTTGTCCAGGACTTCTTGGTAGAGTGCGGTGTCGATCTGGAAATCAAGGGGCAGCTATCGCTCTTCTGAGTTCGGCGGGGGCATGGTACTGACGTGGGAAATTGGTGCCGAGGTGGAAGGAACCAATCTGATGCCCGAAACCGCGCTGGCGACAGCGCTACTGGCGAAGACACACAGTGCGACGGGAACCTCTGTGGTGTGGATCACCACGTGAGTGCGGGCGAATGCGTCCCGTGTCCTCTCGGCACGGCGAACCCCGCTGGCGACGACGCTACCGGTGAGGATACCAGCTGCACTCCGATTCTGTGCGCAGAGGACGAGCACGTCGTGGCCTCTGCTTGCGTCAGCTGTGACCCAGGGATGACGAACGCAGCCGGAGACGACGCGTCAGGCAACGATACGCTATGCGACGCCATCCTGTGCGAAACCAACGAGCATGTCGAGAGCAACGCCTGCGTCGCTTGTCCAGAAGACGGGCTCGGCAATATCACTCAGGTCAAAGGAGGGTACAACGGCTGCGCTCTTCTCACGAACTACCTCCAGTGTTGGGGCAACAACTACTATGGGAACATGGGAGATGGCTCCACCGAATCGACCGACGGGCTTCCCGTGACACCGAGCGGAATCTCGAGCGGAGTCACCGCGTTTGCCGCTTCCGGTCGTCTCAGCTGCGCCGTATGGCTTGGTGACGTCTGCTGCTGGGGCGACAACTACTTCCACGAGATCGGGCCCAATTGTTCCACAGAGCGGTGTCGCACCCCCTCCCGCGTGACGACCAGTTCCGCCATCGCCGAGGTCGCCACGGGCGGCTCCACTGCCTGCATGATCCACGCGTCGAGCAGGAGTGTCATGTGTTGGGGAAGCAACCGGGACCGCGACTCGTGGCTGATTGGTGGTCTCCTCGGAGATCTCACCACCGACAGCAGCGCCAGCCCCGTAACGGCTTGGAGCAGTAGTGACGGAGCCGCCCAGATGGCTATGGGGAGCGCGCACGCCTGTCTAGTGACGCAGTCCAACCGCGTCTACTGCTGGGGCGACAACAACGGCGGCCAATTGGGACCAGCCTCGACCCTATACACCAACAGCGCCACTCCACTCGAGGTTTCTCTCTAGCCCGTAGAAGGACGCAGTCGAACCACCAGGGGCCGGAGAACGGGAATCCGGCCCCTCGCGTTCAATCGGCTGCAAGCACTGTAGAGGCGCCCTTCGCAGGAAGCGTTTCTCAGAAGCTGGGGGCACGAGGGTTCGGTAGTCTCACGTCCCTCGAGGCGCTCTTCATACGACGTCGATGCCCGCGACGATTCCAACACGCGGAGGTGCTCGACTATGTTGACGGGACGAGCTTGGGGCTGGTCGAGCTGAGCATCCCGGTCTGGATGCCGGTTGCGCGGATGACAAGAATCGCCCGACAGCGACACCATGGCCGAAGCGGCGCGGTGCTGCGAATCCAAGCTGCGCTCAGGGTCTGCGCTAGCCCACGTCTCTCGTCGGACCGCGCGCCCCGTTGCTTCGGGCGCCCACCCCAGGATGCCCGTACCGGCGCATCCTGCGTAGTCGGCGGCGGTCTATGGGAGCACGGCTAAGGCCGAGCCGCGGGGCGGCCCATGCTGCGATATACGAGCCCTGCTTCGACAACGGCTTCAGGCGTCAGCATGTTGCGCCCGTCGAAGATCACCTTGAGGGAGAGTAGCTCAGCGAGCGCCTCCAGGTTCGGGCTTCGATACTCGTTCCACTCCGTGGCGATGACCAGGGCGTCCGCGCCTTTGCACGCCTCGTAGTTGTCCGCCATGAGCTTGACGCTTCCCATCAGCCCACCCGCCTCGAGACTTGCGCGCGCGGTATCGAGCGCTTCGGGATCCGTCGCCTGGATCTTGGCGCCGCCCGCTACGAGCTCCTTGATGACCTTGAGCGCGGGCGCCTCGCGAACGTCATCGGTTCGCGGTTTGAACGCGAGCCCCCAGATCGCGAAGGTGCGCCCGCTGAGCTCCCCGACCTCTTCGCGAATGGCGCGCATCATGATCTGAATGGGGATCTCGTTGGCAGCAGTCGCCGCCTCCGCGATCCGGATCGGGGTGTTGAAGTCGATGCCGGTGCGTGTCAGCGCCCGGAGGTCTTTGGGGAAGCAGCTGCCACCGAAGCCGAGCCCCGGATAGAGGAACGGGAACCCGATCCGCTGGTCCGAGCCAAGCGCGATCCGCACGTGTTCGACGTCTCCTCCTGCGGCCTCGCAGAGCTGAGCTACCTCGTTCATGAAGGATATCTTCGTGGCGAGGAGCGCATTGGCGGCATACTTGACGATCTCCGCACTCTTGGGGCTCATGCGCTGGATGCGACTCCGCTGCCGGTTGTACGGCGCATAGAGCCTGGCGAGGACGTCGAACGCATGGTCGTCGTTGGTTCCGATGACGACTCGGTCCGGCTTGAGGAAGTCGTTGACCGCATCTCCCTCCTTGAGAAACTCCGGATTGCTGACGACCGAGATGCGATGCACCGAGTGCTTGGCCACGACTGCCGAGACACGCGCGTTGGTTCCAACGGGGACCGTGCTTTTGAGGACCAGAACCAGGTCATGTTCCGCCGCCTCCGCGACGTCCTCGGCGACCTTGAGGACATGCGTCAGATCTGCCGACCCATCCTCATTGGGCGGAGTCCCTACCGCGATGAACACCGCCTCCGCGCCGCGGATGGATGCTTTGAGATCGGAACTGAAGTTCAGCCGGCTAGGCCAATTCCGTGTGACGAGTTCCTCGAGATGGGGCTCGAAGAAGGGCACCTTGCCTTGCCTCAGTCGCGCCAGCTTCGCTTCGTCCACGTCGACGCAGACGACATCCGTGCCGGAGTCCGCGAAACAGGCACCAGCTACCAGACCAACATACCCAGTTCCAACGACTGCAATCCTCACGGGGCGAAAGATATTGTCCGCGGCGCGAGGTGTCTAGCACAATAGATTCTCGGCGTTTCCGGCCCCGCGATTCTGCGCGGAGCGAGCCCGCCGCTTCGCGTCACGGCCTGAGCCGTGCGACCAGTGGCTAGCCCGTCCCTCGGTCCTGTTCGAGCTCGCTCAGTAGTTGTGCGGTGCGTTCGGCCGGAATGCGGAACCACTCCGCGATCTGATTGAGGAGAGCGTTCTCCTCGTCCCCGATCACGTCATCCGCCAAGGCTACGGCGGCTGCCAGCACGAATGCCGCCTCTGCTTCGCTGGGCTGCTCCCCAATCTCCTCGGCGATCTCGTGTAGCCGCGCATCGCGCCCGTTGTCGCGGAGGCGTTCCTCGAAACTCTCCAGCATGACGCTGATCACGCCCGTATGCAGCACCCCGCCCGTCAGACCTCGGATTGCCCCCCGGATCGCATCCCGCTCCGCGTCTCCAATGCGCCCATCGGATGCCGCCATGAGGTACATGGTTTCGGCGACTGGCTCGACTCGCGTCAGCGCCGTCCGTTCTTCCAGGCTCAGCACGTTCTTCCTTGCGAGCATCTCGAAGGCCGGGGACAGAACGATACTGGGGCGCCTGCCGGTCTGCAGCAGTGCATCCCGCAGGCGTCGGATGGTCGTGTTCTCCAGCTTCATACCCAGTCAAGGTACACGGACTCGCGGTCCGATTCCAAGCCCGTCTCCGTCCATACCCGCCGGGGAGCCTCGAGCGTGCCTGCGGGGCGTCCCAACACGCAGCGAGGCGGGGTGCTGGGCGTCTTCGGCGCCTGATCGGGCCACTGGCCCAGCGTCGAAAGTGCTCTCGCAGGGCAGGCGATGGTCCTGGAACATGGTCCGAGGGCGGGGGGATCGCGCCGGAGAACCTAAAGACATGCTCAAGGTGGCCGTTGCCCAGTTAGGAGCCGTGTACCCCATCCCAGTCCAATCGACGCTGCCAGAAAAGGTCCCTGTGTCGCCGCTCGTCGCTCTCGTCGGGCGAGACGCCGGAGCGGAGCAACTTCTCGCCTGGATCCGGCAGGAAGGCTACTTCGCCGAGCTATTCCCATCGGTCTCGCGAGTCCTATCCCACGGCGAAACGCCCGCGGTCGTCTGTCTCGACGTCGATCCCGCGGGCTCCGAGGGTCTGGAGAACCTTCAGAGCCTTCGAGCCGCAGAGCCTGACATGCCCGTCATCGTGCTGGGTCCGCGGCGCGACGCCGACGCGGCCGTCGTTGCCATGCGGGCCGGGGCTCAGGACTACCTTCCCCGTCCACTCGAGCGCCGGCGACTGCTCGATGCTGTGGCCTCGGCCATGGATCAGCACCGCCTCGTGGTGGCGCTCCGCGACGAGAGCCTCGCGGAGCACAACATTGGAGCACTCGTCGGCGAGAGCGCTCCGATGCGCCGCGTCCATTCGAAGCTCCACCGGGTGACCAGCACGGACGTCGCGATTTCCATTCACGGTGAACCTGGAACGGGCAAGGAAGCGGTGGCGCGATTCATTCACGAGACGGGTCGACGCGAAGGCCCCCTGGTGGTCTTGGGCTGCGCTGCGGAACCGTCCAACGGATCGAGTGACGACGAACTCGAGAGTCACTACCGAGCCGTTGACGTCTCCCTACCGCTGGACTTCTCACAAGCCCTCCAGCAGGCTGCCGGCGGCACATTGGTGCTGAAGGATGTGGAACGACTCAGCCCAACGGCGCAGGTGGGATGCCTCCGGGTGCTCCAGCAGCTTCGCAGCGAAGCCGGCAGGGCACGAGTCCGGGATGTGAGGATCATCTCCACCACCACCGGTGACCCGAGAGCGGCCGTAGACCAAGGGGCACTCAGGGAGGACCTATTCTTCAGCTTGGTGGTGTACCCCATCAAGCTCCCGGCCCTTCGGGATCGAACTGCGGACATTCCGCTCATCGTGGCGCACTTCCTCCGCGAGTTTGCCAAGACCAGGGAGAGCACAGTGGAGTCCATCGAACCGGACGCGCTTCGCGCCCTGATGCGCCATGACTGGCCCGGCAATGTTACGGAGCTGGCCCGCATGCTGGAGCAGGCTGTCCTCTCCACCTCCGGGAAGACGGTTCGCCTCGCGAGCCTTCCCGACTCTCTCCGGCCTGTTCCGTCGAGCGAACGGCGGCCAAGCTTGCCCGCTATCGAGCACGAGCACGACGAAATCATCCCGCTGCGCGAGCTGGAGCGTCGCGCGATTCGGCGCGCCTTGAAGGCCGCCAACGGTAGCGTCGCGCGAGCCGCGAAGCTCCTCGGGATCGGTCGCGCCACGCTGTATCGCAGATTGAGTAGCAT
>CAYRKE010000156.1:0-18002 GCA_964424695.1 uncultured Polyangiaceae bacterium
ACGCTCCGCTCCGGTCCTCGGTGCGCCTCGTGGGCGAGGCGGCTTGCGCAGCGGGCATTCTGGGGCCGTGAACGCATACTCCCGTTTGCTGCTCCAGGTAGACCCGACGGATGTGGCAAGGTGACGTGACTGCCGGATTGCCAGAAGAAACTAGCAGGCAATTCTCGTAGAAATGCTGAGAGTGCCGGCGGCGGCGCGACCTCGGTAAGAAGTCGCGCCGCCCGGCGGGCTGGAACCCATCAATCTCGGCTGGTACTTGTCTCGAGGTTGATTACACAGCCCATTTTCCTGGCTGCGGCGCAGCCGGTCTTGGGTCTACCGTTCGGTGTCGGTACCCGCAGACCACGACATCCTACAGCGGTGACAGCCCCGCCGAAGACGATGTTCGGATGTATACCGCCCGCGGGCCGATTCCTTCAGCGCCGCCCTAACCATGACGGACCAGTACCCGATTCATCCCCGGGCAGGCACGCAATTGTCTCGACGACTGCTGCGCGAACGCCGAGCTCGCCCTGGCTAGGTGCGCGGGTGCGTTCCGGCTACTGGTTCGGTCTCCCGCGCAGTTTGCCGCGGCGGCTGCCTTCCGGGCCGAATACCTCCGTTGCGCGTGCGGCGTGCGACCGGAGGGACGGGGACGGGGACGGGGCTGACGGGAGGGGTGGGGATCCCGACGGATCGGGCGTAGCATGGTCCAGAGGGTCACCGTGGAGCTCACCCTGGTCGTCGACCACCAGTGCAATCTGCGCTGTAGGTACTGCTATACCGGGCACAAGTTTGACCGCAGGATGCCTGACGAGGTGATGCGTCAGGCCCTGGATCGGGCATTCGATTCGGCGCCAAGCCATCTCGATATTGGCTTCTCTGGCGGCGAGCCTCTGCTCCATCTGGAGTTTCTCGAGACCGCTGCCGAATACGCCGAGGAGCGTGTCGCCGAGCTTGGGTCGAGGTCGCCGACTCTGCGCTACGTGGTCAGCACCAACCTGACGCTCCTCGGGGAGCGCGCTGTCGCGTGGCTCAAGCGATTGCCGTCGGAGGTATCTACCTCACTGGACGGTCCGGAGCCGGTGCACGACGCGGTCCGGCGACAGGATGACGGCGAGGGCAGTCACGCGCGGGTGCGCTCGAGTCTGAATCGACTAGATGCCGAAGGCATTCCCTACAGCGTCAACACCGTGGTGACGCGGGACACGGCTTCGCGATTGGGCGAGGTGGTTGCCGAGCTCTTCGCCACCAATGCCCGGCGATTCAGATTGGCGCTCAACTTCCTGGAGCCCTGGGCGCAGGCAAACCTCCGCGCGCTGGAGCAGGGGCTGTTGGCTGCGGCAGAGGTATGGATGGAGGCCTTCCGGCGCGGGGAGCAGCGCCAGCTGGAGCCGTTCCACAGCAAGATCCTCTCCCATCTCTACGGCGGTGTCGGGTGTCCGAGCCGCTGTCGGATCGTTGGACGCGAGTGGTCGGTTGCGCCCTCGGGCAACATCTACCCCTGCGTTCGGATGGTGGGTGATGACACCAAGCACGAACTCGTGATTGGGAACGTTGCGACCGGCGTACTCGCCGAGCGCGTGCAGCATCTGCAGCATCTGGTGGACCGCGTCGAAGAGACGTGCTCGGGGTGTGAGCATGGCGGCCGATGCGCGAGTCACTGCGGCTGCCAGCACTTGGCGCTCACTGGAGAACTCGGCCGGGTGAGTCCGGTGCTCTGCGACTCGGAGGAAGCCGTGATACGGGCCGCGAATCACGTGGCGGAGACGCTGTTCCGCGAGGCGTGCCCGGCGTTCATGGACTTCTATTACCGCAAGCGTTGGATGCCAGCCCAGGTTGCGCCTCCCACGCATTTGCGGCGCGGTCGGGAGTGAGTCGGAGCGTTTCGGCAGAATCGTGGTGCAAGAAGGGTCGAGCAGGTGACTACGACTGGTCTTCATCGACGGAGTCGAGGCGCGAAGGCGTCACCTTCACCTTCTTGAATCGCCGAATCATGACCTGTCCCGCGGGTGCCCCTTTCGCCTTTGCGACATCGCAGACGCGGCAGAAGTGAACCTCCACCCGAGGCGCGCCCCGCGCTTTGCTGTACCAGGCTGCGAGCTGCGCAGCCTGCTCGACGACTGCAGGGGGGGGTTCTTGCCCATTCGGGTTTCGGATCACGACGTGGCTTCCTGGCGTGCCGCCGGCCACATGCAGCCAGTAGTCGCGCTTTCCCGCGACTCGGAAGGTCAGATAATCGTTGTCGGAGTCAGCTCGCCCGACGAGCACCTCCCAGCCATCGCAGACTACGGTTCGGTACGGGCGCCCCTTGCTGCTCACGGCCGACCTGCGACTAGTGGTTACAGATTCGATCACGGCGTGTGGCGAGCCTGCCGGCCGCTGTCTCGAATTTTCCTCGTTCGTCGAGGAAATCGACGAGCTCCGCCGTCGTCATGTCCTCGCGTGAGCAAGTGTGGAAGCGCGCGTCGGCGCCGAACCGCAGACTTACCGCCTGCTCCAGTTCCGATCGCGTCAGCCCCTCGGGGTGTTCGAGCATGAGCTCCAGCACGGCGTGGCCATGTATCGAGGACATCGGGTACTCCTGATTGGGATCGCGGCCAGCATGGCACACGCCTTCCAGAGGGGCCACCAACGGGGGCCAGGGCACCCGCCTCGTACGATCACGTATTGTCAGGGCGGTGGTGGGTATCTCTCGGGGGGAGCCCTCATCCTGGGCTACAGGGATACCTGGTAGCCAATCTCCACCACGCGTCGCGTCGGGATGTTGTAGAACGTGGTGGGGCGCAGGGCATTGCGGGACAGGAATGAGAACAACCGCTTTCGCCAGGGCAGCATTCCGCTGCGTGTGTCGGCGAGGAGCGTCTCGTGACCCAGGAAGAACGTGGTGTGCTCGAGGGGCGGCGTCCGGACGTCCTTGCTCTCGAGGAGGGAGACGACGTCGGGGCTTTCCATGAAGCCGTAGCGGGCAACGGTGCGGCTGAACCCCTCCCGCAGGTCCTCGCGTGCTACTCGATCCGTTGGATCAACGTAGGGAACGTCCTCCGTGAGTATCGTGAGCAGCATCACGCGCTCGTGGACGGCGTGATTGTGCATGAAGTTGTGGAGGAGCGCTGGGGGAGTGCCCTGCGGGTTGCTGGTCATGAACACCGCGGCGCCCGGCACGCGGTGCGTGGGCTCGACCGTCATGAGCTCGAAGAAATCCTCGAGTGGGACGATATCAGCCTGGATCTGCTGGCCGAGGAGTGTACGACCGCGCTTCCAGGTCGTCATGATGGTGAACACGAGTACGGCGACTGCAACCGGGACCCAGCCTCCCTGGGCGATCTTCACGATGTTGCTGCTGAAGAAGGAGAGATCTACGACCAGCAGAGCCCCTGTGAGGGCGAGGCTCGGGAGCCTGCCCCAGCCCCATCGCTTGCGTGCCACGACGTAAGCCAGGAGCGTCGTGATGACCATCGAGGTCGTTACCGCGATTCCGTAGGCCGCCGCCAGATTCGAAGAGGAGCGGAAGCCCAGCACGAGCGCGATCGTGGCGACCATGAGCACCCAATTCACCGCCGGGACGTAGATCTGCCCGATCTGGTAGGCCGAGGTGTGCTGGATGAACACCCGGGGCAGGTATCCGAGCATGGTGGCTTGTCTGGTCACGGAAAAGGCACCGGAGATCACCGCCTGCGAAGCGATGACGGTTGCGCACGTCGCCAGGCCGAGGAGAGGAAAGAGGGCCCAGGAGGGAGCCATTCGATAGAATGGATTGGAGGCGGACGCAGGATCGCTCAACAGTAGCGCGCCCTGGCCCAAGTAGTTCAGCACGAGCGCCGGCATTACCACCGCGTACCAGGCGAACCGGATGGGTTTCGGGCCGAAGTGTCCCATGTCGGCGTACAGGGCTTCGCCTCCAGTGATGGCCAGGAAGACCGCCCCGAGCGTCAGGAACCCGTGGAGCTGGTTGTGCACCAAGAATGAGACGCCCCAAGTGGGAAGGATCGCCCAGAGCACACTCGGATGGCGCAGGATCTGGTTCATGCCGAGGGCCGCCAACGTGACGAACCACAGCAGAGTGACGGGGCCGAAGACCGAACCAACGCGGGCAGTTCCGCGTTTCTGGAACAAGAAGAGGCCCACCAAGATGGCGACCGTGATGGGCACCACGAAGTGTTCGAAGCCCGGCGCTGCGACCTCGAGGCCTTCCACCGCGCTCAAGACCGAGATGGCCGGCGTCACCATCCCGTCGCCATAGAGGAGCGACGCGCCGCAGAGCCCCAGCATGGTGATCAACGCGGTCGTACGGGCACCGGGCGTCGCCTTGTGGAGTGCAAGCGCCATGAGAGCGAGCTCGCCGCCCTCACCTCGGTTGCTGGCGCGCATGACGTACGCCAGGTACTTCACCGAGATGACAATCACCAGTGCCCAGATCACGAGTGAGAGCACGCCCAGAACGTTCTCGTGGGTGGCTGGCACGGCGTGCACCCCGTAGAAGCACTCGCGCACCGAGTAGAGGGGGCTCGTGCCGATATCGCCATAGACGACCCCAAGCGAGGTGAGACAAAGCGCGAGTAGGCGTTTGCCATCCGGCGTTCCGCCATGCCGTAGGACGCTTGGCGGCACTTCGTCTGACATGGTGTTGGGCGGTCCTAGCGTGACGCGGGAGCCCTCAGCAAGAACCATCATCGAGGGGCGCCCTGTGTCGCATACCGTGAGTCGACCTGTTGGTCGGTCGTGGGCTACCAAGGAGAAATCGCCGGTTCTCCGGGGGCAGCCCCACGGGGGCCGTTCAACGGCGTCCCAACCCGAGTGGACCATCGGTGTTTCACCCGTGCGGTCGTCAGCCGTTGGGCGTCGCGCCCGTTTCCGCGTCTGAGCGGCGCGGTGCACGGAAGACACTCGACGTTGTGCGCCTGCGCCAGCTTCCGTTGGTGACGAGGTGCGCGCACGTACGAGCGGGCGGTCCTCGTCCACACTCTCGTGGCCTAGCGTGGTGAGGTCGCATGGAGTCGGTGGCTCGACGCGGGCGTTCGGATCACGACGCAGTGCGCAACACGCTGCGCACTACAGTGCGCAGTTCGACTTACTGAGGCGTAGGGTCGGCCCGGAGGACGACGCTCCGACTGGGCCGCGGCAGAGGCGTTCTGCGCTGTCCCCACAGTCCATCCTTCCATCGAGCTCCCATGCACGATCGAGGGACAGGCTCGCTCAACCCGAGAGTCACCGGCGCGTCTTGCGTCAGGCCGCACGCCAAAGCCGATATCCCCGGCAACGTGATCGGGGCTGTCGCGGCCTCTGGCCGTGGTAGGCTGCGCCGAAAGCCCGCAGAGCGACCATCGTGCGACACCCAAGCGACATCCTCAGTCAGGCGCGTCTCGGACCTGCACATCGCCTCGTTCCGAACGCCGTCTCACCGCTCGCCGGCGGACAGCTGGTGACCATCCTTGGCGTCACCTACTCGCACCTCAAGCCGGAACAGGGGGGCGACCTGTACCTGACGCGTTTCGGCATCCAGCTCGAGGAGCAACTTCGGCTCGAAAACTGGTACGAGCGTGAATGGTTCAAGGCGAATCGCGAGCGGCTCGATGGAACAAGCGCGGTGTTTCGCGTGCGTACCAAGCCGGTGGACGGGCGAACCGTGAACTTGGTCGTGAAGAACTGTCGCGTCGGCGAGGACGTGCCGGTCGATACACGAACTCTGGAAGATGCGCTGAACGCCGAGTTCAACAGTCCTTGGGAGGAGTTCTCCCTGGTGATGGAGATGCGGGAGGGGGCTTTTGGCCCGCGTAGCTTCTCGCTCTCCACTCAACGGCCGCTTGCGATCTATGTCCCTCCCGAGAGTCTGCAGCTCTGGCAGAGCGGGCGCTCGCGCGAGAAGATGCAGCGCATCCAAGCCAGGCATCCTGGCATCGAGCTCGATATTCTCCGGCAGTACAAGCTCGTCTACGAGTGGATTCCGGGGATGGACGTGGTTCAGCTGCTACTGGCGGCAGGGCTTCCGAGAGACGAGCTCATCGAGGAAATCAAGGCGCTCAACTTGCAGGCCATGGCCCACATGCGTGCCAAGGGATGGATCGTGGCTGACATGAAGCCGCAGCACGTCATCGTCCGGCAGCTGCACGCCTCGGAGCTCTTGGAACCCGCGAGCGCGGACCGTTGCGCGGTCGACGAGACCGTGCGGGGGCTTCGATGGCACTTGGGAGCCCATGAGTATGCCGTGATCGACTACGAGCTGCTGGGGCGAACCGAGGAGTACGAGGCGATGTCTCGCACCCTTCGGCGCAAGAACTACATCGAAGAGCTCGGGCACCGCGACGAATCCCACGACCTCCCCGAGCACCTGTCGCGCTACGACGTGCTGGAGGTGCCTTACGTGACCGGTCAGGTCGAAAGCACGGGGGGCGAGCTCTGGATCGTTGGCAAGAATCCCCGTCTGTTCGACTTCTTCCTACCGGAACGCTGGCGGCGAACGGCGCTCTGGCGCTTGGCGCGAGATGTCGAGATCTCCTACACCGTGACCAAGGACGGAGTGAACCTCTTGTGGACCCCGAGCCGTGCCGGAGAGCGGGTGCCATCCTCCCCTGGGCAACGAGGAAGCGCTTACCACTATCAGGACCCGTTCACCGTCTTCTCCACGTTGCGCGAGCTCGGCGCTCGCGGCATCCCGGTGGTTGATCCCCGGGCGATCTACGTCACAGGGACCACGCGCCTCGAGCAGCTGGAGGACGACGCCGTTTTCGGGGCGGAGCGGATGCCACGTCGCGTCTCGGGCGCCCCGCTGCTGAGACGGGACCGCAACTACGTCATGTTGTTCGCGTTCTTTCCTTGGATCGGCTCGCGGAGCGTCGAGCAGATGAAGCAAGCGCCCGTGCCGCGTCCGATGGGGCTCGAAGTGGCCATCGAGCAGGGTCGGGTTGCGGCAGCGGAAGCGCGGTTCTTGCTCGAGGAGCTCCGGGTACAGATCCAGGACGCCGGCTACCACGCATCCGTGCTCAGTTACGACGATCTGCTCGTGGGGCTCGAGCCGGATGATACCGTCGAGCGGACCGCTTCGGGACTGCCCCTGGTGCGCCTACACGATGCCGAGCTTCTGGCGAAGCTCGATCCGTCGCGCTGATGGGCGCAGGATTGATCCGGGAATCGTTCGGAGGGGTTGCACGCAAGGCGGCTTGCGGCCGGAGCCTCCTGGGTCCGTGAACGCACACCGCACGAGAGTGACGGTGAAGAGGGGACGGTGAGGATCTAGCGAAATTCCGTGATTTCCTGAAGGGGAAGACTATAGTCCGCGCCGTTGTTGTTGTCGGTCGCCGTCTCAGAGCGAACGGCTGCTCGTTCCAGGTTCTTCCGGAATGGGTCGTCTCATGCTGGCGATGAAGTGACAACGGAGTGAGCGTTGTGAGACTGACGTTGAGCGAAGCGGCGAGGCTGCTGGGTACCTCAGAGGTAGGGATCCAACGGTGGGTTCGCGAACGTGGTCTGCCGCACCACCGCGTGGACGGCGAGTCCCGTTTCAACGACGTGGAGCTGCTCGAATGGGCGGCCAGCCACGGTCAGCGTATCTCGGAGACTCCTTTCATCCAGTCGGCTGCGCAGAGTCGCGAGTCGACTGCACTTCGCGATGCGCTGGGTGCAGGTGGGGTCCATTGCGACGTCGGCGGAACGGATCGCGAGTCGGTCCTTCGAGCTATCATCGCTTCGATCCCACTGGGCAGTGAGGATGATCGTGAGCTTCTCCTTTCATTCATGTTGCAGCGAGAGCGGCTCGGGTCCACGGCAGTGGGCAAGGGGATCGCGATTCCGCATGCTCGTTCCCCGATTCTGCTCGGTGAGCGCAGTGCGTCGTTGACGCTCTGCTACCTCAAACACCCGATCGATTTCGGAGCGCCGGACGGGCTGCCGGTCCATACGTTTTTCAGTCTCGTGTCAGCGACGAGTCGTTGGCACTTGGTGCTTCTCGCCAGGCTGTCCGCTGCACTCAAGGATCCAGCCTTCGCACAGGCCATTGCAGACAGAGCCGGAGCAGACACGATCCTCGCTCTTGCGGAGCGGATCGACCGAGCAGCACTCGAACGTCGAGCGCCAGGGGTCTCGACGCAGGCTTCTGGTGAGCAGAGCCCTGGGCTCGGAGCGTCGGGAACGGTGCTTGGAGAGCAGGGGGCGGAGCTTCGCCGGCGCAAGTAAAGCGGAGTCACAAGGAGCTGCGAGCGACCGGTAACTGACGGATCGGGGCGACGCCTCGAGAACGCCCGGAAGCAGGGCTGAAGATGAACGAAATCCTAGTACTGATTGCGGTGCTGCTGTGCGGACTGAGCGGGATCATGGCACTCCCATTCGCAAGGGAGTCCCGTGTGGGCGATGGCATAGCGTCGACGTTCGTCGTGCTGGGCTGCGTCGCGGGCTGCACCGGCGCGATGCGAGCGGTGCTCGGGTTCACCGGCGCGCCGCTCGAGGTGGGCTGGGCGGTCGTCGGCGGGGCACTCACCGTGATGGTGGACGCTCTTTCCGGCCTGTTCCTTCTGCCGGCCTTTCTCATCGCCGGCCTTGGCGCGATCTACGCTCTCGACTACTGGCCTGGTGCCGACAATCCCCGTACCGTTGGGCGTCTTCGCGTCTTTTATGGGCTGGTCGTTGCGGGGATCGTGTGCTTGTTCGTTGCCCGTCACGCCTTTCTCTTTCTGGTGGGCTGGGAGGTAATGAGCTTCGGGGCGTTCTTGCTCGTCACCGTCGACGAGCACGAGCGTTCGGTGCGAGAGAGTGGCTTCGTCTACCTCATTGCCGCCCGTTTTGGGGCGCTCTGTCTGCTTCCATTGTTTCTGGTTCTGGGACTGGAGACCGGCTCACTTTCGCTAGATGCCACGGGCCTCGACGGCAGTTCTGCCGGCGCGACGGCGATCTTCCTGCTGGCGCTCGTCGGTTTCGGTCTGAAGGCGGGCCTGATGCCTCTGCACATCTGGCTGCCCGGTGCGCACGCCAACGCGCCAAGCCATGTCTCGGCGCTGATGTCCGGCGTGGTGATCAAGACCGGGATCTACGGTCTGGTGCGCGTTTGCGGGATGTTCGAGGCCCCTCCGTTGTGGTGGGGGCTGCTCGTGTTTGGGGTTGGGGCAGTCTCGGCAGTCCTCGGAGTGGCATTTGCCATCGGCCAGCACGATCTGAAGCGCCTCCTCGCCTACCACAGCGTGGAGAACATCGGGATTATCGCACTAGGATTTGGGGTTGCCCTGTTGGGGCAGTCGCGTGGCGAGCCTCTCTGGGTGGCGATGGGTCTTGGAGGGGCGCTCCTACATGTTTGGAACCATGGGCTATTCAAGTCCCTGCTGTTCTTCAGTGCTGGGTCGGTCGTGCACCGTATGCACACCCGAAACCTCGAGGCGATGGGGGGACTCGCGAAGCGCATGCCGCGCACGGCGTTCGCATTTCTGGTGGGCGCGGTGGCCATCTGCGGGCTGCCGCCGCTCAATGGCTTCGTCAGCGAGTTCTTCGTCTATCTCGGGCTGTTCAACGTTGGGTTGTACAGCAAGGACGCTGTGGGGCTCGGCGTGCTCTTCGGAGCGCCGGCGTTGGCCCTGGTGGGGGCGCTCGCGACCGCGTGCTTCGTCAAGGTCGTGGGCGTGGTCTTCCTGGGCGAGCCACGCACCGAGGCGGCCACGCGGGTCAAGGAGAGTCCCTGGCGCATGTGGGTGCCGATGGCTGTGCTGGGCGCATGCTGCGTTGTCATTGGAACCCGGCCGAGCATCATCACCCCCATCCTGGATCGAGCCATCGCCGCGTGGGGAGGGGGAGTTACGGCTCCGAGCCTCTCGAGCGCGACTCCCATTGCTATGGTGGAGGCGGGAAGCTCCTTCCTTTTCGTCGCTCTCCTTGTGGTCGCGGCCCTCGTTCTGGGTTTGGTGAGCCGTCGTCGACGGGGCACCGTAGGGACTTGGGACTGTGGATACACCCGGGTGACTCCGAGAATCCAGTACACGGCTTCCTCTTTCGGTGACTGGATCGTCGAGTACTTCGCGGCAGCCCTGCGCCCAAGCCAGCACGACCCCACCGTCGACGGGTACTATCCACAGGTGTCTAGCTTCCACAGTCACGTACCGGAGGTCGTTCTGGACTTCGTGGTGGTTCCGGCGGTTCGTTTGGTGGAGCGGCTCTCTGCTGCGGTTCGGTGGGTCCAGGGCGGTCAGTCGCAGATGTATCTGGTCTACGTGGGGGCGGCTCTCGTCGCGATGCTGGCAGTGTGGCACTGATGACCCGGTTTCCAATCACCCGGATGGCGACCCAAGTGGTCGCGCATTTCCACCAAGCTTTCGAGTGGGGAATACTGCAGCCCCGTGCTGTGAAGGCCCGTGACTCCCGTATCAGGAGCATCAGTCCATGACGTGGATCGCGTCGACTCTACCCGTCGCCATCGCATTGCTCCTTCCGCCCCTGCTCCTTGGGGTGATCGCCAGGACCAAGGCGTTCTTCGCCGGGCGTTGCGGGCCGCCGTTACTGCAAGTCTACTTCGACATTCTCAAGCTTCTCCGCAAGGATCTCGTGATCTCGTCCACGGCGACCTGGGTTTTCTCGGTCGGGCCTGCGGTCACGATGCTCACCGCGCTGCTGGCGACTCTTCTCCTGCCGCTTGGAGGCGACCAGGCGGTGGTCAGTTTCCAGGGAGACGTGGTCCTCTTCGCCTACCTTTTCGGCCTGGGGCGCTTCTTCACCATGGCGTCAGCGCTGGACACCGGCTCCGCTTTCGAGGGTATGGGGGCAGCTCGGGAGGCGGCCTTCTCCTGTCTTGGAGAAGTGGTGCTGTTTCTCTGTCTTGCCACGCTGGCTACACGCGCGGACACGCTCTCGCTGGCCCCCATGCTCACGAGCGACTGGAGCAAGACGCCGGATGCACTCGTCCTCGTTGCCATCGCGCTCTTCGTGCTGGCCCTCGCGGAGAACTGTCGCATTCCCGTGGATGATCCCAACACGCACCTCGAGCTCACCATGATTCACGAAGTGATGGTGCTCGATCACAGTGGCCCGCTCTTTGCGTTGGTCAAGTACGGTGCCGCACTCAAGCTCTTCGCCTTTGGCTCGCTGCTGGTTCGCGTGGCGCTTCCGCTGGGCAGAGAGGGCGCCCTCGTCGGCTGGTCCGTGTTCGTTGGCGGACTGTTGGCCTTTGCGGTGGGCGTTGGGGTCACCGAGTCCATCATGGCGAGGCTTCGGTTGCGCAATGTGCCAAATCTACTGATTGCTGCGGCCATCACCGCCGCGCTGGCCTTGATTCTCTCGAGGAGGTAGCCAGTGGAAAGTGTAGTCAACTCCCTTCTCGTTCTAGTTCTGGGGCTCAACTTCTTCTTGCTCGGGTCGAGCCGGCTCAGGGCCGTGATTCGCGGCTGCGCGGCCCAGGGCTTCGTGCTGGGGCTGGTTGCCATCGGCGCTCACGGATCGGCAAACCTCTTTGCCGTGGGCATGGCGGTGGTCTCCATCATCCTCAAGGCCTTCGTCATCCCGAGAATGTTGAATCGGGCACTGCTCGAGACCAACATTCGGCGCGAGGTCGAGCCCTTCGTGGGATACGTGCCTTCGTTGCTCATTGGTGCCGTCGGCACTGGCCTCGCTATCGTGCTGGCCGAGTCGCTGCCTCTATTGCCGGAGCATGCCGAATCCCTGCTGGTTCCCACCTCGCTCTCGACGGTCATGATCGGTTTCGTCATCCTGGTCTCGAGGAAGAAAGCGCTCACCCAGGTCTCCGGCTATCTCGTTCTGGAGAACGGCGTGTTCCTCATGGGGCTGTCCCTTGTGTCCGCCATGCCTTTCATGGTGGAGCTCGGGGTGCTCCTCGACCTCCTCGTGGGTGTGTTCGTCATGGGACTCATCATGAGCGATTTCCAGAGGGAATTCGGTTCCCTCGACACGACGCGCTTGTCGCAGCTCAAGGACTGACGCTTGGCCCTCTTACTGCCTGCCGTACCGCTTTTGTTCGGGATAGTCGCCTGGCTGATTCCGTCGGCCAGAGTCCGCCCTTGGTGGGTGGCGTTTGGCGCCGTGGTGCATGCCGTGGTCGTTCTGCTGGCGCTGCTGGAGCCAGAGGTCGTAGGGGTCTACGGGTGGCTGGGGCTCGATGCGCTCGGGAAGATCGTGCTGGGCCTGGTGGCGACCCTCTTCCTGGCGTGTGGCCTCTACGCTCCAGCATACCTCGGCCATCATCCGACCGAAAACAATCGGTACTTCTGCACCGGGATGTTCGGCTTTGCGACGGGCCTCACCTTGGTCGCCGAGGCACAACACTTGGGTGTGCTGTGGGTGTCTCTCGAGGCGACGACGCTTTGTGGCGCCCCGCTGATCTACTTCCATCGTCATCGCCAGACGCTCGAGGCGACCTGGAAGTATCTCCTGATCGGGTCTGTCGGCGTCGCGATCGCGCTACTGGGGTCATTCTTCCTGGGCTACGCGGTCCTGCAGAGCGGGCACGAACCTAGCCTCCTCCTCTCGGATCTCGAGGCCAACGCGCCCTTCATGTCTCGTCCGTGGCTTCACGCTGCATTCGTCCTACTCCTCGTTGGCTACGGAACGAAAATGGGCGTGGCGCCCATGCACTCGTGGAAGCCGGACGCCTACGGGGAAGCACCGGGCATCGCGGGTGCCCTGCTGTCTGGTGGGGCGACGGCCGGGGCGTTTCTCGCTTTGCTTCGGGTCGTGCGGGTGTGCGTGGCGGCCGGCGACGGCGAGTACGTCAAAACGCCCCTCTTGACCTTGGGGATCTTCTCGATGGCAGTTGCTGCCCTCTTCGTGGTGCGGCAGCCTGACTACAAGCGCATGCTCGCGTACTCCAGTGTCGAGCACATGGGCCTTCTGCTCATCGGCATCGGGCTCGGAGGGGCGGGGGTCTTCGCGGCGCTGCTCCACCTGGTGAACAACGGTCTATCCAAGCCCGTGATGTTCCTGACGGCCGGGAACATACAGCGAGCATTCGGCAGCAAGTCGACCGAGGACGTCTGCGGTGCCTGGCGTCGCATGCCGATTTCGGCAGGGATCTTCATCGCCGGATTCTTCGCCATCTCGGGAGCGCCGCCCTTTGGCATCTTCCTCAGCGAGTTTCTCCTCGTGGAACAGGCTATCTCGGGAGGATGGTTCGGCGTTGCCGCGGTCGTGCTCCTCCTCTTGCTGGTGGTGTTCGGTGGTATCGCATCCACCGTGCTACGCGTGTTTCAGGGGGAGCCGCCCGAGAGTGCCGACGGCGAACGGATTCGCGAGCCGTGGCTCGAGGTGGCGCCAAGTGCAGCGCTCCTCGCGCTGGCGCTAGCGCTCGGTGTCTACCTGCCAGGCTTCTTCGACAGTCTCCTCGCGACCGCCGCATCGGCGTTGGGGGTACCGTGATGTTGGTCCAGTCTGAAGCAGAGTTTCTCGTGATCCGGTGTGGGACTGCATTCGAGAGTGCTTCCCTCCCACGGCTCGGCATGGACGACTTCCAGTCGGCCGTCTCGAATGCTTTGGAGGGGCACTGTCGGATCGTGAGTCTCTTCTGCACCGACGCGTACGACGGGCCACTTCGTCTCGTCGCCGTCCTGGCGGACGATCGCGACGGAGTACTACGTCTCGCCTCCGCAGAGGTTCCCGAGAGGGAGTTCCCCTCGATGGCCGAGCGGTGGCCATCGCTTCAGCTGTTCGAGCGCGAGATCGCCGAGTCGTGGTCGGTGCGGCCCCTCGGGCACCCGTGGCTCAAGCCGGTCCGGTTTCCCTCGAGGACGCTCGATAAGAGTCGGGATGCCGTGGCGGCGTCCCCTCGAGTCGAGATCGGTGACGTGGACTTCTACCGCGTCGACGGCGACGAGGTGCATGAGGTGGCAGTTGGGCCGGTTCACGCCGGGGTGATCGAGCCGGGCCACTTCCGTTTCCAGTGTCACGGAGAGCGGGTATTCCACCTCGAGATCTCGCTGGGCTATCAGCACCGCGGGGTCGAGCGGGCCATGGTGGGGAGGCCGACGGGGCGCACCCTTCGAATTGCCGAAACCATCGCGGGTGACACGACGATCGGCCACGCGACTGCCTACTGTCAGGCCATCGAATCACTCAGCGGGACGCGGGTATCGGGTCGTGCTCAGCTTCTACGGGCCATTGCGCTGGAGCTCGAACGCGCGGCGAACCACGTGGGCGGGCTCGGCGCGCTGGCGATGGATGTTGGCTTCCTTCCTACGGCGTCGTTTTGCGGCCGGCTACGCGGCGACGTCCTCAACTTGACCGCCGAGCTCTGCGGGAGTCGCTTCGGGCGCACGCTCGTGGTTCCCGGCGGCGTAGCGCACGACGTCGACGAGGCACTGTCCCACAGCATTCGCGAGAAGCTCCGGCAGATCCGGCGAGACGTCGAGGGTGCCCTCTCGCTGCTCTGGGGCGCGCCGTCGGTGGCGGCCCGCTTCGAGCGGACGGGAACGGTCGCGCTCGACGTGGCGCGAGCACTCGGTTTGGTGGGGGTTGCTGCTCGGGCTTCCGGTCTCGACCGGGACGTGAGGCGAGATCACCCGAGCGGCGCCTACCGTTTGCAGCAGATTCCGACCTCGGTCGCCCTCACGGGGGACGTGTTTGCGAGGGCGCGGGTGCGAGCCCTGGAGCTTCAGCGGTCGTTCCAATTCATCATGGAGCAATTGGCTGCGCTTCCGAGAGGGGCCACGCATGTCGAGCTCGGGTCGATGCGACCCTCACACGGGTGTGTCACGCTCGCGGAGGGATGGCGCGGCGAAGTATGTCACGTCGCGTTCACCGACGCGGCGGGGGCGGTTAGTGGCTACAAGGTCGTCGACCCGTCGTTTCACAACTGGGCGGGGCTTGCCATGGCTCTCCGTGACCAGGACATCTCCGATTTCCCACTCTGCAACAAGAGCTTCGACCTTTCCTACTGCGGGTACGATCTCTAGCGAGCGCATCATGTTCAGAGCCCTTCTCGAACGCTTCAAGCAAGGCCACCGCACCGCGCCCTATCCGCGCCAGGGGCCGCTGCTTCCCGAGCGCTTCCGTGGTGGTCCCCAGCTCGATTCGAGCCGGTGCCCCTCCGATTGTCGCGCTTGCACGGACACTTGTCCCACTCAAGCCCTCGTGCGAGGGGCTGGCGGTCGCGCGGGCGCTGGAGAGACAGACGGCGCAGAAGGCACCGGAAACCAGGTCCAGGGACTCAGTCTCGACATGGGCCGTTGCCTGTTCTGCGGGGAGTGCGCGGCGGCGTGCTCGGCAGGCGCAGTTCGGTTCACGCGGGAGTACCGCCTTGGTGCCCGGCTGCGCGAGGACCTCTGGGTTCACGACCGCGCGACGCCCAAGGCTTGCGAACTCCCCAAGGAGCTGAGGCGTCTACTCGGACGATCCCTCCAGTTGCGACAGGTGAGCGCCGGTGGCTGCAACGCGTGTGAAGCAGACATCAACGTGCTTTCGACGATTGGGTTCGATCTCGGGCGCTTTGGGATCCAGGTCGTTGCGTCGCCGCGACATGCCGACGGGTTGCTGGTGACAGGTCCGGTGACCCAGAACATGCGGGTCGCCCTTCAGAAGACTTACGACGCTCTGCCTCCGCCCCGGATCGTGATCGCCGTGGGCGCATGCGCGATCAGCGGTGGGCCTTACGCTGGCCACGCCGAGACGTGCAGTGGTCTCGCGGAGCTCCTTCCCGTGGACCTCCATGTGCCGGGGTGTCCACCACATCCATACGCCATTCTGGACGGTCTCCTCGCCCTCCTGGGTCGACTCCCGGAGGCACGACGGGCAGCGCTGGTAGCGCGAAGCGCCCCGCGTTAAGCCTGGGCACGCAGAGCTCGTTGTCCCCCCGGGCGTTCGGCTTGTCCGGCACTGGCCTGCTTGCTAGTATTGGGCGATGGGCGAAGTCGGAGTCGGTGGTGGGTCGGCGACGTGTTCACCTGTCGGGGCGTACGAACCTGAGGCGGCGCTCGACTTTGTCATCTTCGCGGCGGGGGTCCCCGCCACGACCGCCGGAGAAGTGCTCCGGGCCCGCGACATGGCGTTGGTTCAGGCCAAGGGTGTAGGTGGCGAGACCTCGGCCGACGGGTGTCGCGAGCCAACGGCCGCGGAGCTCTTGGCATGGACAGTCGAATCGCTCTCGGCCGATTCTGTGGCGAAGGATGCCATCCTGGATGCCGTCTTTCTCGAGTCCGGCATTCGCGCCGAGATCGCGCTCGCCGTGCTTTCGGCGGAAGCAGAGTACATGCGAAGCAGCGGAATGGTGGACGACGATGCGGCGCGGCGCTTCCGGGAGTGGGCGGCGAGCAAGGCGTGCGTGGTCGCCGGACCCGCGTCCATCCGAGGCGAGTGAAGCCCAGGAGCCAGTGAAGCCCAGGAGCCGCAGTACGGGTTGAGGGTCTCGCCTGTGCTGGCTACAGTAGCGCTCCGCCGCAGAATGATGGAAGAAATCGCGAAACACAAGGGCTTGCGACTCCACCAGGAGTTGGCGAGATCGGGCGAGTGTCACTCGATGTCCTGAAGGCCACAGCGCGAGCAGTTGCCTGCAGACTCGCAGCGTGGGCGAAGAGGACAGTGACGGAAGCCATGCGGCTACTGCCGCTGGTCTCCGGGCTCAAAGAAACGATCGACCTCATCATTCGGATGTCGAAGGAGAACCGGCTGTGGGGAGCCGAGAGAATCCGAGGTGAGCTTCTGAAGGTGGGCGTTCGCGTCGGGAAGCGCACGGTGCAGAAGTACATGTATCGTGACCGAAGCTCGGGACCGAGGGACGGGCAGTCGTGGAAGACATTCCTGAAGAACCATACCAGAGAGTGGCGTGACCCTCTGGATGCGTGAGGGAGCCAGCACAGGCGTGCTCGCAAACTGGAGGACTACTCCAGTACTGCTTCCATGTTCCAGTCAACCCACTTGTCCTGCCATTCGCTGACCGGCTGTTGAACACCATCATCTGGGATCTCCATGACGTCAGTGTTTGCCATCGCATCTCCCAGGAACGCTCTCCTGAACATCTCGCTTGCCAGAGCGATCTCTTCACCCGACGCGACGCAGTGCATCGCGTTGTACATGGAGAAGCCCATGCGCTCTGGAACACCGAGCGCTCTCCACACCGGCTCTGCTGCCCAGGCGGAAAGCGCTTCACAGGTTCCTCCAATGCTACACCACGAATGTACCCCATTGTTGTTCGTGAAGTGCACCAAATACCGTGGAGCGATACTCGCTAGGAGCAGATGCTGATCAATGGGGAGGTTATATACCTTCGAGGGATCCTCTTGGAGTGGGTCCGCCGCACTGGTAACCCATGGCCCGCAAATTCCGTTCTCTTGGAGGCCATCGATAGTGGGAGGTGCAGCCTCTCCGCACTGCCAAATGGAACGACCACCCCCGCTCCTGAACCACTCGGACTGACGCAGGCTGGCTGCACCCCCGCTCCCGCCCGATTCCACGATCACGGTCATCGGGATGCGGCTGAAGACACCCACCAGTAATGCCCCCCTTCCACATCCGGAACACCCCGATACCACGATCTTCCCAGGGTCGTGCCCGCTTCCTGGGTTCTGTTCCAGCACATCCATCACTCGATCGACCATCCACCCAGTGGCCACGTTGGTGTTCATCTCGGACAAGCCAAAGAGGTTCCCTATCTTACCTTCAAAGCCAGCGTCGAATGATAGTTGCTTGCTGTTCTCGGGTAGAATTCCATTCCCCATATCAAGAGCAATTACGTCGCCGTAACCACTGATAGTGGCCGAGAAGCTTTCCGTGTTAGAGCCTTCTGTGCAAGTTATTGAGACGGTCTCTCCAGACACGGTTCCGGTCGTTTCATCCGGTTCGAACGGGTAGGGACCATAGATGTACTTGGCTGCCATTGCCTGGATTTCCCTCCGGCGGCACTCCCACTGTTCCTTGGTGGTGACTGGCGTTCCGTCAAAGAAGGTGAACGGATCGGGGAGTTTCTCGTTTCTGGGCAGACTGTCCAAGTCAGGCAAATCGGGCAGGGTGCATTCAACGCTCGAGCTATCCACAGCGGCTTCACCGCCAGCCCCGCCCGCCAGGAAAGGTGGACCGCCTCCAGAGCTGCCCGTGGTGCCTCCAGAGCCCCCCGTGGT
>CAYRKE010000157.1:0-17760 GCA_964424695.1 uncultured Polyangiaceae bacterium
TCCCGCAACCGAGAAGATCGTGAGCATCTTCGAGCCGCATACGGACATCATCGTGAAGGACAGTCGCGACACCCAGTACGGTCACAAGCTCTGTCTGACAACCGGACCATCCGGACTCGTTACCGACGTGGTTGTTGGACGCGGCAACCCCGCAGACAGCGCCATGATAGTCCAAATGATGGAGCGGCATCGAGAGCTGTGCGGCATGGCACCACGTCAGGCCTGTTTCGACGGGGGCTTCGCGAGTCGCGCAAACCTCGATGAACTGAAGGCGCTCGGAGTCGGGGATGTGGCGTTTGCCAAGCACGGAACCATGACCATCGGCGAAATGGTCAAGTCCACCTGGGTGTGCCGCCGGCTGCGCAACTTCCGTGCAGGAGTCGAAGGCGTGATCTCGTTCCTCAAGCGCTCCTTTGGTCTCGATCGCTGTCGCTGGAGCGGCTTCCGGTCTTTCCGCGCCTACGTCCAAGCGTCCGTGGTGAGCTGCAACCTGCTTGTCTTGGCCCGACACCTCCCTCCCACGCCCCGCGCGGGCCGTCGACGACCCCGCAATTTCGCGGTAGCATGGCCGAAATCGGCCATTTCGCGCCGAGAACTAGCTATGCACTGGAGCCCCCGTCTCGACCGTTCTCCCGATCGGGCTCGCGCCCGACTTCGCCTGCTCCGGGGTAGCGTGCCCGAGGCTCGAAGCGCGGCTCATCACGAGCTGGCGCGGCCACCCACCGCGACTGCGGCACCCGCGTCGCGCATAGCGAGGCGACGCAGCAGAAGCCTGACGCGGTACGGGCAATGTTCCAAACCACCGCTTTCAGGCGGTGGTCGGCTCGGCCTTCGCCATCCTGAGGTAGCCGGCGGAAACCGGAGGGGGCACCCGACGGGGACGTCGGAGCTCGAGTGTCCACCGCACGCTCGGAACCCTTGGTATGGGCAGCCTGCCACAGCGCGGCGGTGTTTGGCGCTGCATACAGTGGCATCTCGAGACCTAGGCGTGCCAGCTCAAAGCGAGGCGCTGCCGTGTGAGATTGAGCTTGCTGAGCAGAAAGGAGCGGCAATGGCTGACGAGGTACTCCGTATCGAGACTGACCAGGCCCGACGAGCCGTCATTGATGTGATCCGCATGCAGCTGGCCATCCTGTGTGAGAGTCTCCCTCCAGAGGTTGAGGGGTTCCTCTCCAGCGCCACGGCGAAGGAGTTGACTCTGTGGGGGAAGCGTGTCGCCGCCAATCAGCCTCCCACAAGTGCAGACAGGGTGTTTTCCGAACGCTACGTGGAGCTCAATCGAGAAAGACTGCAGCGCCGCCTCGAGGAGCGCTTTGGCGCGCTGTCTGATGAGCTGTGGGCAGCCCTGCAGGTGATGCTGGAGTGGGAGATCGACAGCAGCCTAGAGAAGGTCGAGCTTGGAGCAACGGCTGCAGAGTGCGTGGTCCGTTCGGCAGCGACACGCTTGCGCGCAGACGGGTTTCTGGAGGGGTATCGAGAGAGTATGGCAGAACTCGACCAGAAGCGCGGTGGACTCCGACGTGAATGATCAAGCTGTTGGTTCTGCTGCAGCGGCCCAGTGATCCCGAATGGGAGAAAACGGCTAGACGAGACCCAATGTCTAGGCACAGGGTGAGTGTTGCGTGTCGCCCGTTCCCGCGGTCGAGCTCACCCCCGACGCAAGACGGAGCTCGACCGCGTCGCGCAAGCGATTCGGCAAGCGCGACCAGCTTGGCGCCTCGAGTGAGCCCGGGATCACCGCCGGATCGAGTCGGCGGAGAACGGAATTCGAATGGGTCCCTCTCCGGGTGAACCCGGCGTCCTCGCTCAGCGATGGGACGCGCTGAGCGGAGCTTCCCTGTGGAGAACCCCGGCGATCCAGTGCTCTTCGGGTGCCAAGATTTGCATTTTTGGCGCTCGGCCACGGTGCGGGTTGCCGCAGCGTTCGACCGTGCTTGATTCGGGGAGCCATGCCGTCTCCACCGCACTCCTGTCTGCCGTGGCTCTCCGGGCCTTTCTCGGCTGGGTGGGGGATTGGTCTGGCGCTCGCCGTGGCTGCTCGAGACGTTCGAGGGGACGGCTCGGTCCCCCTCTCGATCGAAGCAGGGGATTGTCCGTCGAGCGAAATGGTGGAGAGCCAACTGGCACCTCTGCTTGATGAGGAAACCAAGGCAGCACTGGTAGAAGCGCCTCCGGTGCACGTCCGGGTTGCGGATCTCGGCGAGGGGTACCGGGTCGAGGTGGGGCAGGAATCGCGTGCCCTGGACGACCCAGGACGTGATTGTGTCGAGCGCGCCCGGGTCGCCTCGGTGTTCATCGCGATGAATCTCGGAACGCAGCCTGCAGCAAAGAAGCGAGTAGCCGAGCCCGAGCCCGAGCCCGAGCCCGAGCCCGTGACGGTTCCAGAGGAGCCCCCAGCACCCCTCGAAGTGTTGGCCGGGATCGAATTCGCCGGGGCCCCCATCGCTCGCACGACAAGCTTCGGCGTTCGAGCGGGACTCGGGTTGCGCGCCGGTTCTTGGCTCTACTGCTTTTCGACGGGTATTCAGGCTCCGGCCGCGCTCGAGCGTGTGTCCGAGTCCGCTTCAGGCGTTGTCGATCTGATTCGAGCTCCGACCGAGCTCGGGCTCACCTGGCTCCTCGGAAGCAGACGGCTCGAGTACGGACCGCATGCGGCGTTGGCCATGGACGTCCTGGTGTTTCGAGGCCGCAATCTACCCGCTGACGTGACCGCCGTGCGGCTCAGCCCAGGGGCGGTGGCCGGCCTGATGATGCGGTCCAGAGTGTCTCGGGACTTCAAGATCTTCCTCTCGGCATCGGCATCGGGCTATCCGGCTGAGTACCGCTTCCGATCCGAGCCGGCTGGCATCTCGGAGCACGGTCCCCGATTCTGGTTGGGTGTGGACCTCGGGATTGTGCGCGGTGTCAATCCGGGAGACTAATCATCCATGGTTGGATCCGGTCGCGCGCTGGGATGACCGTTGAAGGTTGGAGACATGCGCGTTGGGCGCGAGACCGGGGGTCGTTTCCGTGCTGCCGGCTTGGATGAGTCAGAGGGCTTGAGACACTGAGGATTTCGGAGCGGCGGCCGGGCGTGGAGGGTTCGAGCCCTTGGTACGGTGGCCGGATGCAGGGGACTCTGCGGGCGCGTTGAAGGTTCGAGACCGAGCCACCCATGATCCGTGCATGGTGGTCGTAGCTCAACTCGACGTCTCCGGTGGCCAGGTGGGCCGCTGGATGGACGGGCCTGGCTCGACCATGAAGACTCGGGGAATGCCCTCGTATCACGACGAACCACCGAGCTTCGACGCGGTGTACACTGAGTACTTCGCGCACGTGTCCCGGTGGATGCGCGCGTTCGGGGCGCCCGCTGCGGACGTGGACGACCTGGCTCAGGAGGTGTTCCTCGTCGTGCAGCGGAAGCTTCCGTCTTTTGACGGCCGTAACCTGGGCGGATGGCTCTACCGAATCACTCAGCGGACGGTGAGCGATTTCCGCCGTCGATCGTGGTTCAAACGCTTCTATCAGCGCTCTGACGCTGATCCTGGTGCCATCGTCTGTGACCGTCACGGTCCCCAGGAGTCACTCGAGCGCCGGGATGCCGCCGCGATTCTCGAGCGGACACTAGTCCAGATGAGCCGCATCCGTCGGACCGCCTTCGTCTTGTTCGAGGTCGAGGGCTACACGGCGCAGGAAATCGCCGAGCTCGAAGGTATCCCAGTGAACACGGTGCACACCCGTCTCCACCACGCGCGGCACGATTTTCTCCGCTTGTTGTCCAAGGAAACCGGAGAGCCTTTGGGGGAACTGCCATGAAGCGGCTTCGCGATCTCGAAGGGGGGCCGCTCATCGAGCGCGCCGCGGCGCTGCTGCGCACGGTGGATCCGTGCCCCGAGACTCCCGAGCGTATGGACCGCATCCGTCGAGCGATCGCCGCGCGAGCGCCGCTCACCGCGAAGCGAAGGGGACGGTCAGCGATATGGATCGGGGCGGGATGCCTCGTTGCAGCCGGTGCGGCTGCCGCGACGGCTGGTCTCCAGGCGCCGGCACCCGTCGCCTCGAGCGGCATGCGGGCGGGGGGCACCTCGATAGGCACGCAACGGGAATCCGTGCCGTCGGAGGATCCGGTGGCTGTTAGTCCAGAGACGAGGACTCCTTCGAGCCTCCGGGAGCGACCGTCTGGTGACGTCCGCGGGGAAAGAGTCGCGCCGAGTCGCTCGAGCGCCTGGGTGTCGATGAAGACACGGAAGCCCGCGCCAGATGGCTCGGCGCGCGCGGCTGCCGAGGCCGCATTGGTACAGTCCGCCGTCAAGGCACTGCGGCGAGATGGTGATCCCGACAAGGCGACCGAGCTGCTCGAACGCTACAGCGACAGCGACCCGAACGGTCCCCTCGCGGAAGAAGCCCTCGCCCTTCGTATCGAAGCCGCGACGTCGAAGAAGCAAGACTCGGCCGCGCGGACTTGGGCTCGTGAGTATCTGTCACGCTATCCGCAGGGGCGATACCGCAAGGCCGCAGAGCGCGCCCTGGCGTCGCCGTGAAGCGTCGGCTCGAGTTCGCGCGAAAACGTCACGGAACCCGTCTGCCGTGATGCTGACCGCACGTCCATGGCGCCATTCTGCGACAGCCCCTGTGGCCGGCGTTGGTGCATCTGTACACACGTGAGGACCAATCGTCGACCCACAAAGCTCGGGTGCTTGGGCCATCGAGGACTCATGGTCCACCGGAGACGTCGCGATGGCTCGCGAGACTGCGCGCACATGGGGCCGATTCGAAAAATGTCTTCGGGCCACTGAAGCTTTGTTGGGGCGTAGCCCATTGGACTACCGAACAGAGCGCGGGGAGATTTCTGCCCGACGCAAAGGAGCACTGTGTGGCTTTGCTTAGAATAGTCCTTCACCCACTCTCGCTTTCGCTGCTGGCGGGTGTGGCGCTGGGTTGCGCCTCAGAGGCGCCAGAAGAGGTCGACACCATCGCAGCGGGTGCCCCAGAAGAAGAGCCCGATCCCTGCAACTGCAAGTGCAAGTGCAGCTGTCCGGCGGCCGAATCTGGTTCGGACAACGCCGACGCCTCCGATACTTCGGGCACTGGAAACCCTGGCGATGCCGACCCCGCGACGACGAGCGGCACGTCGAGCACTGGGACCACTTCCGGTACCAGCAGTAGCGGCAGCAGTTCGTCGACACCGACGGGTACGACGACCGGGGGCAACCCGTCGTCCACCACGGGTACGGCAACCGGAGGAAATGCCTCGTCCACCACGGGGGCGACAAGCAGTGGGAATACGACCCCAACGACGGGCACCGGGACGGGAGGGAGCACGTCGGTGGCGGGTACGACCGGTACCGGCAATCCATCGGCCTCGGGCGGCGCGGCCAACGATGGCGACCCGTCGGCGTCGGGTGCCGGCGCGGACTCGACGAATGGCACCGAGGCAACCGGCGGGGCGTCGACCGAGGGCACGCCTTTCATCGTGCCGGATGACGCGCAGCCTACGCCCGAGAGCTCGGGGGTCGACGGAACCTTCCGGGTCACCGCTTCTGGGCAGTTGACGGCCAATGGTACCCCCTTTCAGCTTCGGGGAGGCAATTGGTTCGGGCTCGAGGGACAAGACGATATCGCGCGGCCTGGCGCCATGGAACTCTATATCGGCTCGGTGTCTTGGGCGGACGCGTCGAACACGCGTAGCCTCGCCCAGACGATGCAGGAGATTGCGGCTGCGCCGCTTAGCTTCAACACCATTCGCCTCCCCATCGCCCCCCAGACGCTCATCGCGGGTCATCAAGATGGTGACTACACCCGCACGGACGTCAGGATAAGGAACAACAACGCGGAGCTTTATCCGTACGGGGACGCTTGGGAAGCGCTCAAGGATTTCATCGTGCAGGCAGACGAGAATGGTCTGTACGTCATTCTGGACATTCATTCCTGCTCCAATCATATTGGCTGGCGCGCCGGCATGATCCACGACGGCCCGCCCTGGACCGATGCCAATCGCGAGAACTACGAGTACAAGAAAGAGGACTACACCTGCAGGAGCGGTGAAGACGAGTACACCGTCGAGAAGTGGCTTGCAGACGTGCGCACACTCGCCAAGCTGCCGAAGGACCTCGGTGTCGACAACGTTCTTGGGATCGACTGCTTCAACGAGCCGTTCAAGTACACGTGGTCAGAGTGGGCCGACCTGGCCAAGCAGTGCTACGACGCCATGGCGTCGGAGAACGACGATCTGATCGCGTTCGTCGAAGGCGTCTCCGGATCCTGGGAGGACGAGGAAGGCAACAAGGGGGACGAGCCGTACGGGGACAAGACGACGAACCCGAATTGGGGCGAGAACCTCTATGGTCAGCAGTTTGATCCCATCCAGATCCCCAGAGATCGACTGTGTTTCGCTCCTCACACCTACGGCCCATCGGTCTACGTCCAGAAGCAATTTGTCGACCAGAGTGACCCAGACTGCGTGGGGCTCGAGGACGACGAAGCCGGAAAGACCGGTTGCAGTCTGGTGGTGGAGCGGTCGAACGCCGCGGTCGTCGAGAAGTTGCGTGCCGGATGGGACGCCCGCTTCGGGTACCTGGTAGATCAGGGCTACTGCGTCATGATCGGCGAGTTCGGCGGATACCGAACCTGGCCGGACAATCCTGTTGATCCGGACGCCAAGACGATCTGGGCTCACCTTCCCTCGAACGTTCAGTACGACTGGGAGTGGCAGAACATCTTCGTCGAGTACCTGAAGGACAAGGGGCTCACCAACTTCACGTACTGGTCCATCAATCCGGAGTCTGGCGACACCGGCGGCATCTACAATCACGCATATTCTGAGTCCAACGAGTCGGGGTGGGGGGTCTGGCAGGGCTTCGACACCGAGAAGACCGCGCTGCTCAGCGCACTCAGGTAGCACACCACCCACGAGGACGAAGATCCGTGTCTCCGCGAACCATGCTTTCTTGTGCGTTCTCCCTCCCGCTGATGGGCGTGGGGCTTCTTGGCTGCGCCGAATCCGGTGAAGTCGTTCCTGGACCTAGCGCGTCGAGCTCGAGTAGCGCGGGTGCTGGGGGCGCCTGCGAGTGCGACTGTGACTGCGACTGTGGCGATTCTGCGGCGCAGACCAGCTCCACCAGCTCCGATGCCTCCACGGGCACCAACGCTTCAGGTACTGGAGGGGCAGGGAACCGCGGCAATACGCCGGGCGACAACCCTGCGAGCAGCACCCCCACGGCTTCCGTGGGGGGCAATGGCACCGCGTCTGCCACCGACACCGCCGACAATCCCACGGGCGATGACGGCGTTGGCGACAGCGATGCCAGTGACGACGACACCACCAGTACGGTGGGCGGCAGTGATGCGACATCGACCGGCAGCGCGGTCGATGTCGATGATACTGGATCAACGGGTACTGGTGGTGCCGACCTTATCGGCGGCTCTGCGAGCACGGGCGGCAGCTCTGAAGGGCGCGCGTGCACGGACGAACCTCGTCCAGGCGAGACCTGCCAGAATGCGATCGATTGGGGATTCTGCGGGCAGGAATGGTTCAAGGGATACTGCGAGGCGTCGTGCGGTGTCTGCACCATGCCCACCAGCGGAACGAACGGCACCAACTCCGACTCGGGTGGAGCCGCCGACGACTCCGATGGCAGCGCCGACGACTCGGCGGGGGGCATAGACAGCTCGACGGGCGGAACTGACTCGACCACTACCGACAGCACCGGTAGTCCAACGGTTGCTGAGCGTGTCGACAACCCGTATGTGGGGGTGACGGGCTACGTCAATCCCGAGTGGAAAGCCAAGGCCGACGCAGAACCGGGCGGCAGCCGCGTCTCGAGCAACCCGACCGGGGTGTGGATGGATCGGACCGCTGCGATCGACGGCACCGGATCCAGCTCCGCGATGGGCCTTCGCGCCCACCTGGACGAGGCGATGGCCCAGGGGGCAGGCTACATCGAGATCGTCATCTACAACCTGCCTGGTCGGGACTGTGCGGCGCTCTCCTCGAACGGGGAGCTCGGACCAACCGAGATCGATCGCTACATGACCGAGTACATCGATCCGATCGTCGCGATAGAGAGCGACCCGGCTTACTCCTCTCTTCGGATCATCAACATCATCGAGATCGATTCGTTGCCGAATCTCGTCACCAACACCGGGGATTCGGACACGGCCACCGAGGCGTGTGACGTGATGAAGGCCAATGGCAACTACCAGAAGGGCATCCAGTACGCGCTGGGAGAGCTCTACAAGGTTGGCAACACCTACAACTACGTGGACGCCGGCCACCACGGTTGGATCGGCTGGGAAGACAACTTCAACGAGTCAGCTGCGTTGTTCTACGAGACGGCGAGTGGCGCCGAAGGCGGGGTCGACACCGTCACCGGGTTCATCACCAATACGGCCAACTACTCCGCGCTGGAGGAACCATTCCTTACGCTGACCGAAGAGACACGTCAGTCTTCGTGGATCGACTTCAACCAGTATCTCGATGAGTTGAGCTTCGCCAAGGCCTTCCGGACCAAGCTGGTCAGCTTGGGCTTCAACGCGGACATCGGCATGATCATCGATACCTCCCGCAATGGGTGGGGAGGGCCCGACCGACCCACGGCTGCGAGCTCGGCCACCGACGTCGACACCATGGTGGAGGAGTCGAGGATCGAACGCAGGATCCACGCCGGCAACTGGTGCAACCAGAGCGGTGCTGGACTCGGCGAGCGACCCCAGGTCATTGACTCCGACGGCATCGACGCCTACGTCTGGATCAAGCCACCGGGCGAATCCGACGGTGCCAGCCAGTACGTCGAGAACGATCAGGGAAAGGGCATCGACGGGATGTGCGACCCGACCTACGAGGGGAATGCCCGCAACGGCAACAGCATGAGCGGTGCCTTGCCCGACGCCCCGCTCTCTGGGGCCTGGTTCTCGGCGCAGTTCCAAGAGCTCATGGCGAATGCATACCCGCCACTTGAGTAGTCAGCAGCAGTTTCTCCGGAAAT
This sequence comes from uncultured Polyangiaceae bacterium, assembly GCA_964424695.1. Classification (GTDB taxonomy): domain Bacteria; phylum Myxococcota_A; class Polyangia; order Polyangiales; family Polyangiaceae; genus JAEWRL01. The sequence goes on from CAYRKE010000157.1 coordinate 8,964, forward strand.
GGCGGCGCGCTGCGGCTGGTTCGATGGAACTGGCCGTAGCGCGCCGCGCTACTCGAGCTCGGACGGAGTTCCCGTGTCGCCAGGTGCTGGCCCTCGGGATGCCGGAGTGAGCGCGCCGAGTCGCATCTCCGGCGCCATGTCTAGTTTGATCGTTTGGGTCGGGAAAGCGAAACCCGAGCCGACGCTGGCGACGAGCTGCATGATCTCCAGCAGAACTTCCTGGCGATATCGCAAGAATTCGCGCCAATCCGCGGTGAGGAACACTCCAATGACGTCTACCAACAGGGCGGAATCTCCAAACCCCTTGAACCACACATCCACGCTGTCAGACATGATCTTGGGGTGCCGACGGAGGATTTCCTCCGTTCCCTGCAGAACCAGTCGCATCTGATCCGGGGTCGTGTCGTAAACGAGACCGATGGTGAAGAAGAGTCGGAGGCGATCCCGCGCTGTGAAGGATTCAAGCCGCATTTCGGAGAGACGCCCGTTGGGAAGCGTGACCACGGTCCGATCCAGGGTACGGATCCGCGTCGAGCGCAGCCCAACCGATTCCACCGTCCCCATGAAGTCCTCGACCTTCACGAAATCCCCGACGCGGAAGGGCTGATCGACGCTGATCGACATGGCGCCGAAGAGGTTCTCCACGGTCTTCTGCCCAGCGAGGGCGATGGCCAGGCCGCCCACGCCGAGCCCGGCGAGCAAACTTGCTGCCGGATAGCCCAGAGCCGAGATTAGAGCGACGACCCCCAGCGCAAACACGACGACCTTGCCGACACGCGTCGCAAAGGGGACGAGGCTTCGGGCCGAAGGATTCCCGGCAGCCCATTCCGAGTTGGCCGCGGCGTTCCCCCACGCCTCTACGAGCCGAGACAGTGCCCAGAATCCAGCAAACAGCCCGAGGCCGCGCAGGAGGCTGCTGGCCGACTCTTCGGCTTGGGTGTGCAGGTCCAACCCTGGCATGACGGTGAAGAGGATCGCGAGCAGCCACAAGAGCGTGAGAGGTCCCTTCATGCGCAGCACGGCCGCGTCATCCCAGGAAGCCTCGGTTCTCGACGCCACGGCGGCGAGGACCATCCGTGTGAGGCGACCGAGCAGCAGAGCGACGCCGATGCCCAAGACCAGAATGGCCGGAATGGCGATCCATTGCCATAGGAGCAACCCCCGGGGTCCTGGCTTGAGGAGCCCCGGCGGCAATCGCTCGAGCATCCACCGATTTTTGAGCCTCTGGTGCCATTCGTCGATTAGCCGCACCGTGCCCTGCGAGAAGACCCAATGGGGGGAGGCCTTCGCTCCGGGCAGCCGTCTCAGGCGTACGGGTGCTCCCTCACCATCCGGCGTCGGCACCTTGCCGACGATCTCGTAGAGGGCCGAGGCCCCATCGTCGAGATCCCCGCCCGCCACTGGAGAGATCAGGGAAAGATCCGTGAGCAGGTGCCGTTCGAGGATCGCATGCAGCCGCTTGGCAAGCTCCGCACCGTCCTTCTGCCTGGATGCTTCGATGTCCAGATACGCGGCGGCCTCGAGGTAGAGGCCCTTTCGAGCCAGGGTGAGGTACTCCCCGAATGCCCTGCGGGGCGACCGGGGAGACACGGCTTCAGGTTCGGACTCCGGGGGGGCCACGCTCGCGGCCGGGTGCTGCGCCCACGCCGAGCTGGGCAGCCAGAGGCAAGAGATTCCGAGAACGAGGAGCCCCAACCCCAGAAGCTGCCGGAGCGAGCATTTGGAAACCAGGTCGCGCGGGGATCGGTTCGTCATGGCCTCACCAGGTGCTACAGGCCCTAACCCAATCCCACGCGAGCGTCTACTCGGCCTGGGCTCGGTGCAACGACTCGCCAGCGGAGATCGTTCGGCTTACCGCACTGCTGGCCCGTGGGGAGGCCGTTCGTGCTCCACGAAAGCGCGGACGCTAGGCCTTCTCCATTGTGCCTCGGCATAGGCTCGAATCTTGCTCGGGACCTCGTGGCCGTTCAGCAGAAGCCGATGCAGCATGAAGGCGAGATCGGCGTCGGCGACGGACCAGGTCGTGAACATCTGGGCCTTGCCCGAGGTGATGAGACGATCCGACACGGCGAGCAGCTTCTGGGCGGCGGCAAGCCCCGCCGCGGAGAGCGGCTCCGTGGCATGCTCGTAGAACATGGTCACGGTGGTGCGTTCCTCTCGCAGGGCCAAGATATCACTTCGGATCCACGCCATGACTTGCCGAGCGCGTGCCCTCTCCTGCGGCGAGCGCGGTAGGAGCGGCGGCCCCTCCAACACGTCATCGAGGTACTCGACGATCGCCGACGACTCGGACAGGAAGAACCCCTCGTGCTCGAGCGTGGGGACTCGGCTGGTAAGGGACGCCGCTGCGTATTCGGGAGTGTGCTGCTGCCCCGAATAGACGTCGATGACCCTTAACTCGAAAGGAACGCCCTTCTCCTTGAGCCCAACGAATGCGCTGAAGACGTACGGGCTCGCGTAGTAGATGTCTCCCCAGAGGGTAATCGCCATGGTGGGATTCTAAGTGCGGCTCGACTGAGGAGCAAGTGCCCCGCACCCTCCATCGGTTTGGGGCACCGAGACGGTTCTCAGCGGTCCGGGCACTCCAGCGTGGCCCAGTCGAAATCGGTCAGGCGAAGCCGCAAGGTGGAACCCGTGGTTTGACGTTCCGCCTGGAAAATCGCCACTTCGTACGAGCTGCCCTCCTCGAGCCCAGGGAGCTCGGAGACGTCGATCCTCCCCTCCACTGGGGTGTGGATCCCGCCGAGATCGAGAACGAGTGAGCCGTCCACGAATACCCAGACGTCATCGTCTCCGAGCAACTCGAGGACAGGGCTTCTTTCCGCGTCGTGCTGGAACCAGAAACGCAGCTCGGTGGTGAAGTGGAAATTGTGGTCTGGGCCGTCTGTTTCTGGCTGCCAATCGACGCCGTATGCTGGGGCGATGGTTGCCTGGACGCGCTCGCTGTCCGGCGTGATCTCATCACCCGTTTCGTCGACCGGGAAGAACAGCGGCGTGCCGTCGAACAGGACATCCCTCCCCGAGCACTCATGTCCATCCGTGGCGGTGGGACAGGGATCGTAGCAGCTATAGCCCTCTTGCAGGGTATCGCAGCTCCCGCAATCGGTCCCACCAGCCCCGCACCAGTCGCCATAGTCGAAGACCTTCCACTGCTCGCCGTCCTTGCCCCAACGGTTGACGTAGCCGCCATCGCCGTCATCGAACAGTACCAGGGATCCCGGTACCGTCACGTTCACGTCGTCGTCGTCGCGATACCACTGGTTGAAGGTTTCCTCACTGGTAATGGCGCCGCCCGAGCCCGTAAACACCGGGAGGCCGTCTTCGCCCAGGCTGCTGGCGACTAGACCCGTCGTCGCCTCTTCCTGGCCCGAGACGCCGGGCTCGAAGTCTTTGTGCTCGGCGGTGAAGTCCCGGAACACTGCCGGAATCGTCAGGGTGGAGCCCTCAGCCACACAGGCGACGCGTGGCGCCTCCGTGTCAGCATCCGAGCCCGCCGCTCCGCCGTTGGCGTCGGAACCTCCGCCGTTTCCAGCAGTCCCCGAGTCGTCATCGCCGCCCAGGCCGCTCGAGCCAGCGCTGCCGTCGCTGTCGCTCTCGCCGTCGTCGGTGCTGTCGGAGCCGCAATCGCAGTCACTCCAGACCGCGCCGTCATTGCTGCACTGCTGCCCGCCATCGCACGCGCCGGGCCCGATGCACGCGCGGGTCTCCCCCGGAACACAGAGCTGCGTCTCCGCCGCGTCCTCGTCTCCGGCCTTGTCCTCGGTGCAAGCGCCCAGAGCGGCCATGGCCAGCAGTAGCAGGGCAACGTTCGGGACCGCGCGGCGAACGCCGTTGGCACGACGGGCCGTTTGAGAGGTTCCGCCAGTCCGAGTGATCCTAGTCAAGCTATTCATGATGCCTCCGCGGTCGTGATTCCGTGCCAACCGCAGGGTGAAGGATAACCAAAAATGCGAGCCGTGCGACAAGAACCTACTGTGGACTCCAGCGCCGCGTTCCGCGTGAGGCGCCCCGCTCATTGCTTGTCGAGGTTCTGCGAATCCGTGACTGGCGTAGCCCGTTTGTGGGGAAAATTTCAGTCCTCAGTAAGGAAATGTGGCGCGCGCGTCCACAGTGGTAAGCGTTCCCGACGGCAAGAATCGCGGGTCAGGACGAAATCCGCACGGCCGTCGATGGTCACCACCTCCTGGCGTTACGTCAGCGTGGAGCCTGCACCAAGACCGGCGAGCGTACCCCCCGCAGCATGAGCACTGCCGCCAAAACCGTGGCACGAGTTCGATCGGGGTCTGGTTCTCGGATGACTCTGCCAGACGCCGACCTCGACGGGCGGGCAGCCTGAGAGTCTTCGGCAACAGGATTAACCTTGCAGAGGTTCTGTCGCTGAGGGGGATCATGCGTCACGGATTCGCGTACGGGCTCGTCCTTCTCACGACTACTGGGGTCGACGCCTGCAGCAAACCCAGTCATCAACCGCTCGAGGCAGCGCGAGCTGTACCGATGGCTGCTCCCTCCGTCCCACTACGACCAGAGCCGCAGTCTGCCGCAAACGCTTACACGAACCGAATACGGTGTGGCACTGCGACTTGCGACGCTACGGATCAAGTCTGCTGTAACATCGGTGACGTCGAGGACTGCGCGCCACGAGTGCATGAGAACCCGGGACAAAGCTCGGCCGAGCGCGTCGAGCCGTTGGTCAAGAGCTGCCAGCTGCACGTCCAGAGCCAGTTCTCGCTCGATGCGGTAATACTCTGTGATGATTCCACCGACTGCCCCGATGGATACGTCTGCTGTTCCCAGTGGCTGTGGAGTGGTGCCGCTCTGCTGGCGTGCGTGCCGGCCTCCCCGAGCGGTTCCTTGGTGTGTGACTTCCACGAACGCTGCGTCCATGAGACATGTAGGACGCGGGGAACCCACTGTGTCAGGTCCGAGTGCCGCCTCGCTGATGGCCAAGTTGCGTGCGGCAGCGCGAAGTGCGGGCCAGGCACGACGTGCTGCCAGCGAGGATTCGAGTCTGCTCCCGTTTGCGAGCCCAGTTGCGAGCCGGCGAACGACGACGAGCGAGTCTTCGAGTTCGAGTGCTCGAGGAGCCAGCATTGTCCGCCGGGGGCCACCTGTCAGGCCGGGTTGTTTGGATCCTATTGCTCTGGCCTAGTCGATACTGCCAATGCGGTAACCCTCTGCGAGTCCGACGACGACTGCGCTCCTGACGGATGCGCTTGGTTGGGCAAGACCTCCCCTCCCAGGTGCAAGGAGGGGCAGAGAACCGGCTTCAAGAGCTGCGACTGTGACTGAGACTGCAGCGGTCCTGCCGGCAATGAATGGCGGGGCACAATGCGGTACCCGTTCACGGTACTCCGAGCAGGGCGTGAACGGATACGGAGATCCTTACTGCGCTTGCGCTCGCCCCACTGGCCGGGGCATGATCGGTCGGCGCGGGGGGGCCGACCCACGGCGTACCGACCGAGAGGGGCGCCCAGCAGAGAGTCACCACCATGGCCACCAGTCAGAGTACGATAGATTTCCTGCTCGACCAGCTCGGATCTCTTCCGGGCGTTCGAGCGAAGAAGATGTTCGGCGAGTATGCGATCTACTTCGAGGACAAGGTGGTAGGGCTCGTCTGCGACGACCGACTCTTCGTCAAGATCACGCCGCAAGGCGCTGCTTTCGTCGCCGAGCACTATGAGGAGGGTCTCCCGTATCCCGGCGCGAAGCCAGCGATCCTGGTTGGCGCCGAAGACATCGATGATCCCGAGCGGCTCTCGGAACTGATTCGCGTCACCGCGGCAGCGCTCCCCGCGCCCAAGCCCAAGGCGATGCCCAAGCGTGGCGCGAGCACCCGGACCCAGGCCAAGAGCGTTGCCAGGAGAAGCGTCAAGTCCGAGCCAGCAGCCGTGCCCCGCAAAGCGACAGCGCCCGGGCGCGTGAGAAGGAAGGAGTCGTGAGTCTCGTGCGCTGGGGCGCTTCGGGGATCGCTGGCCCGATGATGCGGCTCAGAACTTGAGCTGCGCAGCGCCGGTCGCCGTATGAAGGACGGGCTCGTCGTCCGCGTCAGCATAGCTGTACGCGACTTGGAGCTTGAGGTTCTCCCTGAGCGCCAGATAGTTGAGGCCCGCCTCATACTCCCAGAGCCGAGTCTCGTCGACGTCGATGTTCGGGTCGACATAGTTGACGCGCACTACCGGCTGGAGCTTCTCCAGGAACGTGTAGCCCAATGCCGCGTAGAAGGCATGCCCCTGCACCCGGCCATCTCCCTCGGTTGGCCCATCCCAGCCATGGTGATACTCACCCTGCAACAGTAGGTCGGCAATCTCGAGCTTTAGATCGGCTTCCAGCCGTTCCTTGGTCGAGGCCTCCGTGTCCCGCTCGAGAAGGCTTGCGCCCGCCACCCCGCCGATCATCAGCCCCTCGATTGGCGAGACCTCGATGCGTGCGTACACGTCCTTCTGATTGTTGGTGTCGAGCCGATTCTGACCTGCCCCGTTGAATGCCCCAACGACGTAGCGCAGGAGGCCGAACTTCTTCTCGGCCTTCACGCCCACGTCACGTCGATCGGCGAAGTGCCGGCTGGCACTGGATCGCTCCGGAAAGAGGAGCGACGCCGAGGAGGTGTTGGACTCGAGCCCGAGCGGGATCTTGAACTGACCGATCGAGACGTCCGCGTACTGGGTGAGCGCCGTGATGGAGTAGTCCTGGAGGATGCTGGTGTCGTTCGGCGGGGTGGGTACCTCTACGCTCGGCGCGTCGGTCTCATTCGGATCCGAGGCGTTGACGGCGGGCGTCACCTCTCGGGACTCGGATCCGAACTTCAGGGTCTTGGCCGGGTCGATCATCAACCCGAACTCGATCGAGTCCTTGACGAGGTAGCCCTTGAGCCTGATCTCGGCTCGCCGCGGACGGAAGGTGGTGAGCGTGTCGCGAGCCTCCGACAGGCTGTCCTGGTTCTGGAGGAGGAACCACGCTTGCACCAGCAAGCTCAGTTTGAGCTCGCCCGTTTCGGATATTCGCAGGCCTTCGGCGGGCTCAGGTTCCTTCTCTTCCGTCTCCGTCTCCGTCTCCGTGGCGGTGGGCGCTGGAGCCGGGGGCGGCGTGGGCATGGTCGCAGTCGTCGCTTGGGTCGGCGCAGGCGTTACTGTGGCTGCTGCTTCTGCCACTGTCGGAGCTGCGCCATCAGTTGCGCTCTCTGGGGCAGGGGTGGTCTTCCCAGTCGGCGCCGAGCCGGTTCCGGGCGCGGCGGGCTGTGCAGCCGCTGGGGTCGCGGCGGGAGCTGGGGAAGCGGCGGGAGCTGGGGAAGCGGCGGGTGCCGGGGCCGAGGGTGGGGGCATCGCTTGAGCAAGGGCACCGGCTGACGCAAGGCCGAGCGTGGCGACGCTGGTGACGAAGACGACGGTGCGGTTGCCGCGTGAGTCTAGATGGGTTGGCTTCATGATTTCGACGCCTCTTATCCCCCGAGACTGTGACTTCCGAGTGACAGTATGGTGAACGATATCGGCGAGGTCACTTCGGAGGCGCCCAGGGTGGATCGCGCGAGCACCGGTCCCAGCGGAAAGGAGGGGGGCACGCGCCCAGGGAGACGGAACGATCCAAGGGTCAGCCTGTGTGCCTGGATCATGCGGGAGCAAGCAGGGCGAGGAGAGTGGCGCGGGGACTCGGTGCTCGTCAGGGTTCTCATCGTCTCGGAGCGAGAACCCCAGCACAGGTCCTCAGGTGCGTCCGACAGCAGCGCTCAGGTGCGTCCGACAGCAGCGCTCAGGTGCGCGTGGCGGATGGCGTCGGCCTTCGGCCAGCCCAAGAAAGCCGGGCCTGCAGCCTATAGTGTCGAGCGAACGCGGGGCCGGATGGTGCTTTCCTCGAGAATCGGAGCTATCGTGGCGCGGCCAAATGTTCAGCCACCTGACGACCGAGAACCTGACCGCCCTCCTAACCCTGACGGCGCTCGAGATCGTTCTGGGAATCGACAACCTGGTGTTCTTGTCGATCCTTACGAGCAAGCTGCCCCATGAACAGCAACGTACGGCTCGCCTGCTAGGACTTTCGCTGGCCATGTTTGGCCGGGTCGGGCTCCTGCTCGCGATTAGTTGGGTCATGGGGCTGACGCGCGACCTGTTCAGCCTCGTGGGGCGCGGTTTTTCCGGGCGGGATCTCATCCTGTTGGCAGGCGGCCTGTTTCTGGTCGCGAAGTCCACTCACGAGATTCACGACAAGATGACGCCCGGGACCATGCGCGAGGGTCCCAAGGCCGTGGCGGGTGCGTCGTTCGCAATGACGATCCTGCAGATCGTGGTCATCGACATCGTGTTCTCCCTCGATTCGGTCATCACGGCCGTCGGCATGGCGCAGGCGCTGTGGGTGATGATCTCCGCCGTGATCGTCGCGATCCTCATCATGATGACCTTTGCCGGCAAGATCTCCCTGTTCATCGAGGACAACCCCACGATGAAGGTGCTGGCGCTTGCCTTCCTGATCCTCATCGGAGTGATGCTGGTTGCCGAGGCGATGGACCAGCACTTCGAGCGCGGCTACGTCTACTTCGCTATGGCATTCGCCTTGGTGGTGGAGTTCATCAACATGCGCATGCGTAAGGCAGAATCCCAAGCGACGAAGCCCAGCCCAGGGGCGGCCACTCCGACGTAGCACGGGCGTGGAGGGGTATTCGGGCGCCCTCGGCCCGCGTCTTCCACGCGTCGGGGTTCCCGGGGTCGGGGAGTGCTCCAGCTCCTCATGTCGGGCTGGACCCACGAGCGCGCCGAGCCGGCGAGCAGAGCGGTGCTCTCACTAAATCAGCGGTCACAAATCTCGGACA
>CAYRKE010000158.1:0-17607 GCA_964424695.1 uncultured Polyangiaceae bacterium
GGTTTAGGGTTGTTCCGGCTCAGGCGACCTGAGTCTCCGACCCCTCTGCTGCTTCGGCCGTTTGGGGCGCGGCGTCGGGCAGCTCGGCGCGGCGTGGTGCTGGTGCCTCGAGTGCGTTGGCTCCGCGCGCATCGCTGCGTGCCGCCGCCGCCTCATTGACCTTCACGCTAACCACTCGTGATACGCCCGGCTCGCCCATGGTCACACCGTAGAGCACGTCGACCATCTGCATGGTCTTTCGGATGTGGGTGATCAGGATGAACTGCGAGTGGTCTGTCATCGCTCGGATGGCTTCGTTGTAGCGGGCGACGTTCGCTTCATCGAGCGGAGCATCGACCTCGTCGAGGACGCAGAAGGGGGAGGGCCGATGCTGGAAGATTGCGAAGATGAGGCTCACGGCTGTGAGGGCCTTTTCCCCACCGCTCATCAGATCGATGTTGCCCACCTTCTTGCCCGGCGGCTGCGCCATGATATCGACGCCAGTCGACAACATATCTTCGGGATCGGTGAGCATGAGCTCGGCACGCCCGCCGCGGAAGAGCCTGGTGAACGTGGTCTTGAAGAGCTCGTTGACGGCATCGAAAGTTTCCTTGAAGCGCCTCCGCGACTCCTTGTCCATGTGCTTGATAGCGCGCTCGAGTTCGTCAACCGCCCGCTCGATGTCGTCCTTCTGGCCGCGCAGCTCGACGAACCGTCGGTCGGCGTCTTCGAACTCGGCTTTCGCGTCGAGATTCACCGGCCCCATGCGGTCGATGAGCTGGGTCAACTCCGAGATGCGACTCCGATGCTCGGCGTCCGGCGCGGGACGCATGTGGTAGTCGCCCACCACGCGATTCAAGTCGAGCCCGCGGAATCGTTCTCGGACATTGGCGAGCAGGTGATCTCGCTCGATTTCGAGCCGCTGGAGCGCCATCTCGGCACGGCGCATCTCTTCTTCCTCAGTGCCAAGCGATTCGCGGAGCTGCTTGAGTTCGGTTTCATGCGAGCTGAGCGTTGCCCGAACCTCATCGAGGCGATGCTTGGCGGCGTCGAGCACTTCGCGGGCGGAACGGGCGAGGGCTTCTGCTTCGAGCCTCGACTCCTTGGTGAGCATCAGGTGTGCAGCCGTCTCCCCAATGCTGACCGCTGCGTCCATGGTCTCTTGCTCGAGCCGGTGTGAGCGGGTTTCGAGTTCGGTGATGGCGCTGTTGACACGGCCCAGAGCAGACCGGGCAGCGTCGGTCTGCTCGCGCACCTGAGCAAGCCGAACCTTACGCTCCGTCAGCAAGCTCTGCTGCTTGGCGACACGCTCGCGCCATTCTGTCGCGGTGACTTCCGCTCTCGCCAGCGCGTGCTGGAGTTGATCCAGCCGTGCGCGTGCTGCGTCGAGCTGGTCCCTACTCGCGGTCTGCTCGAGGCTCGCCTGGACAAGCAGTGCCTCCACGTCGCCGAGTTCGCCTTGAAGGGCGGCCGCGCGAGCCTTGGCTCGATCCAGCGCGTCTCCGGTCCGGGATAGCTCTTTCTGGGCGGAGACGTGCGCGAGCTCACCCTCGTGGGCGCCGTCCCGGGCGCGCTCGAGAGCGGCCGATACCGCCTCGATCTTTGCGCGGATCGCGTTGTGAGCGGTCGCAGCCTCCTGGTAGCGGTGCCCCAGCTGTTCGACTTCGGCGTGGAGCTCCCGCATTTCCCGCCGCTGCTCGACCATCGCCGACGCCACGTCATCGCCGCTGCCCCCACTGATGGTTCCGTCGGGCCGAATGACGGTTCCGTCGAGCGAGACCAGCGTCATGGCGACGCCGTTGGCCGCGAGGGCGTGCGCTGCGTCCGAGTTGTCGACAAGCAGAGCGTCCCCCACGAGCGCGCGGACCAGCGCCTCGTCTGAGGGGGCGTAGTTCAGTTGATCAGCCAAGAGCCCGATGACACCAGGCGCGGAGGGTACCCGCGTGAGCGCGCCTGCGACGTAGCGCGGATGTGCCGGGACCAGATTGGCCCTGCCACGACCCTCGGACTTCAGCCGTTCGAGAAGCTTCGCGCCGTGCCGGATGTCCGACACGACGACGTGCTGTAGACGCTCCCCGAGGAGCGCCGCGCACGCGGCGGTGAGATGCTCGGGCGCGTCGATCCGATCGGCGACGAGACCCAGCACTGCAGGATCGTTCTGTGAGAGCAGAGCGCGAGCCCCAGCCCCAACCCCCTCGTGGCGGCGGTGCAGATCCTCAAGGGCGTGGAGCCTGTTACGCTTGCGCCCGAGCTCATTCTTGGCCGCGTCGACGTTTCGTTCGGTTTCCTTGACGCGAGTGCGGAGCTCCGCGACTTCAGTCTCGAGCGAGGCCTTCTCTTCCGCCGTGAGGCGCCGGCCTTCCGCGAGCTCAGCCACGCTGGCTTCGAGCGCCTCGCGCCGAGCGTCGAGCGTTGCGATTTCGCAGTCGAGGTCTCCGTATTCTTGGTGGAGCCGCTCCTGGCGCTGGCGGGCATCTTCGATTCGACTCGCAAGCCCGTCCAGCCGCGCCTCGGCGGTTGCGGCCTCCTTCTGAGCGTCTCCGCCCTCGACACGGAGCCCTCGGAGCTCGTCTTCGGCGGCCGCTTCCTCGGCTCGGAGCTCCTCCAGGGTCTGAACCTCGGCCGCGGTATCGGCTTCGCGCTGGGCCTCGTCGCTCGTGAGGTCCGCGAGACGCGCGTCGAGCTCGGCTCGCTCGTGACACTGTGCTGCGAGCCGTTCGGCGATCTGGCTCTGCTCGACGGTGGCGGCATCGAAGCGCTCGGTGAGATGAGCTAGACGATCGCGCGCACGCTCGAACTCGGCATGCAGGCTGGAGACCTCGTTGTCGGCCTCGAATGCTCGGTGAGAAGCCTGGTCGTTCAGCTCCTCGGTAGCACGGGCGTCCTCTCTCACTGCTTCGAGCTGGGCGTCGGCCGCCGCCAGCCTTCCACGACACTCTTCGGCCGCACTCGACGACTGGCTGAGCGCGCCGCTCTGGACTCCGCCGAGCACGATGAGCTCGAGGAGCTTGTGGGAAGCTTCGTGGAGGACGAGGTCTTCGAGCTCCCCGCGGTACTCGATGTAGCGTTCCGCCTTTGCGACCTGCCGCTTGAGCGAGTTCCGGGTGCGTTCGATCTCCGCGACGATGTCCGTGATTCTGAGGAGGTTCTGCCGAGTCAGATCGAGCTTGTGTTCTGCCTGTCGACGGCGCTGCTTGTACTTGGTGATCCCGGCCGCCTCTTCGAGGAAGACCCGACGGTCCTCGGGCCGTGCACTGACGATTTGCCCAATGCGGCCCTGCTCGATGATGGAATAGGCCTTGGTGCCGACACCGGTCCCGAGGAAGAGCTCGGTCACGTCTCGCAGCCGCACCTGCGTTCGGTTCAGAAGGTACTCGCTGGTTCCGTCTCGGTAGAGGCGCCGCGTGACGGCGATTTCCGGAAACGCCCGGTACTCCTCGGGGAGCTCCGCGGCGGTTGCGGCGTCCGAGTTGTCGAAGACGATGGTGACCTCGGCCAGACTCGCAGGCCCTCGGGACTCCGAGCCGTTGAAGATCACGTCCTCCATGGCGCGGCCTCGGAGGTGCTTGGCGCTCTGCTCGCCCATGCACCACCGAATCGCATCCACGATGTTGGACTTGCCGCACCCATTCGGCCCGACGATACCAATGACGTCGTGATCGAAGTGGACGACAGTTGGATCGATGAAGGATTTGAACCCCGAAATCTCGAGCTTCTTGATGTGCATGGAAGCGATCCGTTCCCTGGCTTACCCCTGGACCCACATGCCGACCCCGCCTCGACGACAGGAACCTGACGGCTGGTTGGTCGATATATGTCTACCGAGTGTCATGTAACGTCACGTCCGGCAGGTCTTCACGGTTCTACGTTGCTGAACACACGGGCACAAGGGGCGAATGAGCAGTGGGCTGCTAATCGGTCCACCGGATGGCAAAGATACTCGATATATTCTTTTGATATCAATGGCTTATCTCTACTTTGCTCAACCGGTTCATGATGGGAATGGGAACGTCTTCCGGTACAAACCTGAGCGTTCGAGCAGGCATAGACGGAGCCTGAAGATTCCATTAATAATGGAAGCAGCGAACACGGGGCGGACAGACAGGATCGGTGCGCGGGAGGTTGCCCTTGACAGCTCCCGATCGAGGACACATCTCCTCCGCCTAGAGAACACGACGAGGTCGCAGAGCCAATGACGTACGAGTACGTGTGCACCGAGTGCGGACATCAGTGGGAAGCAGAACAGCGGATCAGTGAGCCTGCCCTTTCCGATTGCCCAACCTGCCATCGGAGCTCTGCGAAGCGCCTCGTAACCGGAGGGATGGGTTTCGTGCTCAAGGGGAGTGGCTGGTATTCGGATCTCTACGGCCTCAAGCCAAAGGGCGGCAGCGGCGGAGGCGATCTGGGAACGGCCAAGTCATCCTCTAGCGCAAAGACTGACTCCGGAGATTCCGCGAAATCGACCAGCGACACTGCGAAGTCGAGTGATTCGAAGCCAAGCGAGGCGAAGTCGACCGCGAAGGCGGATACCAGCGCTGCGGCCGTCTGACGCCGCATCGGATGGGTGGTCCGGCTCTGTGTGCTCACGGGTCGGTATTGGGATTGCTGACTGAGCGGACACGAAGCCGTTGTCGCGGAGGCGAGCGGTGTGTGGCCTCAAGCGTGCATGCTCTTCGAGGTTCGGTTCGCAAGTCGGGGCGCAGGCGGCGCGGCGGCCTAGTGGAATGGTGCTCGTCGGGGTTGCGGGGACGGCCTTGCCGGTGGGCTGACGAGCGGTGATACGTTGACACTCCAATGAGTCCGGTCAGAGCTGGAACCGAACCGCCTGGGGCTTGCGTTGCGCGGGTACCCGACGAAGTTCCGAGAAGCGGGTTTGGCTGCGGAAGGCGCGGGAGGCCGGGGAGGGAGGTGGCACGGCGCCGAACCAGTGCAGGGCGCAGGGGTCTGGGCAGTTCGGGACGTCGATGGCGGGGGTCGGTGGCCGGGCCTGGCCTGGGTGTGAAGGCTTTCCCGATCTCGGCTCGGGCATTTCGTACTACCGTTGGCACGCATGACTAAGAAACACGGCACGGCGCAAGGCCGTGGAGGAGGTCCCGTGAAGCGCTGGCTACCAACGTTTGCAGCAACGTCTGCCCTGGTCCTAACCCCCGTCGCGTGCGCCAAAGCGCCCAACGAAGTCGTTGAGAGTGCGGTGGCGCCGCCCGTGGCGGAGCCCGAGATCGACCGGGACCCTGTGGCCTTGCTGCCGTCTCGGCCGATTGGGCTCAGCATTCTCGATGCTCAGGCCCTCTTCAAGTCAGAGTTCGGTCCGGAGCTGCTCGGCATCGCCGAGGCCGTGCTCCCTCTGCCTCGCGAAGCAGGTTTCGAGCCGAAGCGCGACCTAGAGACCGTGTACGTTGGGGTCTATTCCATGCAGGGAGTCGACGTGGTGGGCGTCGTGCGAGGACAGTTCGATGGGGCTGCCATCGACCGTGTCGTGGATGCCAAGACCCCGACGCCCCTGGGGCCTCCCCTGACGCGAGGCAGCTACGCCGGCAAGACGGTGTACGGGGTCAACGACGCGGGCTTCGTGCTGCTGACCAAGCGAACTGCCCTGGCAGGAAACACCACGGCGCTTCGCAGGGCACTCGACCGCATCGAAGAGGGGCGGGTGCGCCGGGAGTTGCCGGATTGGCTCGACACACTGGTGAAGACGCAAGGCGCTCCGGTCATCGCTGCCATCGATCTCGCGGGCAATCCCATCTCGGACGCCGCTCGGCGCGAAATGGGGTTTCTCGAGGGGATGGAGACCGTGCGCGTGCTCGGCAATTTCGCGGACCCCGGGTTCAATCTCGCGGGAAGTCTGACCTACGGCAACGAGGAGCAGGCGAAGCTCGGGACCCAGCGGCTGCTGGAACGGGCCAACGACCTGGAGCGGTATTCGACACTGCTCGCGCTCTTCGGTATTCGGAATCCCCTGGTCAAGTTGGAGGCGCAGCCGCAGGCCAAGGAGAGTCGCTTCGTGGCAGGGCTGAGCGGTCCGATCCTCAAGGATTTGCTGACTCGCGCTCGACAGTTCCTCCCGAACCCAGCGCCCACCTCTGCTGCACCAACGCCAGAGGCTGACGGCGCTGCAGCTGCTGAGGCCACACCCAGCACCCCGCCGGTCGTGGCGTCCAGTACCGTTCCGGGAGCATCGAAGTGACTCGACTCATCATTCATCCAGTGGCGCGGCCACTCACCGGGAGCGTGACGGTTCCCAGTGACAAGAGCATCAGCCACCGGGCACTGATCTTCGCGGCGCTCAGCGCCGGATCCTGCACGCTCCGTGGCTTTTCCTACGGCGAGGACAACGTCGCCACGCTGGCCGCATTTCGCGCGATGGGTGTCGACGCCGATGACGACGGTCACGGCACGGTGACCGTGCATGGCGTTGGGCTGGCGGGGCTCAGAGCGCCAACCGGGGATCTCGACTGTGGCAACTCCGGGACGACTATGCGCTTGCTGTGCGGATTGCTGGCTGCGCAGCCCTTTCAGTCCCGTCTGATTGGGGATGCTTCACTGTCGAAGCGCCCCATGGGTCGAGTCGTGCGGCCGCTCGTCGAACGAGGGGCGCGGATCTCGGGCAATCCCCATCCCACCAAGGCGGGAGATCTGACGGCTCCACTCGTGGTGGGGCCGCTTCCCGCTGGCGCTCGTCTTGGGCCTCAGGAGCACCGCTTGCCCATGGCGAGCGCGCAGGTGAAGACGGCACTGCTCCTTGCTGGCCTTTTCGCATCGGGGCCGACGCTGGTCGAAGAGCCCATGCTTTCGCGGGACCACACCGAGCGAATGCTGGACGCGCTGGGCATTCCGCTCGAAGTCGTGGGCGCTGCGGTGCGGCTGAATCCACCCAGCGATCCCAATGCCATTCGCCCCTTTGACATCGACCTTCCTGGCGATCTCTCGGCCGCGGCCTTCATCATCACCGCTGCGTCGCTCGTCGAAGGAAGCCGAGTCGTCGTGCAGCATACCGGGCTCAATCCAACGCGAGCCGGGATCCTCGACATCGTGAAGCTGTTCGGGGGGAGCCTCGAGGTCGCGCCTCACAGCAGCAGCTTGAACGAGCCGGTGGGAGACGTCACGGTCTCCTGCGCTCCGCTCTCAGGGCATCCGGTGGGAGGTGAGCTGAGTGTGCGAGCGATCGACGAGATCCCCATCGCCGCTTCACTTGCTGCTCGCGCGCGCGGGCGAACGGAGTTCCGTGACGTCGCAGAGCTGCGGGTGAAAGAGAGTGACCGCATCACCACGGTTGTCCGCATGCTCCGGGACTTCGGTCTCGAGGTCGAGGAGGGGCCGGACGGGTTCGCCGTGGTGGGCAAGCCGGAGGGCCACCTCCGGGCAGCCAGGATAGCGAGTTCTGGAGACCATCGGATTGCAATGACCGCAGCAGTGCTTGGGCTGGTCGGGGATGCGCCGACGGTGGTCGAGGACGCTGGCTGCATCGCCACGAGCTTCCCGCGGTTCGTCGAAACGCTGCGAGCGCTGGGGGCGCGGGTGGAGGCAGAATCCTGATGTCGGATCATGTGGTGGTGGCAATTGATGGGCCGGCAGGCGCAGGCAAGTCGACCGTGACACGCCGAGTTGCCGAGGAGCTCGGATTCGTTCTCCTCGACACTGGAGCGCTGTATCGCTCGGTTGCCCTCGCGGCCAAGCGTCGCGGTGTCGATTGGGGCGATGAGGCCGGGGTTGGGGCACTGACTCGTCAGCTCGCGCGCGATGGCGCCCTGAGCTTCAGCGGACCACCCGCTGCGCAGCGGGTAGCGATATCGGGGGAGGACGTGAGTGAGGCTATCCGCGCGCAAGAGATGGGGCAGGGGGCTAGCAGAGTGAGCGCACTCCCCCAGGTCCGCGCTGCGCTCCTGGATCTGCAGCGCGGCTTCGCCGGACGTGGGTCACTGGTGGCAGAGGGGCGTGACATCGGCACAGTCGTATTTCCGGATGCGACTGCCAAGTTCTTCCTCACGGCCAGTTCGGAGGAGAGGGCGCGGCGTCGCCACTGCGAGCTGCTCGAGAAGGGGAGCGACGTTGCATACGAGACCGTACTCGCCGAGGTCATCGACCGGGACGAGCGCGACTCCCGGAGGGCGATTGCGCCGCTGGTTCAGGCACCGGATGCGATCGTCGTCGACAGCACCCGCCGCACCATCGAGGAAGTAGTTGCAGAAATTGTCCGCGTCGTTCGTGACAAGTCGGCTCGTCCGTAGAGCAGTTTTCGTCGCGTTTGGGCTCACGACGGGTGGCGTCACGCTGCCCGCCTGTACTGAGTCGCGCATCCCTCCCCCGCAGTCGTCGCCCTCGGCCGTGCTGTCGGCGGGCGATGTCGTTCCAGGGGATCTGGACGTTGTCGTCCGCATCGATTGGGCTGCGGTGCGGGCAGCGCTACCGGAGACCGCGGGAGATCTGGCAACCGAGCTTCTCGGTCGGGGACCGGCGGACGTGCTCGCGCCGCTCTACTTGAAGGCGGACACGGTGTGGGTGGGCTTTCGACCGGGGCCCGGGCTGCAGCCGCTCGACACGGTCATGGTGTTCTCCGGGCACCTGGGGAGTTTCGAGCTCGGGAGTCGAGCCGAACCGGGGCAGTGGCTTCCACCACGAGATCTCGGTGGAGGGTGGCGCCGCTGGGATCGAGCCCGCACGGGAACGAGGCGCGAGTGGGCTCGGATCTACCAGCGACACGATAGTCTGGTTGCGGCGCTCACGGTCGCGGAGGTCGACAGCGTGGAGCGCGTGGTCGAACGCCGCGGCTCGGTCTCTCGCGTGCGCGCTCCGGAACGAGGTATCGTATCTGCGGGGGTTCGTCTCGGTCCGTGGCTCGAGAAGCGCGGCGGTCCGGGCTTTGCTTGGCTCGGTCGAGCCTCGACGCTGCAGGCCTATCTCGAGCTCGTGGGATCCGAGGCTGTTGCAGAAGCGGACATCGGTTTCGAGGACGAGGATCAGGCGGCACGCAGCGCGGATGCGGTGACGCTCCTTCAGGAGGCACTCGCCGGCAAGCTAGGCCGTTTCGACCGCCTCGCGAAGGCGATCGTCGTATCAAGCGTGGGAGAGCATCTGATTCTGCGCTACCGGGGGCCGCTTCGATTCGAGGAAGAACAATCGCACTCGGCCGCCGGGGCTGCGCAGCCTGTGGAGGACGGCGAAGACGCTCCGGATTCCGACGATGTCGGAGGCCTGCCGTGACCGACGTCGCGGCGCGGCGTCGGGGTTTCTTCGTTCCTGTTCTCGCCGGGCTCGTCGCGGCGTTGCTGATCGCGTCTGCGGCCTGGTTCGTCGCTGGGCGCCTGGTTGGGCGCGTGGGTGAAGCGGCGCAGCACGTGCCAGAAGGCGCGAGCGAGGTCTTTCGGATCGACGTGCGGGAGCCAATACTTCGTGAGCCAATTCGCAAGTACGTCCTCGACGCATTGAGTCGGGCATGGTTCGCGAAGGATCCCCTGCGAACCATGGTCTACCCAGGACGGCTGGAACGCCTCCAGCGAAGCATCGGCATGGACCTTCGTGCCGCCGTCCAGGAGGTGGTTGTGGCCTTTGGTGAGAAGCCGACGGACTGGGTCATTCTGCTCGGAGGCCGTTTCGTCTCGACTGGCGTCGTCGAGGGGCTCGACAAGGTGCTCCAGGAAGAGGGGAGGGCTTGGACGCTCTCGTCCGAGCAGAGGACACTCGTCGCGCCGGATGGCCTCACTGTCGCCCAAGCCGCCGATGGCGTACTGATCCTTGCATCGACCGCGGACTGGGCCCGCAAGGCTCAGCGACGAGGCGAGGTGGCTTCCCGTCTGGGGCTGGATGTGGAGTCGAGCGCCGCATTCGTCACGCGAGCGTCGAGCTTGAGAGAGGTTGGGGCTGGTCCGATCGTGACTCGAATTCCCGCCGTTGCAGCGCTCCGGGATGTCGAGGGGGTTCGA
This sequence comes from uncultured Polyangiaceae bacterium, assembly GCA_964424695.1. Classification (GTDB taxonomy): domain Bacteria; phylum Myxococcota_A; class Polyangia; order Polyangiales; family Polyangiaceae; genus JAEWRL01. Next base: position 9,897 of record CAYRKE010000158.1, read on the forward strand.
GGCTCGCTCACGCTGGACACGCCCATCACCCTTGAGGTCACCCTGCAATACGGCGGCGATGCCCGAGGCTCGGACCACTTGCGAGATCTGGAGGCGCTCAGGCCGTTGGTCGTGGCATCGAGATCGCTCGTGCCCGCCGCAGCCTGGCTCGGACCTCAGGCCTTGGAACAGGCTCGCATGGTTGCTGGGCCGGATCGCACGGTGTTGTTGGAGCTCCGCTGGGACAGCCATCAGATCGACCGAACGATAGGGAGTGCCGCCAATATCGTGTCCCTCCTCGTCGCCAAAGCAGCCGGCGAGGGCTAGAATCGCATGCTTCGGGCGGGGTGGGCGGTGACCGATCGTCACTGCGTGGGTTCGGGGCCGTCAGGATTCGTGGTGGTTGGGGGCGGCTTCTCGGGTTTCGAGACCGCCGTCGAGCCGAGCCACGGCCGGACGGGGCATTTTTGCTTTGACGTCTCCCGGCCGGTGCGCTAGCTGACGCCCCTCGTCGGAACCGGTTGCGCTCTCTTGGGTCATCGAGAACCAAGTCCAGCGACACACCGTGCCGAACGCCCAAGGAAGGCTGACAACCGTACACATGGCTGAAACTCAACTGACGTCCAACAATAACCAGGGAGACAGTTTCGCTGCCCTGTTCGAAACAAGCGAAGCAAGTGCCGGCGGGGTCGAACTCGGCGGTGAAGGTCAGATCGTCACTGGTGTCGTGGTTCAGGTGAACCGAGACACCGTCGTCATCGACATCGGTGGCAAGAGTGAGGGCGTCATTGGCCGCAGCGAATTCAACGATGCGAATGGGGTTTGCGCGGTCGGCCCCGGTGATCGCGTCGACGTGTACATCGAGAGTCGTGAGAGTGACGACGGCCTGATCTCCTTGTCCAAGGAGAAGGCCGACAAGATGAAGGTGTGGGACGAGATCTCGAGCGCGTGCGAGCGCGACGAGATCATCGAGGGCACCATCAGTCAGCGGGTGAAGGGCGGGCTTTCCGTTACGATTCGCGGCGGAGTGAAGGCGTTCCTGCCCGGATCGCAGGTGGATTTGCGTCCCATTCGCAACCTCGACAAGCTCATCGGTCAGACCTACGAGTTCAAGGTCATCAAGTTCAACAAGAAGCGCGGGAACATCGTTCTGTCACGCCGCGTGCTCCTAGAGAAGGAGCGCGACGCGATGAAGCAGAAGACGCTTCAGACCCTCGAAGAGGGCCAAGTTCTCACCGGAACCATCAAGAACCTCACGGAGTACGGCGCATTTGTCGATCTCGGTGGGATCGATGGCCTTCTGCACATCACGGACATGTCCTGGGGGCGGGTCAACCATCCCAGCGAGGTGTTCAACGTTGGCGACGAGGTCACCGTCAAGGTGCTCAAGTACAACGCCGAGACCGAGCGAGTCAGTCTGGGCATGAAGCAGACCCAGGAAGACCCGTGGAATCACGCGGCGGAAGCCTATCCTGTGGGCAAGCGCGTTCGCGGCAAGGTGATGAGCCTCACTGACTACGGCGCGTTCGTCGAGCTGGAGCCGGGGGTCGAGGGCCTGATCCACGTGAGCGAGATGAGCTGGACCAAGAAGATCAAGCATCCCTCGAAGATGCTCGAGATCGGCGAAGAGCTCGAGTGTCAGGTGCTCGAAGTGGATGCGCAGTCCAAGCGCATCAGTCTTGGCCTCAAGCAGCTCGAGCCCGATCCCTGGTCAGTGTTCACGGACAAGTACAAGCCGGGCGACAAGATCAGCGGCAAAGTTCGTTCGATCACGGACTACGGCGTGTTCGTGGGCATCGAGGAAGGCGTCGATGGCATGGTCCACAAGACGGATCTGTCGTGGACGGTCAAGATCAACAACCCGGGCGACCTCTACAGCAAGGGCGACGAGGTCGAGGCGATCATCCTTTCAATCAACCACGACGAGAAGAAGGTGAGCCTGGGCGTCAAGCAGCTGTGGGATGACCCCTGGGGCATTATCCTTCAGGATTACCAGCCAGGCCGTGTCGTCGAAGCGGTGACCGTCCTCGCGGTTGCCGAGTACGGTGCCTTCGTGCGCGTGACGGAGGGCATCGAGGCCATCATTCCGACGGGAGAGATCCCGCCGGGATCCGAGCTGGTCGCTGGCGCCACCGTCAAGGCGGAGGTCACCAATATCGACAGCATGGATCGCCGCATGACCATGTCGCTCCGCAACGTCGGCGCGAGCGCGGCCGCTGAGCAGTTCCAGGTTCTCAATCGGGAGAAGACGGCCAGCCGCACTGCTACCCTTGGTGACCTCTTGATGGAGAAGTTCGGCGACAAGCTCCACGAGATGGCCACGGGCGGCAGCTCGGACGATTCCAGCGACAAGGACAAGTAGCCCGGAGTCGACGCGATGCGACCAGCGGTGCGCTTCGGCGGACCGTTGGTCGCGTTCCGCTGTAGCGAGAGCCACTGGGCGACAAGCGGGGCTCGGCGCATCTCGAGCAGGGGCATCGCCCCTACCCAGATTTGGCCTCCCACCTGGAGTCTCACTCCGGTGGTGAGCCCCGTAGCTCACAGAATGGGCGTCCAACAAGCCAGATTCCGGGGCCGGTCACTCAAGACGCGGACCTCGGAGGGGCCAGGTTGGGCGCCCTTGCTGTTGCTGGACCTCGGAGCTCCTCAATCGTGCGCGCCGTTGAGACCGTCGCAGGCGTGAGGCCTTTCCGAGGCGGCCTTCACACTCCCGCTGGAACGGGATGCCGGTGAGGGCACGCGGGAGGACCCGCGAATCGACGCTGCGTACGGGGTTCAGCGAAAACCTGCGCCTCTCCAGCTCTACGTAAGGGGTCCCAGGACTGGCCTTTCGGGGGCGACTGCGTCATGGATCCGCGCGTGCGCGGCTCGAGCAGACGCATGAGCATCCCTGAGCATCAGGGCACCCTGGAGGATTGCCATTGAGTGAATGGAGCACGAACTCGGTGCGACCCGAGCACGGTTGGACCCGGCGCCGCGTAGTCTTTCTGTCGATCAGCGGGACGTTGGCGGTTTGCCTGCTGTGGGCGACTCGCGAGGTGCTGCTACCGTTCATCTTGGCGCTCATCATCGCGTACGTCTTGACTCCGCTGGTCGGGCGCCTCGAACGGTATCGAGTGCCGCGGGCTGCGGCGATTCTCTCCGTGTACGCCTTGGTTTTGGGGACGCTCTATGGGGCAGGGGCAGCATTGGCGCCGCGCCTGTACAGCGAGACCACGAGGTTCCTCAGGGAGGCGCCGGTAATGGCCGACAAGCTCGCTGACCGGTGGGGACCCCGTCTCGAGGGTTGGGTGGACGGCCTGCGCAAGCGGAGCGGTGGTTCGGAGCACTCCGATGTCGTTTCCGAGCAAAGGCCAATGTCCCCCATCGAGATCAGCCAGAGCGGGGACGGAGGCTACCACGTCGAGGTGGGTACCGGGCTCGAGCTCGTACAGGTTGCCACCGATCGGTGGCAGCTGGTTCCCGTGGAGCCGTCGAGCGGGCTAGGCGGGGGCGGTCTTGTTGCTGAGGTGATCGACAAGTCCCTTCGCTACATCGGGCGGAACACCCTGCAGCTCGTGAGGTTTGGTCAGCAGGTCATTGCTGTCATTTCCCACGCCATCTTTCTGGCTTTCATGACGTTAATGGTCGCAGGCTACCTGATGTACACCCGGGAGCGGATCTTGGGGTTTTTCCGATCCCTGGTGCCCGAGTCGACGGGGCAGCGCTTCGACAGGCTGGTGTGGCGACTCGAGCGAGGTCTGGCCGGTGTTGTCCGCGGACAACTGCTCATTTGTCTGGTGAACGGCGTGCTGTCCGCCATCGGGTTCTGGATCTTCGATCTCAAGTATTGGCCAGTCATGGCGATCCTGGCTGGGGTCATGAGCCTGATCCCCATCTTCGGGTCGATTCTGAGCTCGGTTCCTGCGGTGGCGGTGGGTCTCACGCAGGACTTGTGGACGGGCGTTTGGATCCTCCTTTGGATTCTCGGGATTCATCAGCTCGAGGCGAACTTCCTCAACCCCAAGATCATCGGGGACGCGGCGCGCATTCATCCGGTGCTGGTGGTCTTCTCGCTGTTCGTCGGCGAACGGTTCTTCGGAATCTGGGGGGCGCTTCTCGCAGTGCCGACCCTGTCCGTCGTGCAAAGCCTCTTCATCCACTTCCGTGTCGAGGTCGTGGCTTCCCCCGCCGAGCGCGCGTTGCTCCTCAGCCCAAGCGAGCGGCCACCGGACTCCGGGAGTGCTGGGCCGCCACAGGCAGGTGGTTGAGCCGGGGAGGGCTCGAGTGGGCCGAGGGGCTGAGTGCGGCGGGCGTTGAGGCCGATGATGCAATGCATCGACCATCGCGGCTTGCGCGCCCGCCCGGGGCGGGGCTATAGGCGACCGAGTGGCAAACGAAGCACGAAAGCTGAAGCGAGCACCTCTCCGCGGTACTGATGGCGGCGCAAAGGACAAGAAGAAGGATCTCCGCAAGCCACTCGTCCAATCCCCGGCCGAGATACCCGATCCCTTGGGGCCGGCGCAGCTCAAGTCGATGCTCATCCGTCTGAGCCTGCCGGTCTTGGCCGTGTGGGTTCTGGGGGGGACGATTGCAGGCTTCTCCACCACGCTCCTGTGGCAGATCCTTCCGCTAGCCATCGCTGGCGTCGTTACCCTCGTCGCGGCAGGGATCGTCATTTGGGCGCTTCGGCAGGCCAAGAAGGCTCGAGGTGTCGCTGGGATCCTGCGAGGCGTGGAGACTGCCGCTGATCGGCAGGAGGCCATCGAGAAGCTCGACGGATCCTTCAAGAAGAACGATCCTGCTGCCGTCTTCGCCAAGGCGCAGCTCGAGATGCAGGACGATCCCGACAAAGCGCTGAAGACGCTCGAGCAGATCGATCTCAACAAGGTGATGGCGCCCGTGGCCGACGAGGCTCGTGCGCAGCGCGCGATGATTCACCTCCTCAAGGGCCAGGTGAGTCTCGCTCGGCAGCTCGTCGACAACATCGAGCTCAAGCGACACCAAGAGGCCAAGACCCGGGCCATGTTGGCGGCGGTCGTCTCCGAGGCCTGGGCGCGAAGCGGTCTCGGCAAGAAGGCCTTGGAGACTCTCGAGCTTTTTGATCTCGCGGACGCTGAGTACGAGCAACTCTTGCCGCAGCTTCACCGGGCCTACGCCTACGCCTACGCACACACGAATAACCCCAAAGGCATGCGTCGCTCGTTGCGCAAGCTGCTGGACATCGATCCGCGCCTGCTCGGAGCGTTCATGATGAAGAAGTCGCACCCGCTGTTGCAGAAGGAGGCTCGACAGCTCATTGAGCGGAGCGGGGTGGTCCCGCGGAAGATGGTGGTTCAGCGGCGCTAGGCGGCAAACCGTTCACTGACAAGTGAACCGAGTCATCGGGACCGATCGACCGCAAGAGCACCGACCGAAGCAGAGAATTCTCACGGATTCTGCTTGCGGAGTCCAGGCTGTGCAAGCCCTCGGCGCGTACCGCAAAGCTTCGCGGAGCGTGCGTGGGTACGCGAGCGCCGGATGTCTGGCTCGTCTTTGGCGGGTTCTGGCCGAAGATCGAACTTGAGACAGACCAACCAGTGGGGCGAGGCTGAGCGCGTGGCACCAGCGACCTGGCTCATGCGCCGATGCGAGCAGTCGCGAGGCAGCTCACCGCAGTCCCTGCCGAGAGCTCAGTGTGGGACACCACCCGGAGCGCCGGGAACTCAACCTGGAGCAAACGACGAACGAAGTAGCGTATGTCGGGTTGGGTGAGCAGCACGGGCGGGTGCTGAGGGGCCGGTGGAACGATAGCCCGCACAGCGGCGACGATATCGCGTGCGGCCGCGGGAGCCAGGACCAGGTGGCCCTCAGTGCCGGTTCGGCGAATGGCGCCGCGGATGGCATCCTCGATGCCGGGATCGAGGAGGTACACATCGAGGCTCCCTCTGCCCCCGGTCAGTTCGTGCGTTAAGGCTCGAGAGCGATGGACGCGCACGGATTCTGCAAGGCGCGACGGCTCCGTCTCTTTGCTGGAGGCGGTGGCCAGCACTTCGAGGATCCCGCCCAGGTTTCGAATCGAGACCCCTTCGTCGACCAGTTGCTTGAGGACGAGCGTGAGCCCCGGGACGCCGATGGACTTGGGGACTACCTCTCGAACGAGCACGGGCGCTGTCAGCTCGAGCTCGTCGAGCAGCCGCTGAGTCTCCGGGATGCCCAGGAAGTCTCCAGCTCGCCGTTCGAGTACAGGAAGTACGTTCTGGAGTACGAACTCAGCCACACTGGCCTCATCGATGGAGGGCGCGACTTCGATAGTGCTCTCGGGAACTTCGTGGCATGTGAGGACCAAGTCGCGGGGGCCGATCGCGGGATTCACCGAGACAACGGCCGCAGGTAGGGGAACCCCCAGCTTCGTCCAGAGAGCACGTCGCGCTGCGACAAGCGCCGTTTCGATCCCGGGCCTGGAACAGGTTCGTCCGTGTCGCTCGTCGCTGATGAGATGCGCAAGTGCCTGTCCCACCTCGAGTGTCCAGGGGGCGACCTGCGGTGAGAACTCGGGCTGCGTTCGCTCTCCCTCTGCCCGCTCATCGAGAGCGAACGCAGGGTCCACTCCCGGCCGTTTGCGCTGGGCGCGCAGCACCGATCCGGCGACGAGGCCAGCTCCCACGAACAGGAACGGGATGCTGGGCATTCCCGGTACGATCGCGAGGATGAGCAGGAGCGCTCCCGCAACGGTAAAGCTCTGGGGCGCTCTGAGGAGCTGCGTGCCGAGTTCTTGCCCCAGCGGACGACCCATTGGATCGCCTTCGATGCGGGTGACCAGGACGCCTGCCGCCGTTGCCAATAGCAGGGCGGGCAGCAACATGACGAGCCCGTTGCCAATGGTGAGCAGGGAGTAGCGTCGGAGCGCTTCAGCGAAGGACATTTCGCGCGCGAAGATCCCAAGCCCCAGTCCACCGAGCAGCGTCACGACAGTGATGAGTAGAGACGCGATGGCATCGCCGCGCACGAACCTCATCGCGCCGTCCATCGCCCCGTAGAACTGCCCCTCACGCTGCAGTGCGAATCGGCGCGAAGAGGCCTCTCGGCTGTCCAGCGTACCTGCGCGCAGCTCGCTATCGATTGCCAACTGACGACCCGGCATGGCGTCGAGGCAGAACCGTGCTGCCACTTCGGCGATGCGCTCGCTGCCCTTGGCGATGACCACGAGTTGTACGATGGCGAGCATGGCGAAGACGACGGCGCCCACGACGTAGTCGGCCCCGACCACCAGGTGTCCGAAGGTGGAAACGACTTCGCCCGCGTTTCCTTCCAGGAGGATGAGCCGGGTTGTGGCGACGGCCAGGCTCAGGCGAAGGAGGGTGGCGAGGAGGAGCAGGGAAGGGAACGTGGTGAACTTCGATGCGCGGCCGGCGTGAACGACGAGCAGCAGAACTGACAGGCTACCCGCGAGGTTCAGGGTGAGCATGACGTCGAGCAGCCATTGGGGGACGGGCAGGAGCATCACGCCGACGATGGTGAGGATCAATAGGCCCAGCGCCAGATCAGAGCCCACATAGCGGGGCCCGCGACGCGGGATCTGGAGGCCTGACAGTTGCTGCATGTTCCGGTGCTTCCTTGCGTTTGGGAGCAGTCGACGCTGCGGCCTGGCGCGGTTCGGGACAAGCGATTCGGGGATATTCGAGAGCGGGCCAGTTCTACTGCGAGAGGTTGGCAGAGAGCCCGCCCGGCAAGCCTGGTTGATGGCGAAGCGGGACCGAGCACCGGACCGGAA
>CAYRKE010000159.1:0-17569 GCA_964424695.1 uncultured Polyangiaceae bacterium
GAAAGGCTTGCGATTCTACCAGAAGCTGGCGAGCTCGGGTGAGTGTCACTCGATGTCCTGAAGGTGAAAGCGCGAGCTGTCGCCTGCAGACTCGCAGCGTGGGCGATGAGGACAGTGACGGAAGCCATGCGGCCTCTGCCGCTGGTTTCCGGGCTCATCGAGGACGCCCTGCGCTCAAGGGAGGAGCTCTTGGCGGAGAACCTCCTCCTCCTCCGCCAGCGGCTGGTCGTGGGCTTCTCGTTAGGGCAAACAGCCCAGGTTTCGTCCTCTGGTGAGGGGCCTGTCCGTGCTCTAGGCCCGCAAGCTGCGGCGCTGGCGCGAGGCGACTGTGCTTGTGCCGGAGACTGTTCTCCGCTGACATCGTGAGGGATTTCGACTGCTGTGGAGCCGAAAGTTTGAGGCGGGCGGGGAGGCTCACCTTCGCGCGGTTCTCACCGAGTGGGTCACCTATTCCAATTTCCAGCGTCCGCATCAGGGTATCGAGCAGCGGATCCCTCAAGCAAGGCGAGTACAGCCCTCCAACGCAGGTGGCAACGTCGTGGTGTTTCCGGTGCTGAGTGGGCCTCATCATCACTATCAGAGGGTGGCGTGAGAGATTGGATGATGAAGGGAGCCAGAATAGGCGTGAGCGAGGGACAATGAAGGGGGCTAGGACAGGCCGTTCAACAACAGGCTGAGTCGGAGGACGAATCCCAGCTCTGGCAAATCACCGTCGCCAAATAGCCGACGGCGCGTCGGCGCGTGGACGGATCCTGTCCACCACCGCACACCTCAGTGGCCGTATCCTGCCTCGATGATGTTGGCTTGAACGGCGTCGTCCACGTCGTCCGATGGGACCCCGGTCGTCATACATCCCTCGAAGAAGGTCCCCTCGCCAGTGTGGCTATTGTCTCCACCAGTACCCAAAATGATGGCACCCTCTTTCAACATGGGGCTGTAACCGGCGGGTCGTGGTCCGTCGTACTTGGTGGCAAGCGGCCCGGACTGGGCGTCACCGCCCTTGAGCACGAAGCGATCCCCGGCGGGCCCCTTGAGCATGGCGGTCACGTAATCAGCATCGATGGGCGTATTGGTGGCCGTTACCGCGTTGGGATCGTTACCATGAAAGACACCATTCTCGAGGTCGGCGAGGACCCACGGGCCTTCACCATTGCCTACCGCCCACTGGGTGCTGCTCCCAAAATAGACGGCCTCCATCGTAGCGTCACCGTTGTCCAGGTTGTTGGTTTCGGCATTCCCGTAGTCAAAGCAGCACCATTGGTTGTAGTGCCTCCCACTGACGACCATGTACATCACCTCGGGTTCGTCGCCCGTGGCAACACCCTGTGTCTGGTTGTTTCGGTAGCCTACCGCACCAACGTCATCGTCCCAGTTCATGGTGGTGTAGACACCGTAAACCGAATGACCGCCGACCCTGATCGGCGCGGCGAATGCGTCGGCCTCCAACCCCCCGTTGTTGAGCCAACCGCCCGGCGGTGATTGGGTCAGGTGATTACCGTTGGGCGACTGATCGTAGATCACCGAAATGGTGCAGGCCTCACCGGAGCAGAACGAATCCTGAGCAGCCGAATCGGCGAAACCTCCTGGGTCGAGCACTCCAATGTCCTGGGTGGCTCCATCCGAGACGCGCCTGACCTGGTACAGGTTCCCGGTATACGATCCATAGAGAGCGCGAACCGTGCTATGCGCGGCGGCACAGGGCGTGTCGGCAGATTGGTAGATATCGCAGGGCCTGGAGACAACCGTCGTACCGGCAGAGCCGGGGTTACCGCCCGAGTCGTTCGTGCCGCTGGAGCCAGCCCTGCCGCCGGCGTCGTTCGCACCGGCAGAGCCCGAGCTGCTGCCCCCTTCACTGACGCCCACAGAGCCAGCCGTCGCGCCCGAGTCGTTCGCGCCGCTCGAACCGGCGCTTCCGCCGTCGTCCCGTGCACCACCAACGCTTCTGCCCCCGAGGCCTAGGGTTCCGCCCGAGACGGGGACGCCGCCCCAACCGAGTTGCCCCCCACTCGTGCCGGGATTGCCCCCGTACGCCCCTGCGACCGGCGCAGCCCCGCCGCTGATGGGTGCACCACCCACCATCTGCCCTCCGGCGGAAGTCCCCGTCGCGTTTGTGCCGCCGCTAGACTGCCCTCTGCCGGCTGCTCCTGCGAAACCGGCGCCGCCCGTTGCATGGTCCCCGCTCACCGCTCCGCCAACGAGGGCGCCGCCAGCGGATGAGATCTTTCCCCCCGCCGCCGCGCCCCCCGACTCGTCGAGAGCGCCACCGGTCGAGGTCGACATGCCGCCGCCGTTTTCTTCCTCGGAGGACGAACTGCTGCAGCCGACGACCAGGACTATGGCTAAACCGAACAGGTTGGTCGGGACCCCGACGGATGGTGCACTCATGGTGTTACTGTTGCCTCGATCCTGACTATTGTCGGACGCACCGGGTTGTTGTCGTGCAGGGTCGAGGTTCTGGTGTCGCGACCGGTGTGGGTGCCACGCTAAACGGGCAATGGGCCGCGGCGGAGGTGCCTCTTACAACACCTGTCTTGCCGAGCGGTGGCACTACCCACGTGTCCGCAGAGAACGGAATGCCGTACCAAATACACGTCGCTGCGGGCACCCCAACACACGATGCCGGCCCATGGACATCGACAAACCGCGTGACAACCGGCCCTGTCTACTCCCCAAGATGGCCCGCTGCGGGTCGAACGCTGTGTTGACGACTCAGACCGAATTCGAGGTTGGTGAGCATGCATGCAACCTCCATTTCACGCTCCAGCGAACCGATCGGCTTCGCTGTGATGGCTCCCAATACGCTCCGCTGCAGAATGATTGAAGAAATCGCGATTTCCTGAAGAACCATGCCGTGTGGGTCTGCGACTTCCCGCAGCTCTACGATGTCTGGTTCACTGCACCTTCGGTGCTCCCTCGCTTCGCTCGGGCCGCAGGCCTCCGTGGACTTCGTCCAGTTCCTGGACTCCGTCCACTCCGGCACCGACCGGTCTTCGCGTTGTAAGTGGCCCGCAGTGGATCACTCTCATCGCGCCGTTGAAGAGGGTGCCATCCGCTGATACAGCATGGGGGAAAACACCGAAAGCCAGGAGCACCAAGATGAGCCCAACGAGACGAGACTTCCTCAAGACTACTGGCGGAGTGTTCATCTGCGCTTGCGCAGGGGGAGGTCTGTCGGGATGCGCGTCCTTTGGAACATCGAAGATGCCAAGCATCCCCGCCAACACCTTCCGGGTCTCCGGGGGAAGGCTCGTGATCGAGCTTGCAAAGGTACCTTCGTTGGCGATGGTCGGCGGATCGGCGAAGTGGAGCTCCTCGAACGGAGAGGATAAGAAGATCTGCATCGTGCGTTCCGATGAGAATCAGTTCGGTGCGTACGTTAACCGTTGTACGCACATGGGTGCGGAACTCGAGTACAGGCACGAGGAGAAGAGACTGCGCTGCGTGAGCTTCGGTCACTCGGAGTTCGACCTTGACGGACGCAAGATCAATGGCGCTGCGAAAGGAGACTTGACGAAGCTAACAGTGACTCGGACTGGCGACTCGCTCGAGATAGAGGTCTGAGCGGCGGGGACCAGAAGCCGTCCCTACCGCGACCTGATACGCTCCGTCGCATCACGTCATTATCCTCGGTGAAGGCCACCTCCGATGCGTGATGGAGGAGCACGCTCGGAGCAATTTCAACAGACAGCGGCCGCACCAGGGCGCGCAGCAACGGACCCCGATGGGGAAAGTACCGCACTGCTCCAACTCAGCTGCAAATGTCGCTGCGATTCCGGTATTGAATGGGATCCATCATCACTACCAGAGGGCGGCGTGACGCTCTGGACGCGTGAGAGAGCCAGCACAGCCGCGCGAGCCAGCACGCCGTCCCTTCCCAGCTGAGCCAGACGCTCGAGCGCCTCGTCTCCGCAGCGCCGATGGCTTCACGGAGGTCCGCCTCTGGCTCGTCTTCGGCCTGGTCCTCGTCGCCGTTCACCTGATCCACTGGGTCGAACGCGGGCCGCCCGTCGAAGCCCGGCCCGCCGAGCTCCTGGCGTCGCGCTGAGCCGGAGCGGCGCGACGCCGTCACTGCTGCCGTTCACGTCTGAGCGTCGAACACCTCGAGCATCAGCGGCTTGTGCCCGACGGTCGCGGCCATTTCGTCGTACCGGATGAGGAGGTCCGGGGCCGCCGCAGGCAGCTGCTCCATCGTGAAGAGGCCGAAGCTGTTCCCGCCCGTCACCTCGGCCGCCAGCTCCGCGTTGGGCACGTGGTTCACGTACTCGATCAGCGAGCCCGATGGGCGGGAAGTGGCGGGGACCGGTGGATGGAAGAACAGCAAGTAGGGGGTGTCTTGAGGTTCGACCACGTACCAGGCCGCCGGCGCCACCATCGCGGCATCGCTGCTGGACAGTCGAGCGACCGGCACGCTGAGGACCAGGTCGTCGTCGGTGGCGAGGACTCCATCCTCGCCGCTGCTGGTGACGGTGAAGGTGTCGTTCCCCTGCAGCAGCTGCAGCTCCCGTCCCCAGCCGTCGAACGCGTAGGTCTTCAGCGCGTAGGCCTCGCCTTCGGTGAGGGTGCTGACGGGGAGCACGATGTCGCGGGCGAGATCGGCCAAGGTGGACACCGAGGAGCGATGCCGGAGCGCGTTGCCGATGAGTCCGTGCAGGATCACCTGCGTCGCTGCCTCGGGGTTCTGATAGTACCGGGCCTCGACCGGGTCGGGCTCGGCCTCGACCGGGTCGGGCTCGGCCTCGACCGGGTCGGGCTCGGCCTCGACCGGGTCGGGCTCGGCCTCGACCGGAGTGACCTCCGTCGGCGTAGCGACTTCCCCTGTGGAAGCTTCGGCCGATGGGTGAGATGGTGTGGACGACTCCTGGCGCCCCCCATCGCCGTGGTCCCCGCAGGCCACGGCCAGTGCCAGGGTGGTAGCGATGCTCGATGCCAGCGCCCCGCGCCACAACCGCGCTCGCGAAGGCGCCGCCGAGGGATCGTGACGGGACAGGAGACGATGGCCGATGATCAGGCCCGACGCGCAGAGCGCACCGGCCAGCAGCGCCTGCCATGGCGTGCCACTGGCCGCCGCGAGCACCGCCGGGGTCGTATCGCCACCGGAGACGACGGCGGCCAGCTGCTCTCCCTGGAGGCGCAACGCCTCGGCGACGTCGAGCCTCAGCTCGGGCACGGCTCCGGCCGGGTAGCGGTCAGGCGTCAAGATGTCGCGTTCGATGATCTGGCTGGGGGGAAACGCCGAGACATAGCCTGAGTGCAAGAACCTCCCCACCGTGTCGAGCACACTCGCTGCAACGACCTGCATGATCAGCCCTCCGAACGTTCAACTGTGCCAGCCGACTTCCGCGGTTGGCAATCCATGCAAGCACTGTGCTGGGCTGGCGATCGGGTTGATTGCCGCCATAACTCACGGATGTCCACGAAGCGAGCCGGGCTCGATGGTGGGGGCCTGGCTCATCCTGTGCCAAAGGCCGGCGGCCGCCGCTATCCTCCGAGCGGTATGGCTGATGATCGGGGCGGGCCGCGAATGGCTCGACTGAGCGCCCTGCCGGAACTCGCGGTTCTGGCAGGAGGCCTGACGCTCGCCCAGGTGCTTACCCGATGGTCCGGGCCGCTCGGGAGCTGGGCCCGCTGGGTCCTTCCCTCCCTGGCGCTCATCGGCGCCGTAAGTCTCTGGTTTCGGCTCCGGGCCGACCCCTCGACCCAGGGGGAGCCGAGGTGGTGGGGTTCCTTCTCGTCCGCAGCGGGCGGGCCCCCGCGAGGGCGCTGGGTGGGCGCCGTCCTGGTGGGTCTACTGACGGCGTCCTTCATCGCCGCGGGGTTCTGGTGGCCCGCAGAGCAGACGCTCGGGGTCCCGCCCTCCGCCGTGGAGCTGGGCGCTCTGGTCCTCCTGGTTCCGATCGCCGAGGAGGTCTTCTTCCGGGGTGGACTGCTGCAGAGCCTGCGCGCCCTCCTCGGTGCGACGGGAGCGACGCTCGTCGTGAGTCTCTCGTTCGGTCTGTTGCACTACGACCAGGGCCAGCAATGGACCATGCTTGTGGCCTCGCTGGTGCTGTGCGCCCTGACGCTCCACGCGCGGACGCTCCTCTGGGCGATCCTGCTGCATGGAACCTGGAATGCGCTGACGACGGTGGTGCGGATGCCGCCAACGACCGAGCGCTTCCTGTTGACCGGCGTCGTGACGGCGCTCGTCCTCGGGTGGGTCGGCTTTCGCGCCGCCCGACAGGCATCCACACCATCGTGAGCATGGTGTATTCCCGCGATTCCATCCGGGACTTCAAGGCCTAGCTGGACCTGGCGGCGGCGCTCGGCGTGGATGAGGTGCGCTTCATTCCTTGACGGCGTCTGCGTTGCCGATGAGCAGTCTCTGAGGTTCCTGCCTCTGCCGGCGCCGACTCGTGTCGAGGTCGGCGACACTGCTCGGCGGACTGGCAACCGTATTGAGGAGACTCTGCGAGCTCACGGCAGAAGCCCCGACCCTGAGCAGGGTGATGCGGGGCCAGTGAAGCTTCAGCTCGAGCACCCAGTCCTTGCGGCTCTCTATGACGCGGCAGCGCGAGGCATTGCGGTCAGTGGTGGGCGTCACACGTTGCGCGATGCCGTTGGTATCCCTCACCCGGCCGAGTTAAGGAGCGGTGGCGGTCACTAAGGTCTGCACTCCATCAGACTGACTCTTTTTTGTGCATCACCTCGCTCGGCGCTGTGTATCTATTTTCGGCACTGGTCCGAATAGGTCCGGCGCGGTTGCACTGACCAAGGATGATTCCACCAGAGGCGTTTTTGGGTCCAACCCTGACTGTGTCGGAGGCCCCAGTATGACTATCAGGATGATCACGCGAATTGCAGCCAGGACCCTTGGCGCCTCGTTGCTGTGAGCCTCTCGTAAGACAGCTCGGAATGACGTTCCGGGTTGGCCTACGAAGAAGCGATAACTCGGTACCGAGGTTACCACTCGCCGAGGAAGTCCATTTCTCGCCGACTGGAGAGTTTGTTCGCTCCAGAAAGCACCTCCCAGACTGGTTGATTGGGTTTGGTTCGGTTTGAAGGCACTCCCTAGCATCCTTGGACAGCGAGTGTTGGGGTGGAGACAATCGAACGAACAAGAGAGTAACAAGGAGAAAGAACATTATGCGAAGCGACCTAACTGCAATCGTATCGGGAGCGTGTGCCTGTGGCTTCCTCCTGACTGCACAAACAGCAGTCGCAGAAGAGTGGGAGCTCTGGTTCGTGAGCGACATCCTCGCTGCGGACTACCGCACGATGGAGTGCTCGGAGAATCAGGAGCAAGCCAAGAAAGCCGCCGACATTGTCAAGAATCGTATGCGATCCGATGCGATGCTTCTCACCACCGAGGTGAACAACTGCAGGGACTACGACGGGGCGTACGACAGGTTCGACTTGGGTGCGTATGGGTTTGAGGACGATTCGTGGTGGTCGCCTGTGCCCGGCAACCATGACTACTACTACAAGGATTCCGACGGAAAGTGGACCAGCAACGGTCTCGCCACGGCCTTCCACACACGGCTCGGAATGGAGGCCAGTTCCTACACATGGGGCGGCTTCGCGCTTGGGCCATGGTTCATCTTCGGCCTCGACTCCGAGCTCAACGACAACACCTACTATACGATGGACTACCAGGCGAGCGCGCTGCAGAGCGAGTTGGTTTATCGCTACGTGTGGGGCTCCCCTTGCCAGGTTGGATTCTTTCATAGGCCGGCGTTCAGCAATGCCACTAAGCACCCCAACGACAGGCTGGACGAGGGGATCACAAACATCCTCACGACATCTCGTGTGGAGCTCGTATTGTCAGGACACGAGCACGTCTACGAACGCCTAGCACCGATCGATGGGATGGTTCAGATCGTGGCCGGAACAGGCGGCGCTGGAGTGGATAGCGGCAGAGCATTCGAAGACAACTACCCTCGAGGCCAGACGTCGTCGGGTTACCAGGACCGGTTGAACAACAAATATGGCGTGGTTCGTCTGGTGGTCCGATCGGATGGCACCTATCTGGTCGAGTTCTACCGAGTCTCCAGCCAGAGCAGCAGTGGAGTGCTGACCGACACCTACTCTGGCGTCTGTACCGGGTAGCTCGAGACGAATCTCTCCTCGTGTCGTCGGGCGGCTTTTTCAACGGAGTGCCGCCCGACGACCTGTGGTGACTACTTGCAGCATCCACCGCTCACGCCTGTGATGGCTCGCAATACGCTCCGCCGCAGAATGATTGGAGAATTCGCGGAACACAAGGGCTTGCGATTCTACCAGAAGTTGGCGAGCTCGGGTGAGTGTCACTCGATGTCCCGAAGGCGAGAGTGCGAGCAGTCGCTCGCAGACTCGCAGCGTGGGTGAAGAGGACAGTGACGGAAGCCATGCGGCCACTGCAGCTGGTCTCCGGGTTCATCGAGGACGCCTTCCGCTCAAGGGAGGAGCAGATGCCGGAGAACCTTCTTCTCCGCCAGCTGCTGGTCGTGGCTTCTCGTAAGGTCAAGCTTCCCCAGGTTTCTTCCTCTGGAGAGGGGCGTGTTCCTGCTCTTGACCAGGAAGCTGCGTCATTGGCGCGAGGCGACTGTGGTTGTAAGCCGCACACTGTTCTCCGCTGGCATCGTGAGGGATTCCCACTGCTGTGGAGCCGAACGTCGAAGGCGGGCAGGGTGACGAAACCCGGGCTGCCGCAAGAAACGATCGACCTCATCGCCCGGATGTCTGAGGAGAACCGGCTGTGGGGAGCGGAGCGAATCCGACGGGAACTTCTAGAGGGTGGCGTGGGTGACGGATGATGAAGGGAGCCAGGACACGCGTCCCTCCGACCCTGCTCTCGCGGGCGATGAATTCGTGGAGGACCGGCCCCGGCCCATCACTGCGGCCAGGCGAGGGTCAGCTCGAGTACCCCGAAACAGATGGCAACAATGGACCGCATTCTGCGGCGCTCATCGCTGATCTCGGAGAGCGCCGCCGCGATGTGGCTCGTGCTCGTGGTGAGTGACGTCCGAGCGCGTCGAATGTCGAAGCCGAGTACGTTGTCCGCACCACAGTAGGCACAGCGGGATATGAGTTCCCGCTCCTCCGCGGCTGGCAGTGGAGCGTCGCACAGACGACACTTGGGTGTTCCGTCGGGCTTCCCCGACTGGCTCGCGCCGAAGTGGGTCACCAGTGTTCTCAGGGCAGCACGCTGCGCCACGGCGCCACGCATGAGCGCGAAGGACGCGACGACGAAGGCGGTGGAGGCGAGCGCCAGATCCAAGCGGCCGAAGCCGATGAGCGCCACCGAGATGCCCGCCAGGGAAGTGAACATCGCGACGATGAGCGCCATGAGCCTCAGGTTGATGTTGCTGGAACTGGGCTGCTTGATGATCGCACGTAGCTGCGCGTTGAGTCGCTTGCGGTCAGCGTCGCACGCGCGCCAGTCGACGATTCGCTGGCGAACCGCATCGTGGATCCGGACCTGGTTTCCGCACTAGGTGCACGCGACGGTGGCTCTGCTCGCCGGAACGGCGGCACCGCCGCACGCGGAACAGATAACGACGTCCGGTGGGGCAGAGGGCAGAGTGTCCTGGGGAGGGGGCGCCCCGGTCCTGGCGAGAAGCACGTCGAGCACGGCCTGCAGCGGAGCGTGGTCCTTGCCGCCATCGACGACCGTGGCGACGACGAGTTCGTCTCCCTGGCGCAAGCCGACGTAGAGCTTGGTGGCGTAGACGGGGGAGGAGCCGTTGCCGTTGGCCATGGGCTCCTCGTCCCGCCTGATCAGCGTGCGCATGGGGTCGATCTCGGACCAGTCGATCCTCATCCCGTGGTGGGGGCACCCGCGGATCTCGAGGTGGGTCGGAAACATGAGTAGATCGGCCGCTCGCCATTGCCAGACAGCCGGCACGGAGAGCCCTAGGAGAATGGCACAGGACAGGGCACTGAAGAGAAGCCCGCTCACGTGTCCACCAAAAACCAGGGAGATCCCGGCAGACCAGGCGATTATGCAGATGGACATCCCGACGACCGAGCCGCCGATGGCCGACGCGCCCGTCTGAATTGGGATACGGATACCGCCGCGCGAGCGAGGAGTTGCTGCCACTGCCATGGTGTCCAATCGTGAGCACTAACACGCGTCTGGTGGCGCAACCAGGAAGGTCACGACCGTGCCCGCTACACCCGGTGGTGCGAATTGGCTCAGTGGCCCGGTCGGCAATAGGGGTGGCTCATCTGAAGCCGGCGTGTTGAACACCTCGGGCTCGAGCGTGGGCATCCATCCGGACTGGAGGCGTTTGCGCCTGTGATGGCTGGGTGGCGTGAGCAACGGATGATGAAAGGAGCCAGGACAGGCGAGTGCCAGGGGCCACGCCATGACCCAATAGTCCAGGTACACCACCAAGGCGATCTTCGTGCGTCCGTCGTCCCGGGCCAGGTTCCCGCGAAGCTTCCGCTGCTCCCTGGTCGATGGCATGTTCAACGATGCCATCGAAGAGGTGTTTCTTGCCATGAGCGCGCACGCGGGCGTCCGTGGAGTTGCGTCGAGGTGAGCGGGGGAAGGTGTCCCGGCTCGACCACGAGTATCATTCAATGAGCGACCAACTTCGTATCATGGTCCGCTTCCTCGTCGCGGCTGCGCTAGGGTTGACAGAGCCCAACGACGGCCGTCGGCGTGAGGCGTCGCAGCGGGAACCCATCGCCGAGCTCGCCGTGAACGGCCCTGCCCCAGCAGTGCACGTCGCCGGTCGCGGTCAGAGCGCAGGTGTGAGCCGAGCCCAGCGCGATCGCGGCCACGCCGTTCATGGCATCGCTCGTGGACGGGGTCGAGCGGTTGGCGGTTGTTCCATCGCCGAGCTGACCGAAGGAGTTGTCGCCCCAGCAGCGAACCCCACCTGTCTCCATCAAGGCGCAGGTCGTATTGCCGGCAGCGTCAATGGCCTGAACGCCCGTCAGCACGTCCGCGGTGGGAGGGCTGGCCCGATCAGTCGTGGTGCCGTCACCCAGTTGCCCAGCCGAGTTCGAGCCCCAGCAGCGCACGCCGCCTGTGGTCAGGAGCGCGCACGTGTGACGCTCGCCTGCTGCGATCGCCTGAACGCCCGTCACCACGTCCGTCTCGGGCACGGTCGCGCGATCGGTCGTAGTGCCGTCGCCAAGCTGGCCCCGATCGTTACTGCCCCAACAGCGGACGCCGCCTGTGCTCATCAGAGCACACGTCCAGGTGTCTCCCGTGGCAACCGCCTGGACACCAGCAAGCGTATCGCTCGCGGGCGGTGTCTCGGGATCCGAGGACTCCCGGCCGAGCTCGCCATAGGAATTGTCACCCCAACAGCGCAGACCGCCAGAGGTCATGACCGCACAGACGTGATTGCCCCCCGTTGCCAGGTCAGTGACATCGGTCAGGACGTCATCCGTTGGCGGCGCGAGAACGTTATTGCTTGTGGCACTAATCAGATTTTGAAAGCCGCGGCCCCAGCAGCGCACGCCCCCGGTCGCCATCACCGCACAACTGACGTTGCCACCAACGGCGACGGTCTGGACCCCGCCCAGCACATCGCCCTCCGTAGGCTCGGTCCTCACTTCTCCGGTGCCGTCGCCGAGCGCACCGGCTGCGCTCTCGCCCCAACAACGAACTCCACCGCTGGTCGTCAGTGCACAGGTATGAGTTGCCCCGGCCGACAAAGCGCGGACGCCCGTGAGTATTTCACTAGTGGGTGGGGTCGAGCGATACAGGGCAACCCCGTCGCCGAGCTGACCCTCTCTGCTCCTGCCCCAGCACTTTGCGCCACCGTCAGCCATGAGCGCACAGGTGTGTGCGGCTCCTGCTGCGATGGCCTTGACACCCGTCAGTACGTCGTTTGTGGGCGGGCTCGCGCGATCCGTCGTCGTGTCGTCACCCAACTGACCGTCTTGGTTCATGCCCCAACAGCGGACGCCCCCGGTATTCATGAGCGCACAGGTGTGTGTGGTGCCAACCGTAACGGACTGAACACCGGTGAGCACCTCGTCCGTGACCTGCGGCTCCTCCGAAGGCGAGCCGTTGCCCAGCTGCCCGTGCCGGTTCGAACCCCAGCAGCGGACGCCACCAGTTGCGGTCAACGCGCAGCTGTGGCTGGTGTGCCCACCCGTAGCGAGAGCTTGGATGCCGGCCATCAGATCGGTGGTCGGCGGACTCAATCGGTACGCAACGTCTGAACCCTCACCCAACTGGCCGCTGTAGTTGTCGCCCCAACAGCGAACCCCACCGGTCGCCATCAATGCGCAGCTGAACATGCCGCCAGAGGAAACAGCCTGGACTCCGGTGAGTACGTCGGTATCCCCGGGGCTGAGGCGTTTGTCCCTCGTCCCGTCCCCGAGCTCACCCGAAGTGTTGTTGCCCCAACAGCGGACGCCGCCGGTCGCGAGCACCGCACAGGTATGACCGACACCCGGGGCGATGCTCGCCACGCCGCCGAGCGCGTCTTGGGTGGGAGGGCTCGAAGTGCTCGTTTGCGTGCCATCGCCCAGTTGGCCCACGTTGTTCATGCCCCAGCAGCGGACGCCGCCGGTCGCGAGGACCGCGCAGGTGTGGCCAGCGGTCGCTGCCACGGACACTGCATTGCTCAGCACTTCGGCAGGGGTTGGAGTCGAGCGGTCCATCGAGGTGCCATCACCCAGGCGTCCGTCCTGGTTGCTACCCCAACAGTGGACGCGTCCGTCGACCGTGAGCACACAGTTGTGCATCTGACCGGCCACGATGGTCTTCGCTTCGATCGCTCCCGGTGACCCGCAAGAGGACGAGCCTGCCAGCACGCCGCCACTCGAGGCTGCCGTGTCACCCGCAGTTGCTGCCGCGCCACCAGCCGCATGCCCATCACCGGAGCCCCCCATGCCGGCTAGCAGTGTTGCGGCGGGCCCGCTTCCGGCTGCGCCTCCTGCGCCGCTGGCGGCCAAGTTCGTGGGTTTCGTCGCATTTGCTCCAGCCTCCCCAGCGCTCGCGGCAGCGCCAGGTCCGTCCCCCGCGGTGTCGGCGCCCGATCCAGCGCCGCCTGGCGACGCACCGGCCACACCGCTCGCGGCACCGGCCATACCGCTCGCGGCACCGGCCACACAGAGCTGCTGCTCGTGACACGTGGAGTCGAGGCTGCCGCAGACGGCTTCTTCACCGAAGCCTTCGCAGTCGGCGTTGCCGCTGCAGGTTTCCGTGCATCGATTGCAGATGCAGCTCAGACCGCCACAATCGGAATTGCTGTGACAGTCCTTGAGCCAGTTGGTGTTGGTGTCCGTGACCCCGTCATCGCTCGCCCTGTGGCAAGCGATGACGCTAGCAAAGATCAACGCGGAAGCTGCAAGGGGAAGACTTCTCATGATTCCTCGGAAGGCGTGATGCCGTTCAGGGTGTCGTTCGGGTCCTCGGGGTCGTGGGCGCCAGGCGTGACGTTCTGGCCGAAGTAGAAAGTCACCCGCTCAGCTCCCCTGGGGGGAGGCACTGTACGATTGTGCTCCGCCACGCGTTCCCACAAGGGATTGGCCTCGTTGCGGAAGCGCTGCAACAGACCGTAGACCTCCTGTCGGTGGGGATGCCCTGCATGAACCGTGAAGGACAAGGTGGTGCCGCCGATCACATCGCTGGCCTTGGCGCTGGCTTGGTTGATCTTGGCGGCGATCGCCGTGGTCACAGCGCGAAAGTGGTCGCACACGGCTGCTTCCCAGCCCTCCTCCGCGCCGACGGGGATTTCGAAGTGGAGCGCTTGCAGCTCGCAGCCACGCCGCGTGATACGCCCGTCGGTACAGAGTCGGGCAATCACGCGGGTGAGGGCATCGTCGTCGCAGGCGAGCAGCTGCTTCAGCTCGGCCTGTTCCATCTCACCCTGGGTGGCGAGATACAGCCAGGCGATGTTGGACAGGCTCTCCATGTTGCCCGTCTCAGCCAGGCGCTCACGATCCTTCTCCGACGTCAGACCGTACACCGCCCGAGCGCCGCGGCCGCTCGAGTACGCCAAACCGCTGTCGACCAGGTCGTTGAGGACCGCGGCGATGCCCTTCGGTTCCTCCGTCGGGAACGCTTGTTCGAGTTCTCGGCGTGTCACGCTGCTCTCCTCCAAACGGCTGTAGACGTCACGCCACAGCGAACGTTGTACCGACGCCGTGTCCACTAGCCGTTGCATCTTGAGCTGGTACGATCTCAGTGCCAACCCGAACATGTCCGCCACGATCTTGCGGCGAACCCCCTGGGCTTCGATCTCTCGCGCCAGGTCCAGGAACACCTGATCCGCGATGTGCGCGAGCGGAGCACGCACTCCCGCAGCCGTCGAGAGCTGAGCGAGCAGTACCGTCGTTTGACGCACGACGTACTGAATCAGCAGCTGCACGTCCATGATGACGAACAGAGTACGGGCCGGCGGCATACGGACAAGGTGAAAAAAAGCTCACCCAACGCCGGTTGCGAGAGAATCCGTACAGGAGGTGGCCGCGCAACAGTGGCATGACCGCTCGAGCCAAGTCGCCGCCCTTCTTGGAAACCCGAGAGCCCGCACTCCGTTTCCTCGAGAGTCGTGAACCAACCTCCCGACTCTCGACCTGAGCCAATAGCCGGACCCTCGACCGAGCTTTCGTGAGCTGCGATCCTGGGCGTGTGCTCCACAGCCGCGACGAAGACGAGCTCGTGGGCGCCTTGGCGTACCCGACATGTCTCGTCAAAGCAGGAGAAGGTCACCGCTCGCCGCCTCGCGCAATACGATTTCTCTAGGTGGACGCGATCAACGTGTGTCAATCGCGTCTCGAGGGTTGCATCACGTTGCGGGGTCGAAGGCGAGGCCGCAGGTGCACCCATTGGGGCTTTCCCATGCGCTCAACGCAGGTGGCGTGCCACTCGTAGCCCAAGCTGCTTCACTGCATGAGCCCACGCTGCCCGGGTGAAAATGGAGTAGCGAGTGCAACGTCACACAAGCCTGTCTCTCGTGCCGGCAGAAGCCGAGCAAATCCTGGCGGTCTGGCTGCGAAGACGCGTTCGGTGTTTGAGCGTCCAGCCACTTCAAGGCGGGATGATGAATACCGTTTTTGCGGCTGGAGCTCGACGCAGCGCCCTACAGCGCCGTCATCAAGTTGAACGCGATCGACCGACCTTTCGAACACGAAGCCGCCATGCTGCGCCATTTGCGTGAGGTGAGCCAATCCCCTTGCCCCGAGGTGTATGCCGAAGACGCTTCCGGAAAGGCGACACCGCATGCCTATCTGCTATTGCAGACACTCCCCGGCGTGCACATGTGGGAGCTGCCCATGTCGCCGGATGACCGGCAACGCGTTGACCGAGATCTGGCGAGCGTTGTGCTGGAGCTCCACTCTCACACTCGGGAGCTGTTCGGCGGTGTGGAGGGAGGCCCAGGACACGAGTCGTGGGTTGACGTATTCGTGCCGCGTCTTCACGAGGTGCGGCGCCGGTCCGAGCTGGCCGAGCGGCTTCCGCCGGAAGTCCTGGCGCGCATTGACGCGGCCATCCACAAGGCTCCCACTGCTCTTCGCCAGCAAGGGCGCCCGACCCTGATCCACGGAGATATTTGGGCGGCAAACATTCTCGTTCGACAGGAATCGAACGGATGGAGATTGTCGGGCCTGGTGGATCCGGCGGCGCAGTACGCTGACGTCGAGATGGAGCTTGCCTATCTCGAGGAGTTCTCTTGCGTGGTAGGCTCCGCCTTCTTCGCGGCCTACGGGCAGCACTCACCCGCGCGCGAGGGGTACGAGTATCGACGGCTCTTCTACTGGCTTCACTCGTATCTCACTCATGTATGGCTGTTCGAGGATCAGCACTACCGAGACAAGGCCGCCGAAATTGCAGCTCGAATTCTGTTGGAAGAAGGCCGGCGCGCAAACGGTAGGAGCCGGTGACTGGCGTTGAACGCCACGGCCGACTCTGACATGCTCCAGATCATTCCTCGCGCATCACTCACACCGGCAAGGCGCTCGGCGCCGTGACGGAAGCCACGCGGCTACTGCCGCTGGTCTCCGGGCACATCGAGGACGCCCTGCGCTCAAGGGAGGAGCTCTTGGCGGAGAACCTCCTCCTGCACCAACAGCTGGTCGTGGCTTTTCGAAAGGTCAAGGCGGCCAGGTTTCGTCCTCTGGAGAGGGGCCTGTTCGTGCTCCTGGCCAGCGGGACCCTCTGGATGCGTGAGGGAGCCTGCACAGGCGAGATTCTGTGGTTCAAGCCGAACGCCGACACACCCTCGCTGGCACGGGCTCTGCAAGAGACCGCACGAGTAGCCATGCCGATTCTCCGATGTTGCGCGTTCTACAGTTCCGCCCAGCGACGACTGTGCCGCCTGGGCACAGCCTGGCGCCCGATTGCACCACTGGGGTGCGCCGGGGCTCTCCTGGCGCTTCCCGCTGCGGCCAGTGCGGCATCTGAAAGCACAAGGCCGAACCAGCGCGAAGCCGACGCAATACCCGTATCTCGAGAGACCAGCGTGTACGCGAGCGGAGCAGCCGGGCTTTCCACACTGGGGCCTGCATTTCGTGGTCTTCTCACCATCGCGCGGGGTCCCCATTTCGTCGGGCTGGCGGCAGGCAACACTGGAGAATTCTTCCCCGAAGAGTCCCCGGGACTGGAACTGACCGAAGTGGGACCCATGGTGGGGTTCCACGCATCGAGTAGCTACCTGGCCGGCTCTGCTGGGGTGGGCCTGGCCGCCGTCCACTCCACGACCCGTGGCAAGTACTTGGGGGAATCGGATGGGTTTCTGGCGGACAGAGAGTACGAGAAGGTCAAGGGATGGACCTTGGGTATCCCGCTGATGGTCCATGGCGTGGTGCATCTTGGCCCCGTTGGGCTCGGTGCCATGCTATTCGGCAACTTCAACTCGGCACTCTCGATGATTGGCGCTGCCGGAACACTGAACCTGGGAATGATCTGAGTCCGGTCGCGGGTCAGTGCTCGCCCGGCGGGTTTCATGCCTGTGATGGCATCCTGGTACGCTCCGCAGCAGAGTCATTGAAGAAATCGCGAAACACAAGGGCATGCGATTCTACCAGAAGCTGGCGAGGTCGGGTGAGTGTCACTCGATGTCGTGAAGTCCAAAGCGCGAGCTGTCGCCGGAAAACTCGCAGCGTGGGTGAAGAGGACAGTGACGGGGGCACTGCGGCCACTTCCGCTGGTCTCCGGGCTCATCGAACTCGAACATGGGAGGAGCTCTTGGCGGAGAACCTCCTCCTCCGCCAGCAGCTGCTCGTGGCTTCTCGTCAGGTCAAGCAACCGAAGTTGTGGCCCTGGGAGAGGGGCCTCTTCGTGGTCTTGGCGAGCAGGCTTGGCCATTGGCGCGAGGCCGCTCTGCTTGTGGAGCCGGACAGTGTTATCCGCTGGCACCGAGAGGGATTTCGTGTGCTGTGGAGACGGAAGTCGAAATCCCAAAGACTGCCGAAACCGCGCCTGCCACAAGAAGTGATCGACCTCATCGCCCGGATCTCGAATGAGAACTGGTTGTGGGGTGCGCAGCGGGGAGCGGAGCGAGTCCGAGGATCCCAAAAGCCAAGCGAGTACAGGCCTCCGACGCAGGTGGAAATGTCGTGGCGTTTCCGGTACCAGATGGACTTCATCATCACTATCTGAGGGTGGCGTGAGCGACGGATGATGAAGGGAGCCAGG
>CAYRKE010000160.1:0-90 GCA_964424695.1 uncultured Polyangiaceae bacterium
CCTTCTGCGGCCATCGGACTTGCCCGGGCTCATGTCGCTAGCACTCGGACAGCCACTGCCGCTCCGACAGCCACTGCCGCTCCGACAGCC
>CAYRKE010000160.1:190-17533 GCA_964424695.1 uncultured Polyangiaceae bacterium
ACTGCCGCTCGGACAGCCACTGCCGCTCGGACAGCCACTGCCGCTCGGACAGCCACTGCCGCTCGGACAGCCAGCGGCACAGCGGCTGAAGCCCTCATCGACATCGCCAGTGGGTTTTGACGAGGGATCCGCGCCATGCTACTTTGGTGCGATCGTTCAGATGAGCGGAACCGTGCGAAGGGATCAGCCTGGCACTTCGAGGGGAGAGCTAGGGAGATGCGGAGACTACCGCGTCGTCACGCGTATTGGTTCCGGCGGGATGGCCAGCGTGGATCTGGCCGCCGTCGGTGACACTAGCGGTCGGCAGCGCTTGGTGGCCGTGAAACGGTTGTTCGATCACCTTGCGGCCGACCCCAACTTGAGAACGATGTTCCGCGACGAGGCGCGGCTCGCCGCTCGCATGCGTCACCCGAATATCGTGGAGACGTACGAAATCGGCAGCGATGGCGAGTCCGAGTTCATCGTGATGGAGTACCTGGAGGGCCAAACGCTCGCCCGGATCCTGCGAAGGTCAATGCCCCACGGCTTGCCGGTTGCGATCGTGCTCCGCGTCGCGTCTGACGTCTGCGCGGGGCTCCAGTACGCCCATGGCTTGAGCGACGACCAGGGAGCGCCACTTGGTATTGTACATCGAGACATCAGCCCGCAGAACATCTTCATCACCTATTCCGGCGAGGTGAAGCTGGTCGACTTCGGGATCGCCAAAGCGTCGAGCCACACCACAAGGACGCAGATGGGCGTCCTCAAGGGCAAGGTTTCCTACATGGCGCCCGAGCACGCGCAGGGCGACGAAGTCGACGGGCGAGCTGACGTCTTTTCGCTCGGCGTGGTGCTCTACGAAGCGCTGACTCGTCGGCGCATGTGGGGCAAGACAACGTCGGATCTCGACGTACTGCGGAAGCTGCTCACGGGCAACGTTCCCGCGTCACCAGCTGCCATCGACCCCAACCTTTCCGAGGAGGTCGACCGAATCTGCCGCAAAGCGCTCGCCGTGCGCCGTGAGGACCGATACCAGAGTGCTTGGCACATGAAGCAGGACCTTGATGCTGCGACTGAGCAGCTGGGGGAGACAGTAGCGCAGGACGAGCTCGGAGCATTCGTCTCCCTGGCCTTCGCTAACGAGCGCGCTCGTTTCGAGTCGTTGTGTGAAGCGCGCTCGCGGTGTCCCACAGGGGACGTCAAAGACGAGAAATTCGCTCTCGCCCCCGAAGCCGAGCACGGTAGTTCGACAGAAAGCGCTCGATGCGAGGATGTCGCTATCCAGCCCACTCGCGTGTACGCCGGAAGCGGTCTGACAGACACGGGCTCGTCGGCGCCAGCGGTCAACCGTTTTCGCCAGATTCGACGCGACACACCATCCCTTGTCTCAACCACAAGACAGCTACCCGGTACCAATGAGGGACTCACGGACGACGAGCTCCATCGCGTCGCGGCGAGCGGTCGGGCCCGCGAGCGTTTCAGCACGTGGGCGCACCGGGCAGTGTTCTATGGCCCCCTAGTGATCCTGCTGGCCGTGGCGTTTAGAACCTCGAGCGGGAGCGGAGCCGCCCAAGATTCGGCTTCTGGTGACCATCTCGCGGCCAGTGGGTCCGGCGTGGCCACTGGAGAGCCGCTGATCGCCGGCAAGATCGGGCCAACTTCCCAGACATCTCCCAGCGATGAGAGTGCTTCAGGCCGCCGCCCCGACCCAACGCCGGATGGGCTCGATGGCGCTTCGGCACCCGTCGCACCGGCGGACACGCAAGACGCTTCGGTGCCCTCGCAGCCGCCCAGTCCGAACAGGTCGGGCCCACCAACGCTTCCCCAGGTGCTGCCTGCGATCGCCGGTGGTACTGCGCGTCCCACAGGCGAACGGACATCGCCTTCAGTGAGGCAGACGCGAGAGCCCGTCGTCAATCCCAGCCCGGCGGATTCCGGTTCCCTGCGGCGCCGGATTTCTGCCTCAGGAGCCTTGAGTGAGCGCAAGTGACCTGCGTCATGGGAAGGTCAACGTCGTTTGGGCGCTGGTGCTCTTCGGCTTCGGAGCGTGTCAGGCAGTAGCGGACATCGAGGATCGGTGGCTGGTCACCTCGTCCACCGGCGGAGCAACGGCCCAAGGCGGCGATGCGTGGGCCGGAGCCGAGGCAGCGGCGTCATCGGTCGGGACTCCCGGGTCAGGGGGCGTCGACAGCCCCGCAACGTCGACCGCCGGCGGCTCGACGCAGGTTGCGATGGCAGGAGGAGCCGCGGGGGCCACTCGAGACGGAAACGTACCCTCCGCAGGCCATGCAGGCTCACTCGGTGGCGGGGGTACGGATGTCCCAGGTGGAGGAGTCGCCGCCTCGCCGAGTGATGGACGCAGCGGTGCGACGTCCGCAGGTTTCGCTGGCAGCGCCGGGGTGAGCGGAGCGAGCAGCGGAGGTAGCTCGATCGCTGCATCGAGCGGAGGGGCCGACCCCGGCGTCGCGGGAACGACCGGTGCAATCGCCGGTGGGAACAGCTGCGTCTCGCCAGGAACCGAGGACTGCACGGACAGCGTCGACAACGACTGCAACGGAATGGTGGACTGTGCCGATCCGAGCTGTCATGACGCAGGATACGCTTGCGTCTCAGTGCCTTCGGGGTGGCGCGGCCCCGTGGCAGTCTGGGAGGGCAACCCGGGCACCGCGCCCGCCGCTTGTCCCGCTGGGTTAGAGATTGCGCTGGAGTCGGTCTTTTCGGGTCTGGAAGTCCCGGATTCGGACTGCAGGTGCACCTGCGGTGCCGCAACGGAGCAAGCGTGTGGCCCGGCGCAGATCGAGCTCTTCAGCAACAGTGTCTGTGAGAACCAGTGTGCGTCCGCCAGTGCCGCATCGGGAGACTGTGGTACGATTGAGAATGGCTCGCGGTGTGGGGCAACGTTCTCTGCGTGGTCAGCTGCCCCCATCCCCACCGGTGGAAACTGTGAGCCCCAAGTCGTGGCCACGTTGCCCGACGCGACCTGGAACACCGAGCTGAAGGCTTGCGGGGCTGTGCAATCTGCCGAAGCTGGCGGCTGCGAAGACCCTCTTGACCGGTGCGTGCCAGCCGCGGAGCTCTCGACACCTTACGGCTCGGAGCGATGCGTGTACCAATACGGGGTTCCACCGACAGACGGCTGCCCGGCAGCCTACCCACGCGGTCCGAGCATTCTCTATTCGGACATCGAGGACACTCGCCAGTGCACCGGGTGCACCTGCGGTTCCCCGACCGGGGGCACCTGTACGGGAACCATCGCCATCCACGAGAGAGCACGGTGCGACGGGACGCCACAGACGTACACGCTCGGGCTAGGATGCCAACTGTTGTCTCTCCCCACCAGTACGGCCACCACAATCTCGGCCGATTTCGTGGTGAGCGAGCCCGGCATCTGCTCGGTGCAGTCGCAAGGTGAACTGACGGGCAACGTCAGCGGCACGCAGCCGCTAACGTTGTGTTGCGCATCATGACGACGCCCCAGCATCCGCGCCGAGAGGTTTCTGGTGAGAGTCCTGAGACGCAACGAGGCTGGCCCGGAGTCAGCACGGGCCGCTGGCGACACACCATTCTTCGGAACGCCGTGGCTGGGCTGTGTCTGGCCGTTGCGTCGAGCGCCATGGCAGCTCCCTCCGAGTCGGAGCACCTCGCCGAGCAGCTCTTCGAACAGGCTAGGGTCCTGATGGATCAAGCCAGGTACGAGGAAGCCTGTCCAAAGCTGGCAGAGAGCCACCGGCTCGATCCCGGTGGAGGCACCATACTGAATCTTGCCCTGTGTCACGAAGCGCAAGGCCGCTACGCGAGCGCTTGGCGCGAGCTCCAAGAGGCGATGGAGCTCGCCCGCCGGGACGGCAGGAACGACAGGCTCGAGGTTGCCACCGAACTCTCGGCAGTCGTCGAGCCCAAGGTGTCCTACCTCCGCGTCCAGATGGATGAGGCATCGGAGCACCCGGACGTGAGCGTTCGCTTGGACGATCAAGCGCTCGATCGGACCGATTGGGGAGAGCTGGTGCCCGTTGATCCCGGGGCGCACACCGTAGCAGTCCGTGCTCCGGGCATGCAGCCATACAGTACGTCCGTCACCATTGGCGAAGTCGCGGACAAGCAAGTGATCATAGTGCCGGCACTCCGTGCCGTACCCAAACCGCATCCCAAACCCGACGGAGCCGCTGCAGCACACCGCGGGTCGGCCGTGGGGAAGCCGCGCGCCGCAAGAGCTGAGGGCGCGCGGGCTGCGGGTACCCGGAGAAGAGACACTGGGCTTATGGTTCTTGGCGCAGGCGTCGTTGGTCTCGGAGCCGGCGGTATCCTCGGCCTGTGGGCGATCTCGAAACGCCAGGACAGCGACCAATACTGCTCTGGCCACCTCTGCACGGATCAGCGAGGTGTGGACCTCAATGATCAGGCAAAACAGCTGGCGAACTTTGCCAACTTGACGCTGGGATTTGGACTGGGCGCTGTTCTCGTAGGCACCTACCTATCGCTGACCGACGGCGAGACTGAGCCGCACTCGCCAGGCTCCGCGTTCGCGCCTAGGGTCCCGCCCCCACGAGCACAGGTCGCCGGCTCGGTGGGGGCCGGCCACGCCTTGGTTCACGTCAGGGGCTCCTGGTGAACCGAGCCGGAGCTCTCCCCCGTCAACCGCTCAGAACGACCTCCAGAGCGTGACACTCCAGTAGCGTTGGGACCTCCCATCGCGCCAGCATTTTCTCCCGGGCTTGTCTTGGGACAGGCGCTGCGCGCGCACCATTGCGGCGATCGAGCTCGCCCGACGACGCCTCGCAGTAAACGATTTTGACTCGTGCGCGGTATCCAGCGAACAGCTCCACCAGCGGCGCGCGCAGCTTCGAGCTGATGTTCGTGGCGTTCCACACGAAGGGTTGCCTCTCGCGCAGATACCCGCGAGCCATGCCTCTCGCAGTGTTGACGATTGCGCCTTGGCGGTCCGTCGGATCTGCGCCGCTGGCTTCCCGCAGATCGTCGAGGGACACGACGGGCAGCCCCCCAGCGTTGGCCGTGATCCAGGTGTCCTTGCCCGCCGCAGGGAGCCCCGAGAGCAACGTTACCTCGAATTCGGTGTCGTCGAAGGCCTCATATCGAGGGGATCCTTGCTCATGCCGAAAGTAGACGAAACGGGAGTGGTCGTTCGCAAAGGGGTACCTGCGATCGTAGCAGTCCTGCTCCCGACAGAGCTCTCGAAAGAGCTCGACGTTGTCGAGGAGACGGTTCGTATCGGAAGCAATGCGCCCGCGGACGTCTGCTTCGGCGAGAACGGCAAGGAGATCGCAGCGCAACAGCTGACTGAGCCGGATGGGGATGCGCTCTGGGCTCTCGCGCTCCAACGCCCAGAACGGCAACTGATGAGCGCGCACCAGGCGGGCCACGTGCTCACGCTCGCTGAACCCGGCGCCCAGCTCCCAGAGGATCCGACGGGCCATGATCTCGCCGCGACGGGCATGACCCGGTGAACTCGCTCGACCGGCCTCGATCCGCGTGCACTTGGGCTTGCCAACGTCGTGAAGCAAGGCCGCCCAGAGCAGGATCCTCTGGTCAGGTTCCGGCAGAACGGCCCAGCGGGAGTTCGAGACGATCGCCTCGACGACCATTCGGGTATGGGTCCAGACGTCGCCTTCCCCGTGATAGTCCGGGTTCTGTTCGACGCCGCGCAGAGCGCTCAGCCAGCCGTGGGTGTCGGCTAGCTGCTCCCACTCCGCGTCCGCAGCGTCGGCGGGCGGCAGCTCGGGCAAGCTCATGGTGCCTCGGCGTAGAGGTCAACCCCTGGCGCCAGCTGGTTCGGCACGATGGGGCGGTCGAGCCAATGCGTCCCTGAATCGACCACCGAGGTGAGGAAGCTCGCTCGAACGAACTTGAACCGCCCCTTCACCACCTCGTTCTCTTCGTGCTTGATGTAGAGCCCTTCTGCCAAGCTGGAGGGATCGGTCTCCTCCACGATACGCTCCGGGGACAAGCCGAGCTCGCGCGCGACAGCCTCCAGGCGTGCACGCCAACCCTGTGTCTTGAATAGCGACTCCGAAACGAGCCCGACCAGCTCGTCGAGGGCCAACGAATCCCCGGCCGCGAGAACCGGAACGGACGCCAGGGGCAAGCCCTCGAGCAGACGGCGCCGCGCAGGTGTCGAGAGAAACACCCCGTTTTCCCGATCCAGCACGTCGAACTCGAGGAAGTAGTGCGGGAGAGCGTCGTAGAACACCGTGTGCTTGGCGTAGACCCATTCTCCGTAAACGACGTATCGGTGCCCGAGCCGCTCCCGCAGCACTCCCTGATGGGTCGACGCCCAGGTCTTGAATAGCGCAAAATGCTTCTCTCGCGGCCCACCCACGAGGTAGCGCCCGCGGCTCTGGAGAAGGAGCTGCCCCGCTCCGTCGAACGAAACGGCCGCATTCGCCCCGTCGATCTTCTCTTCGACGACCAGGGGCAGCCCAGCCAGCTCGGCCCACGCCACGGCCGACAGGTCCTCATCCCCGGGCTGCAAGCGTGAGCCCTCGATGTGACAGGTGCGGGGGTACTTGAGGAGTTTCACGGCCCCACCCGCGCCACGGCGATCCGATGGCCGACGACGTGCTCCACGGTCACGCGGCAAGCTCCGGCATTCAGGAAGAGCGCTTCGAGCTCCGCGACACTGAAGACACGAAGGTGCTCAGGGTTGTCGTCCGGCTTGGAAGGCACGGACGCGATGAGGAAGCGCCGCGCAGCCCCCATGAGCTTCCTGGCGGCTGCCTCGACGTCTTCAAGGTGCTCGAGCACTTCGAGCACCGTCACCACATCGAACGCCCCAGCCTCCAGCGGGTAGTCGATCGCGCTTCCCTGAATCACATCCAGGCGCGACACCCCCCCCAACGCCACGGCTCGCAGGTCCCGAACCCTGTCTTCCCTCGGCTCCAGCACCGTCACGGTCAGGTCCGGGAACTCGTCGAGCAGTGGCCAAAGAAATGCTCCCCGGCCACTGCCGACGTCCAGGAGCGACACGGGAGCCAAGCCGCGAAGCGTCCCCAGGACGTGCCTCACGCGGGACAGCTCGGCGTTCCGCTTGAACTTGTGCATTCGGAGCCCGGCCTCACGCCCCCGCGCGATGGCTTCGCTGGCCAGACAATCGGCCCCTAGGGCGAGGCGCCCCCGACAAAAAGCAGCGGCGAGCTCGGCATAGTACCGCTCCTGGAAGGCCGCTCGATCGTTGTCCGCCTGGGTCGCCATCGCTTCCGCGCTCACTCGGTGAAGCGGAAGGATGACGCACGGCTATTGGGGCTGGCAAGGGGAGAAGCACGTCGAAAGACTCCCTCACGCTCGTAGTGCTGCTTCGGCAGAGCTGCACATGGGCCGCTGCCTCTAATCCTACTGCCGAAGACTCTCAGGCGGCCCACCCGTGGGGCTCGGTTTCTGGCGAGTTTTGGCGAGACACGGAGCGGACGGAGTCCAACTTGCTGGACGAAGCCCACGGAGTGCGACGTCGGCAGCCTTGGGCTGCGACGTGCACGCAGTGCGCCGGTGCACCGAAGCGGAGCGTACGCGGGGTACGTGAGCACCGGAAGCGCAGCGAAACGAAGCCGGAAGCCGAGATCGGCGGCCGTCCTCCGTCACCGTCAGCACGGGCAGGGGCGACAGGTGAGGCATGCGTGCAGATTGACGCCTTCTGAGGTGCCCAGCCGTCCCCAATCCGGGCGACTGAGCGATCCTGCGAGCGCGACCTCGACAAGACCGCCTACATGGCACAAACAAGGAAGGCCCCATGTCAAACCCCGTGATTCAGGGCCTCGCCCTAGTGGACCTCAGCGGATACCTCATCATTGCAGCCATCATCGTCGTGTTCTGCGCTGCGGTGATCACGAACTTGGTAATCCGGCTGCGCTACGCCAGAATCGACCGGGAACTCGTGCAGAACCCGGCCGTGACCATCCCGTTCTCGCATCCGGTGCTTCAGCAGATCGCGGAGCAGGTCCATCGCGCAGCGCGCCGGGACGCTGCGCCTCCGAACACCCAGGCCATCATCGAGCAGTGTGTTCAGACTGGTCTCAAGTCTTCGCTGGTCGGAGAACGCTTCATTCGCACGTCAGTGGGCTTGATGATCATTCTGGGGCTCGTTGGTACGTTCTACGGGCTCACGTCATCGATTGGACGGCTCGTGCGCCTGGTCACCGCCGACGCAGCCGGCGAGACCGACATCGCCCAGGCGATCACCGGGGGGCTCACCCAGGCCCTCTCGGGCATGTCGGTTGCGTTCAGTACGTCGCTGTTCGGAATCGTGGCCGCATTAGCCATGATGCTGCTCAACGTCTTCTCGAACGTGACCGATCGGCGCTTTGCGCTCATGGTCAAGATCGAGACGATCATGGATCAGCGTCTCGTGTCGGTCACTGGCAAGCCCAAGCCCTCCCGTGACCAATCGCTCGAGCTCGCGATCGAGACCTTCGGAGAGTCGGTCGCCAGGCTCGACGAGGTCATGACTCGGTTCGACACCGCGCTCCAGACCTTCTCCTCGACGACTCGGGACTTTCACGAGTTCAATCTGCACCTGAAGGACAACGTGCAGCGCATGAGTCTGGGCTTCGGCGACTTCAGCGAGACGCTCAAGGCACAGGTGGCAGCCCTGAAGTCGCAGCAAGGAGGCTGAACCCATGCGGCAGCGTCGACCCCTCGTTGCTGAAGAAGACTCGACCCGGGACCTATGGCCGTCTTTCACCGACCTAGTCTCGACGACGGCGTTGATTCTGTTCGTGCTCGTGCTCCTCGCCTACTTCCAGAACCTCATCAGTGGTAAGCGACTCGAAGCGTATCGGCTGCAGATCAGCGATTCCGAACACAAGCTCAGATTCCTCGACGACAGAGTGCGCAAGACCTCGGCCGAGGTCGAGGCCGGGCAGATCCGGCTCAAGCTTTCCGAGCTCGAGCTAGCGCGGCAGCGGGACATCATCGCTGAGAGCAATCGTGAGCTGGGCAGTCTTCGCGCGCGGCTCGAGGGAATCGCCCTTCTACGCCTTGACGTTCTGAATCGCGTGAAGCAATCCGTTGAGGCTGAGCTCGGCTCTCGAAGGTCCAACCAGGAGCCACTCGTGCGGATCGGTGACAACGGGAACATCATCATCAACGAGAGCCTGGTGTTCGAGTACAACTCTCACACCATCAAGCCAGAGGGAAAGCCCCTACTCGACACTCTTGCCAAGGGGCTCGGTCACCTCCTTGCCGACCCAACGATTCGAAGCAACATCGATGTCGTCATGATCCAGGGCCATACGGACGAGCGCGGTTCGTCGAGTTTCAACCGTGAACTCTCCTCCCGGCGGGCCAACGCTGTACTGAACTACATGTTCGATGCCAACCCCGTGCTGGAGGAAACCTATGGGAGCCACTTCGGGGCCAGTGCCTACTCGGAGTTCCGTCCACTCAGCACCGAGAAGAGCGACGCCGGATACGCGCAGAATCGCCGGATCGAGATTTCTCTAGTGCTCAGAGACTCGCAGGTGCGCGAGGTCATTGATGAGTACATGGAGCGGGTCGACCCCGCCCTGCAGGGTCCCACGCCACCATGAGAGGGCCTGCTCGAGCGACGATCGGTCTGATTCCAACCGAGTCGCACGGGCACGCGCGAACCCCTTCGAGCGGGACTCGCGCACCGTCCTGACGCGCTTCCTTCGCTCATCAATGAGACCAGCCAGTTGAACGCTATCCTGACTGCCTCGGCCAGCACGGCGAAGGGGCGAAGGGACCGACGCGCCCAGAGGACTCCTCATTTCTAGTTCGCGTTCCCGGTTGCTAGTCCCCGAGTTTCTAGTTCTCCCTCCGCACAGAAACTAGCAACTGGAGACTAGCACGCGAATACGAACTGGAAATCGCAGCCAGCTGAGCTGTGGCACCTGGAGCAGTAGTGCTAGAGAATCTGTCCGCACACTCCGGGCTGGGTCAACCCGCAAACCATGCCCGCGTTGCAGTTGCCGCAATTGAGCGCCGCGCCACACCCATCACCCGCCGCCCCGCACTCGATACCCTGCTCGGCACACGTCATTGGGGTACAAGTCGGAGTGCCGCACTGGCCGGGCCCACCGATACCGCAAACCGCCGGAGGCAGGCAGCTACCGCAGTCCAGGGCGCCACCACAGCCATCGCCGGCCATGCCACATTCGATGGCCTGCTCAGCACAGGTCCGCGGCGTGCAGGTCGCCGTAGTGGTTCCACATCGGTTGGGACCAGCGGCGCCGCACGTCTGACCGCTTGGGCAGGAGCCACACTGGAGCGCGCCCCCACATCCGTCACCAGCGGCGCCGCAGTCGTACCCTAGGGCGGAACAAGTCGTCGGCGTGCAGTTGAAGCTGTCACACTGACCAGGCGAGACCAAACCGCAAGACTCACCCGCAGGACACTCTCCGCAGTCAATACCGCTTCCGCAGCCGTCACCCGCCGCACCACACTCGAAGCCCTGCTCGGCGCAAGTCGATGGGGTGCAGAGAGGCTCGTAAGGGGTGACACAGGCGGAGAGATCGAACAGCATGAATTCGAGGACCTTCTCCTGAGGCGTCATGGTGTCGCGATCGGTGCAGTTCGCCGGAAAGGTCGCCTCGGGCTGGCCGTTGCTGACGTGGAAATCACTGTAGACGAACCGCCCGCAAGACCCACCCGTGCCGTCCGTTACCGGGGTATTGAAGGTAAAATGGACGGGCATGGGCGTTTGCTCCGGGTCCTGCGAATACTGCGCGGTCACCCAGGTCTGCCCTGGAGGTGTGACCGCTGCGACGTTGAAGCGCGCCTCGTTGATCTGGAAGGTTGCGGGGGTGGTCTCCGGAGAATCGAGGGCTCCAACGAGCCCAAGCCAAGCCGTAAACTCGGCCGCCTGGGGATTCAAGGCTGGATCGCTGACAATGGTACCCGTGCCGGTGGGGTCTCCACCCAGAATGTTGCTCAGTTCCGCAGTGTGGCTGAGCGGGTTGTCGTCGCCACCAGCGTACATGTAGGAATAGGACCAATGGGTCGCGAAAACGCGCCCGCCACTGTTGGCGTAGTCCACCAAATCCGGCCAGTATCCAAGCGCTGGATGGAGATCCTCCCGAAGATCGTAGTCCGTCCCCTGGCAAGCCAGAATCAACATGTCGTAGTCGATGAGCGGGATGGTCCCATCGCTTCCCTCGGCGTACAGCGCCAGCTCCGAAGGTGTAGAATCGTCGATCCTGGTGCCCGGACCCTTGTTGTCGGGCGCCACCGTCCCACTTCCCTGGTACAGGTGCACACGCCCCGTTCCGTCGGGATTCGTGAACTCAGCCTCATCGATACCCGACTTCAGGAGCATGCACTCCATGCCATCTTGCGCGCCGGTGACGACAGCGATGAGCGGAATATCTCCTTCGCTCTTGTTCTTCGGTAGCGTCAGCTTGCCGCCATTCGGGAGCTGATTGACTTCACAGGCGTTGGGGATCTCGATCTCGAAGATCCGGCGCCACCGTCCGAGCTGAACAACGAGTTGGATCCCCTGACCCACGGGAACACCCGATAGGGTGAAACTACCATCCACGCCTGTGTGAGTGAGCACGAGAGGGTCACCGGCGGCGGTAGCGCCACAGACGTCGCAGGTGCTCGCCCGCGTCGTGAAGGGCTGCAGACCCGGATCGCTTGGGTCATTCGGAATATACACGAGCACGTTGTGGAGCGGGTTATTCCCGGCCGGATCGAATACCGTCCCGCTGATACTCGTAGTCGCACCGGCGTCACAATCGGGGATCTGGCCGCACAGCCCCGTGCATCCGCATTGATTGGGGCGGTCGGGGTCGCCTCCGCAAGCCTTGGGCAACGCGCAGGTGTTTCCGCAGAAAATCGTGCCACCGCACCCGTCGCCCACAACACCGCATTCGAAACCGGCCTCAGCGCACGTCACCGGCTCACAGAGCACGGCCGGCTCAACACACCGACTCTGGCCATCCCGCGCCACACACTCCTCGCCACTCGGGCAGCCGCCACAGTCGACTGTATCGCCGCAGCCATCACCTTGAATGCCGCATTCGACGCCCTGCAGGTCGGCGCAAGTCAGTGGAATGCACGTCCCGCCCCCGCCACCGCACCGATTTGGAGCGTTCGCACCACACGTCTGACCAGTCGGGCACTGGCCACACTGGATCAGCCCCCCACAACCGTCACTGACCGCACCGCAATCGGCTGCAAGCTCTTCGCACGTTTGTGGAGCGCACGGCACACCGACCGGAGTGCACTGGTTGGGCTCGACCGCTCCGCAAACCTCCCCAGCCGCGCAGTCACCACACTCGACGACGCCACCGCACCTCGAGTCTGTCACTGTGCCGCAATTGGCCTCGAGCTCTGAGCAAGTGCTAGGGCACGACGGATTTCCCCCCTCGCCCAAGTCGATCCCGTCGTCGTCGGAGTCAGCACCGCTGCCTCCGTCGCCCGGACTCCCGCCCCCAATGCCAGTCACCTCGGCGTGGCCGCCTGCCATCGCCCCCTCACCTCCCGCTCCCGCACCGAGATCACCGGCCCGGCCGCCACCTTCCGAGCCGTTGCAGCCCCAGAAAAGCCCGCCAGCCAGAGCTGCAATCACCGATCCGATACGCCGCATCATGCTTCCATCCTCTCCGACAGCCGGGATGGTCGCCTGTGCATTTGGCCCCCGCCAACACGCGCAGCGCCACCCAAAGGTAAGCCAGCATAGCACGAGTCGGCCGAAATGCCGACAGCAGAAGGCCGGCGCGGTCGCGCCAAACCGACCCTCCCTCCCAACGTCGCACGAGTCACATCGGTCCTCGCGTGGTTCGTGGCAGCGTGAGAGGGAGGTGCTGCGCTCAGGGATGGTTCACGATCTGCAAAGGGTAGTCCGCATCAGGGTGCCGGAAAGGTCCCGATCTGCAGCTCGCCGGTAGCGGGATCGAACTTCGCCTGATAGCCTCCGAGGGCTGGATAGCGAACGGTGAAGTAGCGACCTGCCGGAACGACGGTTGTCGTGGCGTAGTTGCCCACCGGAACCACGAGTGTGGTCGGACTGGACGTCCCGAGGTAGGACTGCTCGGTACCCCAGCCGTTGAGCTCGTTGGTCCGAGTCACGATGCACTGATCGCCATTGGAAACCATCCAGAACCACGGCACATTGAAACTGAGATCGAGCGTGGTCCCGGTGTCAACGAGGCGATTGGCGGCGCCAACGTTCCACCCCGTGGCATTACAGCGAAGATAATAGTAGTATTCCTCCTCATCGGGGGGCGTCGTGTCCTCTACCGGCTCCACAGTAACGGTCCCAGCTTCCCAATTCACGGTTGCACGGTAGCGGCCAAGAGCTGGATACTGGATCCTGGCCTGATTCGAGTTCAGCGCGCCAATGTCCCACGTCGTCGGAGGAACCTTGACGTCTGAGGTAGCTGCCCCGTATGTGGAGTTGGCGGATCCCCAGCCGTTATACTGGTTGGTGAGGGTAACGACGCACTGATCGCCACCGGTGACCATCCAGTCCTGCGTCACATCGTACTCGATGCTGAACAGGCCGTCGTCCTCGGGATCGGTCACCCGCGTCGCATCGTTCACGTCCCAACCCGTGGCATTGCAGCGGAAATAGAGGAACTCGTCGACGCCAACGACCGCCTGGCTCACCGAAGATACTGAAGCATCCGTTTCCTCGGCTCCGCTGCAGGCAACGAGCCCCATTCCGATCACTGCGCAGCCCACCAATCCGCCCAATAGTCGACTAATCATGTCTTTTCCTATTCCTATTCTTGGTTATTACCAAAGGATATCCAGCAATGGACATCTGGAACTGCCTCAACTCGCGCGAGGACAGTCAGGAACGCCGAAGCCGCTTCCCTGCTCGGCAGGGCCGCCCACAGACTGCACCCGCGCGGGTGCGGATATCCACATGGTCATCTAGGGGCAACCAGAATTGCCTCTTCGATGATCCCCAATCCCAACGACTGAACGCGACCACCGTGACACACCCATCAGAACGATCAAGTCAAATCGCCCAACTATCACTGTAACCTTCTCGTGACAGGCACTCGCCTCGCTCCTTAACCATAGGAGGCAACCTGTCGACCAGACGCTTCGCCGCCAGCACTAGAGACCCACGAGGAGCCGTTGTTCGGGCCTCTCGACGCGGACGCAACCCCACGATCGCAATCCTGGACACATTTGGGCAATAACGAACTGACTTCGGATCCACCAACACGGCCAGGTGGGACCGTTGCGTTAAGACAGCGACACCACGTCTGAGACAGGGCATCCGGACCACCCTAAGCAAAATCAGGCAAGTCGGGATCTAGAGCCAGCTCCCATGCGGAGCGCGAGTCCAGGCAGGCGCTCAGGAATCCAAAGACACGCTGGCGCTCAGCGGAAGCGAAAGGTGGCTCCTCCCGTCCGTGACTGACAGAACCGCCTCTCTCTCCCCCCCGACTGCGCTCATCCGTGGACTGAACACTACGGAAACCGTACAGGCTTCATGGGGAGCGAGCGTCGTGCAGTCGGTATCGGTGATCGCGAAGTCGGAGGCATCCTCCTGCTTCCTGGTAGCAGCGATCTCCGCAGCAATCGTCCCTGACGTCGTCTCGCTCACGTTCTCGACGGTGAAGACGACCGGGTCGCTCGTCTCTTCGAAAAAGGCGAAGAATGGAGCGGGAGCCTCAGGCTTGATGGCAAGGTCGTCAGCATCGGTGACGTTGGCGGTAAACTCCACCACACCCATCTGTCCCATGCTGCCTCCCGCTCTGACGCTAACCCCGCCATCGATCCAACCGACACTCGGTGAGAGGAACTCCACGACCAGGTCACACGAGGCACCTGCGGCGAGCGTGTCCGCACATGTGGAAGCAGAAGCATCGATGGTAAACCCATCGCTACCCCACCACTCCAGATCCGTCAGGGTGGTGGACGCCGTAACGGTGATACGGTGCTCGCGAACGGTGTTCGTAGGGACATCCCCGAACTCAACCTTCGAGGGCGGCGCAATCGCGAAACCGCTCGCGTAGCCCTGCACGAGGATCGAGAGATGCGAGGGACTCCCCTCAGTCCCGGGATCCGCCGCAATTCGAAGGTATCCTTGCAGCAAGCCCAGCTCGGACGGGGTAACACTGACCGCTAGCTGACAGGACGCCAGGGGAGCCAGGGCAGCACTGCATCCAG
The DNA here is from genome assembly GCA_964424695.1 of uncultured Polyangiaceae bacterium. GTDB lineage: Bacteria > Myxococcota_A > Polyangia > Polyangiales > Polyangiaceae > JAEWRL01. Next base: position 15,272 of record CAYRKE010000160.1, read on the forward strand.
TGGCGACAACGACGCCAGGCTCATTGATGCGAGTGTCCAGACTGATGCTGGGCACCCCGGAGGTGGACGACCCACGATTGGTCAGCGCAAATGTCTTCTCCGCGGTGGTCCCGAGCGCGATGGTCCCGAAGTCCATTCTCGTTTCGTCGAGCTCGAGGAAGGCTTCAACGTGAGTCCCCCCGCCGCCCGCCGTGCCGCCGTTGCCACCAGTCCCGCCGTTGCCACCAGTCCCGCTGTTGCCACCCGTCCCGCTGTTGCCACCAGTCCAGCCGTTGCCACCAGTCCCGCCGTTGGCGCCACCGTCGGCACCACCAGTCGCGGCTCCTCCCATCGCGCGCCCCCCGGCTCCGGATCCGGGCACGCCACCCGCCCCAGTTCCGCCACTCACGACGGAGCCTCCCGTACTGACCGTCCCAGTTCCGCCGTTCGTCATGGCACCAGCCGTGGCACTGCTTCCGGCACTACCCGTGCTGGTGCCGCCACTTGCCGCCGCCCCCACCGCCCCGGGGCCTCCCCCCGCATCCGACCCGCCTGCGGCCGTGGACCCTGCTTCACCAGTGAGGCCCCCCATCCCTCCATTCGCAGATGCCAGGCCGCCCGTTCCCGCGCTCCCCTCCCCCGCCTTGCCGGCGACAGCTCCCTCCGAATCGCCCGCCGCGCCTGCCGTGTTGCTGGACTCCTCCTCACTGCAGGAACAGCCGAAGCATGCTCCGACCACTGCCAGAGCGATGAGCGCGCATTGGCACGTCGCGTTAGCCATGGCTGAAGGATAGCTCTGGCACCAAATCGGCGTCTAGGTTGCCCCCCAACTGCGCGTCGCGAAACGGTATGCAGTCACGAATGGCAGCTTGCAGCTTCGTGAGCGTGACTAAGGAGCGTCGCGCCCTCCTGGGCAAAGCCACGCAGCGTGTGGTTGCTCTGCGGGCTCAGCAGACGGGATGGGCCGGTGGTCCACCATCATGGCTGCGATCGGGGGGAGCCTTGGCCTGACCATTCGTGCTGGTTGGTTGGCACGCGGTTCTTCTATCCGAAATCCGCCTCTCCTGAGGGCGCTATTCCGCAAGTCCTGCCAAGTGCTCGTAGAACTCGACGAGGCCCGGCGCATAGTATCCGTCACGGTCACGCTCGACGCAGGACTCGACCTCATCCACGATGGTCGTATACACGGGTGAGGTTCTGATCTCGGGCAAGTTGGTATAGTTGGGGAGTGGGAGCGCCGGACAGGGCTTGCTCGCCCCCGGTTGAAGCGCGGCATACTCGTCGCGCAGAAAGTCGAGTTCGACTTCAGTCAGCTCGCGGCTACCGCTTTGCAGCGCGTACAGCGAGCTCCCAGTGGGGGCCGAGCAGAACTCCCAGGTCAACGTTCGAGTCGCGATGTCCAGAGCGAACTCGTCCCACCCCCCGCTGCAGGTCGAGCTGGGATCTGGGTCAGGATCGCGCACCGGGGTTGCGTAGCCAACGATTTCACCTTCGAACGGCGGAAACTCCCTACCGTTTGCGCCCGCCCATAGCGACGACGCAAGCTTGTCGATGTTCCGCACGAAGATCGCCTCACCCGTTGGATCGTGGCAAGCATAGAAATCGTCATCGTACCGCGTCGTGGCTCCGTCCACCTCGACGTCCAGCGTGATATGGCTTTTGTCATAGCCACAAGAGTCATTATCACTCGGCACAATCAGCGAAGCCGTGTTGACAACTGCCTGGAACTCGAGCTCCGTTAGCACCTGGCTGTATTGTACAACCTCGCCCGCGGTTTCCGCGGAGCAACGATTCCAGGTGAGCAGGCGGGTTTCCCGCTCGATAGAGACTGTATGGACGTAGCTGGGGCACCCACTGTCGTCCGGACGAAGTGGCATGCCACCGGACAGTTGGATCGTCAACCGCGTGAACATTAGCGGCACGACTCCCGTGGGCCACGCCTCGGAACCGCCATCGCCACCAGCCCCGCTGGTCCCTTCGCTGGTCCCCGTCGTGCCAGCCCCGCCTATCTCGCCGGCCCCGCCAGCCCCCCCCACGCCGCCGGTGCCCGCGGCGCCGCCTCCAGCGTCGCTGACCGAACCCACCGCACCTGCCGCGCCACTGGTGGCAGTCATCCCAACGCCGCCGAGCCCTCCAGGAGCGTCGCCTGTGGCGCCGCCGGTTCCTGCCAACGTGCCACCAGCGCCTTCGGTCATCCCACTGCCACCGCTCGCCCCGTTGCCACTCGTGGGGCGACCGCCGCCCGCCCCTTCGCTGCCGGTCGCGCCAGTGCCAGTCGCGCCA
>CAYRKE010000161.1:0-11202 GCA_964424695.1 uncultured Polyangiaceae bacterium
TCATGCAGTGAGCACTGTAGCTCCTGAGCGTTACGCCCGCCAACCGGCACGCCTGAAGCGTCAAGCATCGGATGGCTTCGTCGGAGCGCCCCGGGACGCGACCGTACGAACGGCCTTGCCACACCCGAACCGCGATCGTGGCCAAGACGCGGCGCTCGAGGAAGGCCGCAGAATCCACGTGTTGCGGTGCCGCCGGAACGTACGCGCCTTCCGAACCGCCAACCCCGCGCCGCCTCCAGCCTGCGCAGACAGCTCGAACCGCGCGCCCGGCACGTCAGATCTACTGCAAGCAGACGATACTTCGGGTCGTTCCGTCCGACGACTCTCCTTCAAACCATCCGACAGAGTAGCCCAGGGCGCGGCACTTCCGGCCGGCTGTCACCGCACAGCGCGTCGATTGGCCATTTGGATCCTGGATACACACTGCACCATGCTGATTGCCGTCCTCGTTTCCATCGCTAGCGTTAATGGTGTCCCGGTGGACGGCCACTGCTGTCGCGTGCTCGGCATTGGTGGCATTCGCCGCAGTGGTGGCGCTCGTAGCGCTGGTCGCAGAATCCGCTGTCAGTGCCGTGTCCGCGCTCGTGGCGTGTGCTGCGTTGTCAGCGTTGTCAGCGTTGACCGCATTGGTCGCGTTCGCCGCGCTGTCCGCGCTCGTGGCGTGTGCTGCATTGTCAGCGTTGACCGCATTGGTCGCGTTCGTCGCGCTGTCCGCGCTCGTGGCGTGTGCTGCGTTGTCAGCGTTGACCGCATTGGTCGCGTTCGTCGCGCTGTCCGCGCTCGTAGCGTGCGCTGCATTGTTGGAGTTCGTCGCGCTATCGGCACTGGTTGCATGCCCAGCTTCGACGGCAAAGGGCACGGCCCCTGCCTTGGCACGCCCCAAGGACGAGCCGTCCACGAGCACCTCGACCCAGAGCTCGGGGTTGAGTTTGACTGCGTCCGTGCAGCTATCCGGCAGTCCGACGGCGAAACGCCCCTGCTCGAGCGTCACGGCTTGACCGTTGTTCGTACAGAGTGCGGCGTCTCCCCCGCTGCTGGCAGCCCAGAATTTGACCTCGATGACGTGTTCCCCGTCGAGCGGAGCGCCCTCTACGTCCTCCACGACGCCCGAGTACGTGAGCGCCGCTTCAGCAGGAATGCCCGCCACGGCCCGCCCGGCGAGAAAGGCGCCCGCCGTCATGCCGATCACTCCGACGATCGAAAACAGTAGACTCCTTCTAATCATGGCAGTGTTCCTCTCTGAGCGTCGGCGCCGATCCCTTGGGCAACTCGAACCGAGTCTCCCAACGAGACCAACGACATGCCGGTCGCCGCGGTGCTCGACCGCGGCATAGCCAGACTCTCTCTTGGCGCGCGGTACTTCACGGATGGATTCCACCAATGACGCAGACCGTTCGGTCTCGAACGGTCCCGCAGTTACGAGCCAGATGATCGAATCCGTGGTCGACCAGACGCAGCGCGGTGGTTGGCATCGAACTCGGAGGACCAACTGTGACGATCCCCCCAACGAGGCGAGCCGTACCGCAGATTCCGTTGGTGCAGAGGGGCGTCGAGGCTGGACATGGCGCTTGGGGAACCCACTCGCCATTCTCGCAGAGCTCTGGCAGCTCACCGTCACACCGAGCTGCTCCGCTCTCGCAGCGGGGCGGTTCCGACTCCTCGCCGGCCGTGCCCGCCCCTCCATTGCTTCCGCCACCGCCTCCGGAGCCTGCCCGACCGCCGGTGTCGACGTTGCTTCCTCCCTCGTTCAGAGAACCACCCTCTCCGCCACCACCCGGGACACCCGAACTGCCCGCCGCGCCGCCACCACCCGGGACACCCGAACTGCCCGCCGCGCCGCCACCACCGGGGACACCCGAACCGCCCGCCGCGCCGCCACCACCCGGGACGCCCGAACCGCCCGCCTCGCCGCCGCCACCCGGGACACCCGAACTGCCCGCCGCGCCGCCACCACCCGGAACGCCCGAACTGCCCGCCGCGCCGCCGCCACCCAGGACACCCGGACTGCCCGCCGCGCCGCCACCACCCGAGGCGCTCGGACTGCCCGCCTCGCCGCCCGAAGCGCCGCCCGTTGAGTCCGTTCCGGCGCCCGCCAGTCCGACACCCGCACCCGAGTCGCCGCCGCGACCACCACGTGCCTCTTCCACTGTGCGACCACTGACGCCGCATGCGGTAACGAGGGTGCTCCATAGCAGCGCCCCGAGGCCCATTCGCCACGCCGCCCTGTATTTCACGTTGGACTCCGGTATTCTGGTGTCATCACTGGCCCCCCCCCCTACTGCACTAACGGCGCTCACCAGGTGCGGAGCAGCAGCACCCCAGCGCCGGTCCCTGCGGCCATGGGCGCCACCGCGAGGGCACCGTTGGATTCGTCGTCAGGCGCGGTCATCAGCAGAGCCACACCGCCGGCGGCGAGAACGCCACCTGCCGTGAAGCCGACCGTCGCCAGCATCGAGGCGCTTCGTGCCTCGTCGGTCAGCTCATCAATCTTCTTCTGATCGCCTGGCTCGCAATTGACTGACCTCGGACAGACCTGGTCACGGTCATCCAGTGTCTGAGAACGATCCAACACGAACACTACGCCCAGAGCCACGCCAACCGCTCCGAGCCCCACGCCCCCGTAGCCGAGGAGGCGCTGGGTATGCCCAGAAATGATGCGGTCGTCAGCGGGCAGCGGCATTGGGGCGACTGCTGCGCCTCCGGCGGTGAAAGCGCCACGCGGCTCAGATCCATCGAAAGAAGAGGCTGGCACCAGGGCGTCACGCAGCACGGGCACCGTGACGCTCTCTGCGCGGCCGAGCGAGCGAACCACCAGGTTTTTTTCCCAGGGCTGCTTCCCCGGAGCCGTCACGCGAACCCGGTGCGTCCCAGGATCGACGGGGACCCCAATCCCCCAAAGAGCTGGCCCCACCACCACGCCGTCACGCTGGATCTCCATGCCGCTTGCTTCCGACGCAGCTGGCACGACGATCGCTAACCGCGACAGCTTGCTCTCGAGGCTCGCTGCGCGGTCCTTCGCCATGAGACTCCGTTCATCGGCGCGGCGATCGGCCAGATCTGCGGCATCACGGAATGCCGCCCAGGCGCTGGCCAACTTGCCCATCTTCTCATAACAGTCTGCAAGATGAAGGAGCACGCCTAGCTGCGGATCGAGTCGGTTGCTTTCTGCGTACTTGGGACAGGCTTCAGAGTACTGCCCGGTCGACATCAGGCGTTGTGCCTCATCATACAGCGTCACGGCCGCGCTCTTGTCGACACCCTGCGCCGCGGAGTACGCACACCACAACCCCACGAGACAGCCTGCCGCGACCCCCATGATCGCCTGTCGGTTCATGCGGCTCACGATGCTATCTGATCCAAACCCAGACGGGGAGCTCTATCTGTGGATTCACGTTCGCTGGTTCCGGGCGGCTCGTTGGCTCGGCAAGAGGAGCTACCCTGCTCGACGGCGCGGTGAGGCATTATGGAGACCGCGGCATCTTTATCGTGTGAACCCAAGCCAGCGAAGCCGGAGCCAAACAGGACGCTGGCTATCAGCCGTCAGGGATCGGCAGTCGGGCAAATCGGGCGTTTCGCGGTCGATGACTGCCCCCTGAGCGCTGATGGCTTCGAAAACATTGGGAGAAATCCTGCCAGAACTGCTCGAGAATGGAGCGCTAAGGCATTAATGCAGCAAACACAGGAGAGCGAGATCCGAGAGATGTCACCAACTTGCGCACGGCGAGGACGGCGTGGGAGGGCGTCGAAAGCATGCCTCCGGGGCAGACAGCATAATCCGTGACAGCGTGACGGCAGTAACGTTACGCAGACGGGCACGTGTCGGACACGGGAGCGCGTCATGGAATCGACGAAGCGCTTCACGTTCGCGCGTGCTGGTCCCTCGAACGCACAGTCGAGAGGCGGGAAGCTACAACAACTGCAGAGGCGAGCACGGGCGTGAACGACGTTCATGACCCCGCTGGCGGCGGCACGAGCGAGGTGTTAGCTTGGGCGGCGTAGCGGTGGGCGTGCGACCCGTCCACAATCGCTGGGGGAAGTTCCACCGTCGGAGGAGTTGGGCCATGAGGGCAGAGGGCGTCGTTGGTGAACTGTTTCGGACCAGGCGCGGAACGCTAGGCCTGGGCGCGTTCGGAACGCTGGCATTGCTGTGCGCCTTTCTCGGAGGGCGCACGGTGGCAGCCGGGATCCCCTCGACCGGAGCGCTGACGTACTCCGGAAGGCTGGAAGATGAGGCGGGCCAGCCTCTACAGGGAGAGCAGCAGATCCAGCTTCAGTTCTGGAGTGAAGCCTCCGGTGGCGGCACGCCTCTCTGCCTTGCGTCGGCGACTCCGACGCTTGCGGCGGGGCGCTTCACGATTCCTCTGCCAGATCAATGCACAGAAGCAGTCCGCACTCACCCGGATCTGTGGATCGAGACCCTTGTCGGTGGCGTATCGCTCGGCAGAGCGAAGACGGGTGCCGTGCCCTTCGCTGTGGAAGCGGAGCGTGCGAGCACGGCAACATCAGCCTCAGGGGCACTTGCGGACCAGGTGAATGGCATCGTGGGCAGAATCACCGCGATTGAGGGAACGCCGAACATCCACATGTACTCGGGCAAGCTCGCCACTCCGACCGAATGGGAGGCAGACGTCATCTTCAACGGCAACGACGCCCGCTATTGCGAGGCAATTGGCAAGCAGTTCGTCGCGTCCGAGGAGCTCGTTTCGCACTACACCGACCCATCGCAAAACGGGTTCTTCTATGAGGACTGGTACTATGCTGGCCCGCGAGTTTGCGAAGCCGATACTCATGTCTATGGGGAGACGGATCCTACCAACCCCTATAGCGTATGGCGGTACAGTGGGAATTGCGGGTGCTGCGTGACGTCCACGAACTGGTCCATGGAACGGCGGGCACTGATCACCTGCGAATAGACTCCAGCGCGGTGCAGCGCGCCTGGCGTCGATATCGCCACGTTGACGGGGCACACTGACTGCTTGGCACTCCCATGAGACTACGCCCGCTGACCGCCCGACTTTACCACGCTCGAAACCCATCGTGCCGCGGAAGACCCGCCCGTGCGAGGCATGCATCCGCCTCACCGCGCGCTAGGACGCCATGCAGAAGCGCTCGCGGTACTCGGCCGGCGTGACTCCGAGCCGTTGGGTGAAGACTCGCCACAGCGTGCTGGCATCGCCGAGACCAGCGCGAGCCGTGATGTCCTTCAGCGGGAGCGACGTCTCTTCGAGCAGCCGTCGAGCCTCGTCGATCCGCAGACGGCGCACCAGCTGAGCCGGCGACTCGCCCATGTGCTCGCGACACCAACGCGTCAGCGTGCGCGCGCTCATGCCGACACCTGTGGCGATCCTCTGGACGGAGAGAGGTTCGTCGATGTGCTCGAGAACGAACGCCGAGATGTCGTGAAGCTTCGGTGGTTCCTTGGTTTGGCGTTGCAGGGCAGAGCTGAACTGGGCCTGGTTCCCCGAACGGCGCAGGAACAGCACCATGCGTTTGGCTACCGTCATCGCCACGGCGTGACCGTGCTCCTCCTCCACCATCGCTAGAGCCAGATCGATGCCAGCCGTGACGCCAGCGGACGTCCAGATGTTGCCGTCCTTGACGTAGATCCCTTCGTCGACAACCAGCGTGTCCGGAAACTGGGCTCGAAACTGCTCCAAGTGGAGCCAATGGGTCGTGGCTCGGCGCCCGCTGAGGATCCCGGCCCTGCCGAGGACGAACGCCCCGGTGCAAATCGATACGAGGGTGGGAATCCGACGATGGTACCGACGCAGCCACAGCACGATGCACTCATCGACCTCGGGACTAGACTGGACCGGCGCGCCCGCAACGACGGCAATATCCGGGAGTCGATGGCCCGTGGACGGCAAGGGCTGGACGCCGGTCAGCGTTAGACCGGTACGCGTTCGAACCTCTGGAGTACTGGGCCCGACGAGCTCGATCGTGTAGGCGCTGCGCCCAAGTACGTCGTTGGCTATCCCCAGGACATCCGCGGGCCCGGCCACGTTGAGCAATGACGTACGCGGAACCACCAAGAACCAAACTCGCTTCGTGGAGCCTCTCATGAACTCGAGTCTGACCCGAGTGGCCCAAAATGCAATCTTCTTGTCCTTTGGGCCAGACCGAACTTGGGCCATTGTCCTTGGGCAACCCACGGGAGAAGCGTATGAGACAGATTGGAATCAACGGATTCGGGCGCATCGGTCGCATGGTGTTCCGCGCTGCCATCGGCCGTAGGGACGTGCAGGTGGTAGCGATCAATGATCTCCTCGAACCCGGGCACCTTGCCTACCTGCTCAAGCACGACTCGGTCCACGGTCGGTTTCCGTACGATGTCAACGTGCAGAACGGACAGCTCGTCGTCGACGGCCGAGTGATTCGCACGACTGCCGTCAAGGATCCGGAGCATTCGGCATGGGGTGACGTCGACGTGGACGTCGTGGTCGAATCGACAGGCGTGTTTCTGACGAAGCCGAAAGCCGAAGCGCATCTTCGTGCCGGCGCCAAGCGGGTCATCCTGTCGGCGCCAGCCAAGGACGACACCCCAACGTTCGTGTACGGTGTCAATACCGACGAGTACGCCGGAGAGCCCATCGTCTCGGCGGCGTCTTGCACGACGAACTGCCTGGCTCCCATGGCCAAAGTCGTTCACGAGGCGTTCGGGATCGAGCGAGGACTGATGACGACCATCCACGCGACCACCGCGTCGCAGAAGACCGTCGACGGGATCTCGGGCAAAGACTGGCGCTTCGGTCGAGGGATCCTCGAGAACATCATTCCCGCCTCCACAGGCGCTGCCAAAGCCTTGGGAAAGGTTCTACCCGCGTTGAATGGCAAACTGACCGGCATGGCGTTTCGGGTTCCGGTCTCGGACGTGTCAGTGGTCGACCTGACCTGCGAGCTCACGCGGGCGACGAATCATGCCGAGCTCTGCGCAACCCTGAAGCGAGCCTCGGAGGGCGAGCTCAAAGGGATCCTGGGCTACACAGACGAGCCCGTCGTCTCGACGGACGTCCGGGGTGAGACTTGCACGTCGGTGTTCGACGCCAGCGCTACGATGCAGCTCGACCCCACCTTCGTCAAGCTCATCGCCTGGTACGACAACGAGTGGGGCTATTCGAACAAGCTCATCGATCTGGCACTGGTCGTCACAGCCTAGCCCCTGCCTGGATTGCTCGCTGCGAGCCCGCTGCTCCACCGCCGGGCTCGCGCCAGCTTCCAGCAAGGCGAACGGTACTCCAAACGCCCGGCACGCCCGCCATGGGCTCGCACCCTGGGGCGGACACTGGTCCCCGGACTCCTCGCGTGCCACTCGTCTTCCGTCGGCGAGGTGCTGGACATGCTGCGTCGCCATCAGGGGCGAGCCTGCACGTGCTCCACGAACCGCAGAACCGCGGGTGGGGCATCGGTTGGCCAAAGCAGACTGGTCTCGCAGCGCGGCGGGTGGTGGAGGACGCGGGGTGGAGGAAGATACACCACGCCCGCGCGCCGGAACGTGGCCACCACCCGAGGCACCATCGCAATTCCAAGCCCCGCCGAGACCAGATTCACGATGGTCTGCATCTGAATCGCCTCTTGCGCAATAGCTGGAGCCGCACCGTTGCGATGGAAAAACGAGAGCACGGCGTCGTGAAGAGAAGGCGCGGACTGCCGTGGAAAGATGATGAGGGGCTGGGCAAGCAACTCGCCGGCACTGAGCCGCCTCCCGCAGGGCCTCATTCGAGCAGGCACCGCAAAGACCATGGATTCACGGCCCACCGATAGGCGTTCGAGGTTCGGCACCGCACTTGCGGACACCCCCGCGGCGTCGAGGACGAATGCCGCGTCCAGCTCCTTCCGCTCGAGGGCGCTGAGCTGAACGTCTGCCGTGGCCTCCCGGAGTTGAACCGTCATCCGCGGATAACGCTGGCGAAAGCTGCGGAGCCACGAGGGAAGCGGCCCAAATCCCACCGTCGATACGAAGCCAAGACGCAGGCTCCCTGCTTGGCCGAGCGCAGCCTCCCTTGCGAGCTCGGGGAGGCCGGCGGCCGCAGCGAGCAACTGGCGAACGGGTTCGACGAGCGCCGCCCCAGCGGGGCTGAGCGCCACGCGGCGTTTGGTCCTTTCGAACAGGCTGGCCCCCAGTCGCGCCTCGAGTTTCTGGATCGCCTGGGTAAGCGGGGGTTGGGTCATACCCAAGCTCTGCGCCGCTCGACCGAAGTGGAGCAACTCCGCCACCATCAGGAACTGGCGCATGCTGCGAAGCTCGAGGTCGCCTGGAATCTGGGGGGCCGTCTCTTTCATATGCCGAGCATATCACAGCTGTCCGTTTCATCTATTGGACGCGCCTTGCAGAGTGGAGCACAGTCACCGTGCACCCATCACAGCGAGGAATTCCAGTGACGAGATTCAGACGCTCGGCTCATATCACCCAGGGCGTGGCGCGCGCGCCGAACCGCGCCATGTTCTACGCCCTCGGCTATCGGGAGGACGATTTCGACAAGCCTCTGGTCGGGGTTGCGAGCGGCTATTCGACGATCACTCCGTGCAACGCCGGGCTCGGACGCCTCGCGGACGCGGCTATCGAAGGCATCGAGGCGGCTGGCGGAAAGGCGCAGCTCTTCGGCACCCCCACGGTCAGCGATGGAATGGCCATGGGAACATCCGGCATGAGGTACAGCCTGGTGTCGCGAGAAGTCATTGCGGACGCCATCGAAACCTGCGTGGGCGGGCAGTGGATGGACGGAGTGCTGGTGCTCGGCGGGTGCGACAAGAACCTCCCCGGCGGTATGATGGGGATGCTTCGCGCCAACGTTCCGAGCATCTACGTCTACGGAGGTACGGTGTTGCCTGGCGTCTACCGCGGGCGACCGCTCAACATCGTAAGCGTGTTCGAAGCGGTGGGCGAGCACGCCGCGGGTCGCTTGGGAGAGGCTGAGCTGAAGGAGCTCGAGCGCCGTGCGGTTCCTGGCAACGGATCGTGCGGAGGGATGTACACTGCCAACACGATGAGCTCGGCCTTCGAGGCCCTGGGGCTCAGCCTTCCCTATACCTCGACCATGGCGAACCCCCACGAGGAAAAGGTTCACTCGACCCGCGAGGCCGGCCGCGTGCTGATCGACGCAGTGAATCGGGATCTCAAGCCGCGCGACATCGTCACTCGAGAGGCAATCGAGAACGCCGTTTCGGTCGTCATGGCCATCGGAGGCTCGACCAATGCCGTCCTCCACTTCCTGGCCATCGCCCACGCCGCGGGCGTCGAGTGGCGTCTCGACGACTTCGAGCGGGTGCGCCAGCGCGTCCCGGTCCTCTGCGATCTGAAGCCATCGGGTAGGTACCTGGCGGTGGATCTGCATCGTGCGGGCGGCGTCCCACAAGTGATGAAGCTGCTGCTGGAAGCGGGGCTCCTACACGGCGACTGCATGACCATCACAGGAAAGACCCTGGAGGAAAACCTGCGGGATGTCCCGGCGCACCCGTCTGCCGACCAGGACGTGATTCATCCCGTGACGCAACCCCTCTATCCCCAGGGACACCTCGCCATCCTCAGGGGCAACCTGGCCGAAGGGGGCGCCGTGGCCAAGATCACGGGCCTGAAGCGACCAGTGATCACTGGCCCAGCCCGGGTGTTCGACGATGAAACGTCGGCCCTCGAGGCGATCCTCTCCCAAGGCATCCACGCGGGAGACGTCATGGTGCTGCGCTATCTCGGGCCCAAAGGAGGCCCGGGTATGCCGGAAATGCTCGCGCCAACCAGTGCCCTCGTGGGCCAGGGTCTTGGCGAGAGCGTAGGCCTGGTGACGGACGGACGCTTCTCAGGCGGAACGTGGGGTATGGTCGTTGGCCATGTCACACCCGAGGCCTTCGACGGCGGGACGATCTCGCTCGTCCAGGAAGGGGACCTCGTCACCATCGACAGCGTGAATCTCTCGCTGCATCTCCACGTGACCGATGACGAGCTGGGCCGACGACGCGCCGCGTGGCGGCGCCCAAGACAGCCGGCAGCCCGCGGCGTCTTGGCCAAGTTCGCCTGGAACGTCTCGGACGCGAGTACCGGGGCGGTGCTCGATCGGCGGCAGGCGGACGAGTAGGGGAAGAGAATTGGAGACGAGGCACTGGAGCGACTGCACCGTCGGCGTCGATTCACGTACTGCCCTGGGTTGTCCGGCGGCACCCCTTCGAGGTCCGGACTCGAGGCAGCAGAGCGCGAAGCATGCGGCCCGTCGCTTCGATGAACAGCTCGGCATCGATCTCCGGTGGCTTGCCGTGAACGAGCCAGCGTGCGAGATGCTCCACCGTCTCCACCATCAGCCGCGCCACCACCGCGAGCTCTCCCGAAGACAGGGTAGTCCGGCTCCTCAGGACCTCCGTAACGTGGGTGAGAATGGGGGAAGTAGCATGAAGCCCGTGCTCGAGTGAGCCAAGTTCATTCTCGATGGCAGCCATCAGGCGCGGATTCCTCGCGTTGACCTGGGCCAGCTTCCGCATCATCTCCAGGGTAACCCCTACCAGATCGCTCCGGGCGTCCGCCATCTCCTCTAGGCCCGCGAATACCAGAGGCATCATCTCGTCGCGGTGACGCTGCACGACCGCCCGGAACACCGCCTCCTTGTCGTCGAAGTATTGATAGAGGGAGCCCACCGAGACTCCGGCTCGGCGCGCGATGGCATTGGTGGAGGTCCGCGCGTACCCGAGCTCCACGAGCAGTTGCTCGGCGGCCGTCACGATGGCGTGGGTCGTGGCTTGCGCGCGCTTCTGCTGAGGTGAACGCCGCACGGTATCGGTGCCGCTCGGTTTCTGGACCTTGGCGCGATCCCGCCGAATCTGAGCACCGAATGTTTGACCGGATGCAGTACCAGCGCGTTGACCACCGGATCGTCCAGCTTTCCCGCGAGATCCGCGCCCTGTGGCCACGCTCGCCGAACGCGAGTTGATGATCTGAGCCATCGCTCACATTCTACTGGGGTCGCCACCCCAAACCAAGGGGCAAGCGGTGCTGGCCAAGCGTCGGCTCCCTTGCCCCCAACTTCGAGGAGGACAGTGGAAAATGCAGAGTGCAAATACGGTTTGCACGAACTCCCGTCACGGGTCCCGCCAATGCCCATGGTGGCTTGGTTGGCTACTCGCGTGCAGCGCGCGCCGATGGCTCGAGGACCCGGATGAGCTCGTGACCCCTCTCATCAATCCGGGTGACCGTGTGCTCGAAGTGGGACCCGGCATGGGGTA
>CAYRKE010000161.1:11302-17231 GCA_964424695.1 uncultured Polyangiaceae bacterium
GTTCGGCACTCGGCGCCATTGCACGGGCTCTTCGCCCCAGTGGGCGACTGCTGCTCATCGAGCCCCAAGGACACGTCAGTGCGGAGAGCTTTCAGTCGGAGTTGGCGATGGCTCACGACCTTGGCCTCCACCCGATGGATCCCCCACCGGTGCGCGGTGGACGCCGACACAGAATGGCGGTGTTGTCCGCCTGATACAACTCATCGCACCGGCGAACTGAAGCCCTTGGGCAGAACGCCTTGGACAATTGCCTGACGCAACCGCCTGCTCGCGCCAGAATGCGGCCGATGATCGGTGGCGGTCAATCGATTCCAAGCTGGTGGCACCGAGCGCCGTCGGTTAAACAGGTGGTGTGCTAGACTCAGTTCGCCGTTTCGGACTCGAGCTGTTGGGGGTGTTCGCCTGCCTAGCCTTGTGGTTCCTCGCCTGGCACAGGCCAGCGCCGACCGGCAAAACGGGGCTCACTGGGGTGCTCCGCCTCGGCGCCAACTGCGAGGGGCGCGTGATCTCGAAGCAGGTGTACGAGCGACTGGTCATCACCAGCGCTGACCTTCCCGAAATCGCTCGAGAGGGGAGCTGCCTCCGCTGGACTGGGTCACTCGTGGTGCCGGAACCCGGGTGGTATCGCCTCGCCACGGCATCAGACGGCGGTTCGAGCGTGCAGCTTGATGGCAATCGCCTCGTTGACAACCAGGGGCAACATGCGCAAAGACTCGTTGGAAGTCGAGCGACTTGGCTGGTAGCAGGCGCCCACTCCATCGTTGTCGACTACGCGCTGGCGTCCACGAGCGCACAATTCGAACTGCTTTGGGAGGTCCCGGGGCGGCGCTGGTTTCCGGAGCCGATTCCAGGCCCCCTGCTGGACCCAGCGCCACCCGAATCGCTGCCTCACGCGGACCGGGGCGCCCCCCGAGAGCGTGGCCGGCGCGACGGGTACCGAGTGCTTGGATTGATAGCCGCCCCTCTCTTCCTTTTGATGTGGCTGGGCCGCCGGGGCATGCTCCTTGCGTTGCGGTACGCCCAGTCGCAACGGGTAGAGACCGGCTGGATACTACTGGTGACTGCCATTGCGCTGCTGGCGCGCACTGCGGCCGCGCACACCGCGGGGCCTCTGTGGGAGGAGGCAGCCCCCTTGTCGGGCGGCACCCACTTCTGGACGGCGTTGCTTGCGCATGACGGTCGTCCTGAGGCCTGGCTCCGCAGCGGAGACCGTGCACCTCTCGGGCAGTGGATCTACGGCGTGCCCGTACACCTTGGCCTCGGGCTGATCGGGGCTCGCTGGCTCTCTGCGGTGATGGGGGCGGTGACCTGCGGCCTGGTGGCGGTTGCGGGTCAACGTTGGTTTGGGCTGCGAATCGGCGCGGTGGCTGGGCTCTTGTTGGCACTGATGCCTCGTGCCGTTGCCTATCAGGGAATCGCCGGGGTCGAGAGCCCAAGTGCGCTCTTCTTCACGGCCGCGACGGTCTCGGGATTCGAGGCAGTGAGACTGGGAAGTGCTCGGCTCTATCTGTGGTGGGGGTTGTGGGCAGGCCTCGCAATCAGCGTGGGCCCGGCAAACGCCTGGGTGCTCTTGCTTGGGCTCATGGGGCTCCTGATCCAGCACTGGAGCGAGGTCAGACGCACCGGATTGATTCCCGTACCGGTAGCAATGTTGCTCGGGGTGGGCACCGCTGGCTTGGCCGCGGCCGCAACGTGGCCGTCTCTATGGCTGGAAGCCGGCCGAGCGCTGAGCGCCCTAGCCACACACCAGAGCAACGCGACCTGGAATGAGTACTTTCTCGGAACCTTGCAGAGGCCCCCCGTCAACTACTTGACGATGTACTTGCTCGCAACTGCGCCAGTCCTGGTCGTGGTTGGCGTGCTGGCCTTCCTGCTGCGCATCGGGCTCCGCCGAGAGCGCGCGGCTGTAACCGTCGCGGCGTGGTTGCTCGTTCCCCTGCTCGGCATGTCCATACTGCAGGAGCACGAGAACGGCATGGGGCGCGGCGTCGTGTGTCTTCCCGCGGCCGCTCTTGCGGCGGCACTCGGGCTCGATTGGCTAGCATCGAGATGGGTGGCGTTCCGGCCGACGGCAGCAGTATGGGCGATGCCCGTCCTCGGCGGTCTCGCCACAGGCGAGGCGGTGCTGGGGCTGGTTGGCACCTACCCCTATGTCATGGACTACTACAGGCGAGTATCTTGCGGCTGTTCAACTCGATCCGCGGAATCTCGCTGCGCGCTACAGTGTCGCCCTGGTAGCACTGAAGTTCGGGGCGGTGGAGGAAGCGGCCCATCACTGGGAGCTCCTCAAGAAGTTCGCCAGGCCCGGAGATGAACGGGTTCGGCACTTGACCGAGATGGTCCTGGCCGCGAAGCGCGCGACAGCACAAACGGCGGTGGCGAAAGCCCAGGCGCCTCGGCTATCCCCGTAGAACGACGAACGGCTGTGCGACAGGTGAACTGAATTGTCGCAACCAACAACCGACTCGAACATCGATCAGGAAGGAGAATGCGTCATTCCTCGAGCGGACTCGCCCCCACCAACCAGCAACCCGAGCACCGCCCGGTACGGAGGGCGATGCACGCATAGCGCAGTCTCGCCGACGCCGAGCCCCGAGAGAACGCCTGAGTGCGTTTCCTCCCAGAGCTGCTCCCCGCCAGTGCTCGCATCATACAACGCGAACGTCATGAGGACGGGAGACGAGGCCCGCGGCTCGCCCGTGGCTGCGTCAAAGAGGCGCCCCTGCTGAGTCAGATAGTGGGGGACCTCGGTTTGAGCTTCCACCCCCAACGCCACCAACATCGCCGAAAAGAGCGCGCCGCCCAATGAACCAGCTTTGCGAATCATCAGTTCTGCTCCTATGCGCCGCACCGCCGTAAACCGGCTACTCGCCTTGAATCACCCCGACTAGCCCGGAATGGATCCGGTAGTGTGTGGACCTCAGCACGGACTGGCCGCCTGCCACGACATCCTGACCGCCTCGAGGCGAGGCAGACGTCGCGATCAGACGCCAATGGGCGCTCCTCATGAGCTGCCCCGTCATCACCAGTCCCGCGCGAATCACGGCAGGCATCGCTCCCACACCACCGGTACCACCGCTTTCAGCGACTCCCGTGCCGCCGCTTTCGGCAGTGCCTCCCGTGCCACCGCTTTCGGCAGTGCCTCCCGTGCCACCGCTTTCAGCGACTCCAGTGCCACCGCTTTCGGTGACTCCAGTGCCGCCGCTTTCAGCGGTGCCACCACTGCCTTCGGCCCCGCCCGCGTCTACGCCTCCACTGCTCGAACCACCTGGGTAAATCGAGACTGGGGAGATGGGACCAGAACCAGCGTTGCCTGCCACCTCGCCGCCCAGGCCTCCGGCAGACGATCCGGCGCGGCCCCCATTGTCGGGCACGTTCACATTTCCGGCAACACCGGCGCCGCCGGCCGTGCCTTCGTTTCCAGCGAATCCAGCGCGACCAGCTTCGCTTTGCGCGCCCGCTGCACCCGAGCCCCCAGAATCGCTATGACCTGGGCCATCTCCGGCTGCGCCGCCGCTGGCGTGAGTACCGCCACCGGAGTGCGTCTGCAACCCGCCCGCGACCCGAGAAAGCCCCGTCACAGCCCCCGGGACCACTCCGGTCTGAGTCGGACCCTGCCAGCCAGTGCCTCATCGAATACGGCAAGCAGAGCCTCGCGATCTCGAGGGAGACGACCACCCAAAGGGAGGTAATTTGACGCATGGTTACAGCGGAAGACGCAGTTCGTCGGCGCGGCGAGGCTCACATAAAGGCGTGCCTCGGCCAGCATCTCCGATGGAGACGGCAGCCGGAAGCGCCCCTGCGACGCCAGCTTCACCTGCGGCGTACCGGGGACCATAGTGAGAGTGAGCAACGATGCGTGGCGGGGGTTCATTGCGGTGGTCAGCGCAGCCGAAGCCTCGGCGTGCTCTCGGCTACGCTCGGTTCCACCCACTCCCAATAGGAACATCAGCGACTGCTCGATGCCCGCACGCGTGAGCCGTTCTGCGGCGCGGACGTGGTCGTCGAAGGTTGCCCCTTTGGCCACGGCCTTCAGCGTGGGATCGTCCCCCGACTCCGGGCCGAGGTAGAGCAACCTGAGACCAAGCTCGCGTAGACGCGCGAGTTCGGCATCGCCCTTTTCGAGCACGTTGCGCGCCGTGGCATAGGCACTGATGCGGGTCAGGCGCGGGAAAGCCGCCCTACATGCAAGCAAGAGGGGTTCCCAAGTGCCGAGAGGCATCGCCAGAGCGTCTCCGTCCGCCACGAAGATGCGCCTCACCTCTCCACCCAATTGGCGCCCCGCCTCCGCTACTTCACTCACCAGCTCCGAAACTGGCCGCGCACGGTAGACTTTGTGGCGGTACATGCCGCAGTAGGTGCAGTGGTTCCACGAGCACCCCACGGTAGCCTGGATGATCAGGGAGTCCGCTTCGCTCGGCGGACGGAACAGCGGTTCTTCGTAGCGCACGGCAACAGGTGTAGCGCGCGCGCCGGAGAGACTCCAGTCGCATCGCGCCGCTGCGCGATACGCACACGGGGGGCTCGGCATCTGCTGGCCGCCGCCGGTCCCGGGTCGGCGGTACCCACCCTATCGCAACGGATTCAGGGGTGCCACTCGTGTGCGCCAATGTCGACGGTGGCAGTCCCGTCCGCGTCACCATCCACGAACCGAGGCGCCCCACCGAGATCCGTGGTGACCCCGCTCGGAACCCCGGCGTTCGATCCGGCGTCGATGGCTGGCGAGCCAGACTGCAACAGGATCCCGTCGGTGACCAAGAGCGGGTTCGCGTCGAGACCGCCCGCGCCATAGCCGCCAGCAACGATGCTGAACGCGACCGTCTGGGTGGACCCACCGTCGCGGATCTCACTGCTAGTCGAGGCTGCGTCTCCCCAAAGGATGCAATTGGTGAACGTGATCGGGGCGGTAGACGAGGTGTATACGGCGCCGCCGGTTCCGGCCGGAGCGGCATTGCCTGTAAAGGTGCAGTTGGTCAGCACCGCCGACGAGATTGCGTCAACGTAGAGCCCGCCCCCTCCGCCAGTGGTAGCTTCGTTCCCCACCAGGGCAGTGTTCGTCAGCGTCGGGGACGCCCCCTGCTCGTTGTACACGGCGCCACCGTCCACGGCGGCGATGTTGTCAGAGAAGCTGCAATTGGTCAGCGTTGGCGAAGCGTCATGGTTGAACACTCCGGCGCCGAAGTCCGCGGTGTTCTCCGAGAAGCTGCAACCGGTAAGGACTTGGGTCGACAACGTGGAGAAGTTCAGCATGCCTCCACCGTCTCGTGCGGAGTTGCCGGTGAACGTGCAGTCGGTCAGCGTTGCCTCCTCGGCGGAAGGACCACTGTAGACTCCGCCGCCCTCGAAGGCAGCAACATTCCCAAGGAAATCGCAGCTCGTCATGGTCGACGACGATGCCAGGTGATTGTAGATCCCGGCACCGTCGTCGGCTGCGTTTCCAGTGAACGTGCACTCGATCAGCGTTGGCGAGGAGTAGGAATTGTACATTGCGCCGCCCTCGGCGATCTGGCCTCCATCGGTCGCAACGAGATTGTTCGTGAACGTGCTGTCGGTGATGGTTGGCGACGAGTAGTAGTTGGCCACCGCGCCGCCGTCGTCAGCGGAGTTGCTCGAGAAGATCGTCCCGGTCACCATCGGCGAAGAGTAGTAGTTCGCCATTCCACCCCCCCAGCCCTTCGTTACTCGCCAAACCAGCGGCGTTGTTCGTGAAGGTGGAGCCCGTTATGATGGGGGAGGCGGAGCTATAGCTATACATCCCGCCACCGCTGCCGGTCACGGTATTATCGGCAAAGACAACGCGAAGCACCGTCGGCGAGGATGCATTGTTGTACATTCCACCGCCATCACCGGCGGAGTTGAACGAGAAATCGCAATCGGTCACCGCTGGCGAGGAGGATGTGCTGTACATCCCACCTCCGTCGCCGGCCGA
>CAYRKE010000162.1:0-17195 GCA_964424695.1 uncultured Polyangiaceae bacterium
GGAGGGTTGCACCGGCACGACCAGACGCCTCGGGGAGCTCCGGGTGTAGGTAGGCCAAAGCGCCCGAAGAGCTTGGCGACCTGACCCGTGATGTCGGTACGCTCCAAGAGGACGTCGTTGCCGATGCCAGCGGGAACCGGGTGGACTTCGGCGAGTTTGCGCTAGGCTGCGGCCACCGAGAGTTGTCGACCGTCGATCGTTCGATCGAAAGCAGGCCGGGCCAAAGATCGCACGGTGGATCCCCTCCCGATCGCCACTCTGCGGGAACGCACCGCGCTGACGACCTACTGCCGAGTACTCTCGGGCATCCCGCCAGCCGAGTGGCACCCCCAACACGACAGCGTCACCCCTGCCGAAGCGTGGCATTTCTCACAGAACTCGTTGGCGCCACCGTGGCAACCTAGACAGGTTGCTTCGAGCCCGATGGGAAACGTCCGACCGTCGACAGTGTGGTGCGTGCGATTGCCGCCACGCACAGCCGTCATCCGCCAGTCTGCCAGCAGCACCGGGTGGTCGCGCCGCATCTGAGCCGCCGGTTCGACGCAGGGACCGGTCATCCTCGCAGGGGGCAGCTTCGTCGGCTCGGCGTCGCGAGCATGGACGATCCAAGCCGGCACCGCCCCGAGGAGGACCGCCAACGCAGCAGTGCCGATGAGCCTTCCCACGTCCATCACGGCTCCTGACCCCCCTCGATGGGCTCGTGTCGGAAGTTCTCCTTGCGCGGGCACTCACCCTTCATGACGAGAGCATTTCCCACCAATTCGTGGAGCCCGGAAACGCGCACGCCCGGCGCCCAGAAGTCACACACCGGACCGAGCGTCGCCCGGTCGATGGCGCAGATGGTAACGAGGGTGTTGACGCCGTGTGCGTCCCGCACGTGACGGACAGCCTTTCCCCTCGGCATTCCCGCTCGGAGCCGGACCTCCATGTTCTCGTCGGCCCCCAGCCCCGCTCCGCCGCCGCAGCAGAGCGTCCGCTCGCGGATCGTGTCCTCGGGCATCTCGTAGAACTCGCTGCACGCCGCACGGAGCACCGCACGCGGCTCGTCGAGTAGCCCCATGGCTCGGGCCGGATTGCACGAATCGTGGAAGGTGGCCCGGACGCCCGCGTTCCGGGCAGGATCGAGCCGCAACTTCCCCTGAGCCAGTAGATCCGCAGTAAACTCTGCGATGTGGACCATCTTGGTCGAGCGCGCCTGGGAGAACGTCGTTCCCGTGATGGGTGAGCGCGGCACGTCGAGGAAGTCAGCGGGACCGTTCATGGTGTCCATGTACTGGTTCACGACCCTCCACATGTGGCCGCACTCCCCGCCCAGAATCCATTTCACGCCCAACCGCTTCGCTTCCGCGTAGATCTTCGCGTTGAGGCGCTTCATGAGCTCGGGCGACGCAAACAGACCGAAGTTGCCCCCCTCCGAAGCGTAGGAACTCCACGTATAGTCGAGACCAAGCTCGTGGAAGAGCGCGAGGTACCCCATCGTGGTGTAGGTCCCTGGATCTGCCAGAAGGTCCCCCGACGGGGTCACGAAGAGGATCTCCGCTCCTTTCTTGTTGATCGGCGGCTCTACCCGAACCCCGGTCACCTCCTCGAGCTCATCGGCGAGGAACTCGAGCGTGTCCTTGAAGGAGTGTGGCTGAATGCCGAGATGGTTCCCAGTGGTGTAGCACTTAGCAGCCGGCTCGATGACCCAGTTTGGGGCGATCCCGAGCCGCAGCATCAACTCACGCGCCAGCATGGTGATCTCGGCCGTATCGATCCCATACGGACAGAACACCGCACAGCGCCGGCACTCGCTGCATTGGTAGAAGTACTTGAACCACTCCTTGATGACGTCTTCGGTGAGCTCTCGAGCTCCAGCCAGTGCCCCCAGCATCTGCCCTGGAACGGTGAAGTACCTTCGATATACCGAACGGAGCAGCTCGGCACGGAGTACGGGCATGTTCTTTGGATCGCCACTGCCCATGAAGAACGGGCACTTCTCCGCGCAGTTCCCACACCGAACGCAGCTGTCCATGAAGACCCGAAGCGAGCGTGAGCCGTCCAGGCGCTCCCGCATCAGGTCGAGAACGATCTTCTGCCACCCCTCGGGCAGCTTCCAGTCCTGATCCATGGGCGACCAAGATCGCGCGTGAGGCAGCCCGAGGATCTCGAGGTTCTTCGGCTTGGCGGGGTGCAGGTGGGACCCGAACTGGAAGCCAGTCGTGGGCGTCGTCCAGGAACCCGGCGGAGGCTCATGGTCCACTCGCTCGAGCTCAGACGCCTCATAGAACTCGACCTCGTCGGGCTTTCGCGCCGCTGCCATCACTTCTCCTTGGGCGAGCCGCCCTGATCGGGTTGTCCCGAGCAACCGTTTTCGACGGGCAACCCGGCCGCGATCATGCGGTCCCGGAAGGTCGCTTCGTAGTCTTCGTAGTGCAGCGTTTCTACGGAAGGGTTCCGCACATTGATGTGCCGCACCGCCCGGCTATTGTTGGCAAGGTTCAGCGTTGGGCTCATGAGCGCCCCCAGTGCGTGCATCAGCTTGCTCACGGGGAAGTAGGCGAGCAGCACACTGACCAGGAACACGTGCACCAGAAGCCAGATGTCGACCTGAGCCGGCGCGACGACGTCGAACGCAGCAAGACTCAGGGTGAACGTCTTGAGCGCTACGATGTCCGGCCGCGTCACATGACGCATGATGAGCCCACTCACCCCGATCAGAATCAACACCAGGAGCGGGAAGTAGTCAGCAGCGAGCGACACGTAGCGCAGACGTCGCACGACGAGACGTCTGCCCAGCAGCAGTCCGAGCCCGGCAATGAAGACCAGACTGGTCACATGAACCTTGGGAACGGCGAGATCGGTGACGGAGTCGACGCTCTCGAGAAGGATCACGAACGACGGGACTGGACTCGTTACGAACCGCAGGTGCCGAAGCACGACGATGAGGAGCGCCCCATGGAACAGTGAGGTACCCATCCACAGCCACCGCCCGCCGAAGCGGTGGAGCCCGGATCCCACCATCAGCGCGCTTGGTGTGGTGCGCAGCAGCGGGCGAAACATCAGCACGTCGACGATGACGCGGGCGGCAACCTCCCACCCAGATTTGGGGCTCCCGAGCCTAGAGTGGAGCGCGGAGCTCTGACCGCAATGCTGACCCGTGGTGAGCGAGCCAGGATAGGGGACGGGCGCCCGCATCCATCGTCCCACCTTCCAGACGAGACCCGCCAGAGCGGGTAAGACTGCCACGGCGGGCACGAGCAGCAAGAAGCCCGCATTCGGACCCGAAAGCCACCCCAGCAAGACCGCAGCGGCACAGAGAACCGCCACCGCGCCAGCGGCGGCGCCGAAGTGCAGTGCAAAGTGGTTACTCGGAATGCGGGCAGACACGCTGGCGGTCCTCAGACGCAACCGGTGGGCTTGGGGAGACCCGCGATCTTGCAGGCACCCTTGGCAGGACCAGACGGGAAGAGCTCGTAAACCTCGTTCAGCTTCATGTCTGCCTCCTTGCACATCTTGCGGATCATCGGGGCAATGCCGAACTTCTGGTAGTAGTTGCGGAGGTAGTTGATGAGCACCCAATGCCGCTCACCCAGCTCGTTGACCCCTTCGGTGGCGGCCAAGCTGCGCGCGACCGCCTCGTTCCACTTGTCAGGCTCCTGGATGAACCCGTCCTCGTCGACCTCGATCGCTTGACCGTCCACTGAGATATTGGCCATGAGATTCTCCTTCTAATGATTGATGAGCTCGTGCGCGACGAGCTTGGCGAACGAGCGCTGGCGCCCAGAATGGGGAGCCAGACGCCAATAGGTGCATGTAAGACGCGAAAACGCTCCCAACGGCGATGCCGTCGCGCCCGCAACCGATACCGGTTCCCCGCTCTAAGGCGAGCACGGTCGTCCGAGTGGGACACGGCGCTGCGAGCTTCGAGTAGTGGAACTCGTGCCCACGAAGACGCGTCCCCTTGGCGAGGAACGGATTGTCGGTATCGACAACCGCCTCCACGTAACCGTGCCCTTGGGAACGCTTCGTTTGCTCGACCGCAATGGGCAGGGCCCCCACCATGGGATACCGCGATTCACCGCACACGAGCTCGGTCGCCAAGTACATGAGGCCCCCACATTCGGCCCACACTGGCAACCCCTCCGCGATCCGTGCGCCAAGCGCTCCTCGGAGCGCCACATTGGCAGAGAGGCGCGACGCATACACTTCCGGGTAGCCGCCGCCGGCGTACAGGGCGTCAATCTGAGGCAAGGCAGTGTCCCCGAGCGGCGAAATGGGGACCAAAATGGCTCCAGCGGCTTCGAGTGCCTCGAGGTTCTCCGCGTAGTAGAAGGAGAAGGCTTCGTCCCTGAGAACCCCGATCCGCACCGGCTCCCCCGGATGCTCACCACCGACCGAGGCGTCGCCCGCTTGCGCGGCCGCCTCACCCTGATCCGCAACCGCATCCCTCGGGCCTCGGCCCCCGAGGAGCGGTGCATCCTCGGCGAGACGCTGGATGGCCGCAATGTCGATGGAGCGACTGATCGTGTCCGCCATCTCCTCGAGCGCCCGCTCGACGTCGGATCGTTCTACTGGCATCACCAACCCGAGATGGCGAGACGGAAGGAGCTCCCGCGACAACCGGGGTAGCGTCCCCATGACAGGCACGTCCGTGACGAGCGCCAGCGCGTCGCGAATCACGGTCTCCTGTCGGCTGGTGCCCACCCGATTCAGGATGATCCCGCCCAGGGGCAGATCGGGCTCGAGGGCCAGACATCCGAGCACCATCGCCGCCACCGTCCGGGTGCACTTGCCGACGTCGACGACCAACACGATGGGCGCGTCGACTTGCCTCGCGAGCTCCGCCGTCGAATGCGAGCCTCGGGCGTCGAGCCCGTCGAAGAGACCGCGGTTGCCCTCGATGACCGCAAGGCTATCCGTCGCCGCTCGCGCCAGCGACTCCAGAATGGACGCCTTGCCCATCAGGAAAGTGTCGAGATTGCGAGCGACACCTCCTGATGCAGCACCGAGCCACGCCGCATCAATGAAGTCTGGGCCCTTCTTGAAGCCGGACACCCGATGGCCATTCCTTGCCAGGGCACGCAGCAAGCCGGCAGCAACGAAGGTCTTGCCGGTGCTGCCGGACAGGCCTGCTACGACGACCCTTGGCAATCGGAACGGAACCACTTTCAATCGCCCTCTGAACCTCGGACTCTAGCCCACGTCGGCGAAACCGACTGGGGACGTTTCGGCACCCGAGCTGCGTCTTCCTCAGTTCTCGGGGAGAACGATATAGCTGCCTCCCAGATAGGAGTAGACACATCGCTCGTCGTCAATGAGGACCTTGATGGCCTCCTTGCACATCGCCTTGCTGCAGTCTGCGCCAAACTGCTCGGCCATGGCGTGCGTAAGGTCCAGGGGCTTCAGTCGCCGCTTGCCGTGGCACTCCTTCACCATCGCGTACATGGCGTCGGCCACCTTCTCAACGGTCAAGTCGCTCATCGTCTCATCCTCCTGTGCTCCAAGCCGGCGATCGCCGAACCTGTACAGAGCGCTTATAGGTCTCACCAGCATGGGTGAAGTCGTCGATGTGGGCGCTGGTGAAGGGGATCTCCGCGAGGCGGAAGAACTTGGGCCACCCGATGCGCTCGATCCACTCACCCATGCGCTCGTAGGGCTGAGCATTCGCCGCGTAGAGCTCCACCAGGCGCTTCACCGCGGACGTTACCTCGGGCCAGCGTGGGGGGTTATTGGGCAGATAGGGGATAGCGAGCTTGGTGAACATGGGCTCGTGGCGAGCGTTGGAGACCTTGCCCCCCACCCAGATCGACACGCCATCGCTCGGGTCGTTCATGGTCATCGAGGGGCACACCGTGTAACAGTTGCCGCAGCACACGCACTGGTCTGCGATGACTTCCACCGAGGGTTTGCCGTCAACCATCGCCGACCGAATCGCCCCCGTGGGACACGAGGCGATGGTGCTGGGGATCTCGCAGACCCTCGGTAGGGTGTCGCGGTTGATCTTCGGCGGTTTGCGATGCAGGCCCAAGATGGCGATGTCGGAACAGTGCACGGCGCCGCACATGTTGAGGCAACAGGCGAACGCGATGCGGACGCGCGCCGGAAGCTTCATCGAGACGAAGTACGGATGAAGCTCGTCCATCACGGACTTGACGACGCCCGATGCATCGGAGGCCGCCGAATGGCAGTGCACCCATCCCTGGGTATGCACGATGTTGGTGATGGCAGGTCCGGTGCCTCCGACCGGATAGCCGTGGCTCGTCAGGCGCTCGATCAGGGGCTCGACCTTGGCGCCGTCTGCCAGCAGAAACTCGACGTTGTTCCGACTGGTGAAACGCAGGTACCCGTCGGCGAACTCCTGGGCGAGATCCGCGAAGAGCCGAAGAGTCTGGGTAGAGAGGAGCCGTGGCGTGCCCGCCCGCACGCTGTAGAGCCTCTCTCCTGACTCTGCTACGTGAACGAGCACGCCCGGCCGAGGGATTTCGTGGTACCGCCACTTGCCGTAGTTGCGCTGGATGATCGGCGGCAAGAACCGCTGGTAGTGGGGCGGACCAATGTCCGTGATGCGCTTGACTGGTTTGGTTGCCATAAGTCGCCTTTCAGAGGAGCCCTCGAGCACGATGCATCACGGCTCGTCCTCATAGCGCGGTAGGTAGGGGTTGGTCCTTGGATGCATCACCATTTCGGGCTGCGGGTCCAGGCCGATCTGGCTCAGGAAGTTGGCGAGCCCGATTCGCTGAATGAACTCACCGACGCGCTCGCGATTCTTGCCGTGCTCGGACCACAGATCCCAGATGGCGTTCAGGAGTTCCTTGATGTCGTCATAGGGCGACTCCATCTTGATGAAGGGCACCAGGACCGAGGACAGAAGCGCTCCCCCAAGCACAGGCGCTTTGCCGCCGACTAGGAGCATGGCGCCGCGATCGTCTCCAGGAGAGAGCGCTTTCGGAAGCGCGTTGATGCAGTGCATGCACTTGACGCACTGCTCGTTGTCGATGGCAAGGGTGCCGTCCGTGAAGGACATGCAGCGTGCCGGGCAACGACCCACGACGTCCCGGGCGATGTTCGGAGTGCCCGCGGCCACGTACTCCGCCAACGCTTCGGCATTGATCTGGATGTCGTCACGCCAAGTCCCGATGATCGAGAGGTCCGATCGAGCAATCGCGCCCACGCAGTCATTCGGACAACCGGATGATTTGATCTTGAACTTGTACGGGAAGGCGGGACGGTGCAGCTCATCCTGGAACGCTTGAGTCAGGTCGTGCGTCACGTCCAGAGTGTCGAAGCAGGCCCACTCGCAGCGGGCCATCCCACAGCAACAGCTCGGGGTGCGCAGGGCGGACCCCGAGCCCCCAAGGTCAAAGCCGGCTGCGGTCAGCTCCTCGAACACCGGCTCGAGTTCTTTGGTCTTGGTGCCAAGCAGAACCGCATCCCCCGTAGCGCCGTGGAAATTCGTGAGCCCCGAGCCGTGCTTGTCCCAGATGTCGCAGAGCTTCCTCAAGGTGTCCGAGGTGTAGAACCAACCCGCGGGAGGGTTGACTCGCATGGTGTGAAACTCCGCGGCTTCCGGAAACTCCTCGGGGAGGTCGCTGTAGCGGCCGATGACGCCACCGCCGTAGCCCTTCACGCCCACCAGCCCGCCGTGCTTCCAGTGCCCCATGCGATCCTCGTACGACCGCTCGAGGATCCCGAGCAGATCGCGCGTCATTGGGGAATCGGAGCTCTTCTCCATCTCGTCCACGAAACTCGGCCAGGGGCCACCCTTGAGCTGGTCGACCAGCGGCAACGAACGCTTCTTGGTCACAGTCCACTCTTCTCCAGCCGACTCCACGCAGAAGCGCCGCATGCGTCACGGCTCTGGTCGTTCCTGGTTTGGTCAGCCATTGCGTCTCGGAGCCCGGCGCCCAGTGCGCCGGTCGCGAGCCTGTGAGCAGCATCCGTGCCAGGTCCCAGAGGAGGCATCCGGCCACTCAGCTCAGCGGTTTGTGGCTGCTCGCGTGAGCAGCCACACCGGAACTACCAGCATCGGCCACGGGCCGAGCCGTCGTATTTGCTGGGGTATGGGCGTCGCGGTGCCCCAGGTGCGGCGGGCGCCGCTCCACCGTGGGCTCAGTCGGCACCCCTGCGCACCAAGCGCCGGGCCCCGCTGGGTCCGGCGGTGCTGGCGCCCTGGCCTCCCCCCTACCCTCGGATCCTACGCAAGTCCCCCCTTGGCGGCTCCCTAGACGGACCCGTGAAAGCGTACGGGAGTCAGTGCCACTCCCAGCCGATGTAGCCGGGCTTGGCGTCCACCATGGCGTTGACCATGAGCTCGACGAGCCCCCCGTAGTGTATCCCGGCCTTCTGGGGCGCCTTGTAGGCCGCGAGCAGATCGCGAATCTGGCCCTTGCAGTTGCTGCATGGCGCGCAGACGTACTTGTGGTGCTCCTCGCCCCAGGGCTCCCCCTGGAAGGCCTCGAGGATCTGTCGGAACTTGCGGCGCCCCGAGACTCGATTGCGCCAACCGCCAAAGTTGTTCCCGCTCATGATGGCGAACCCAGAGCCGCCCCCACAGCAGTAGTTGTGGACCCCGCACGGCGAGAGCTCGCGGAAACAGTCCTTCGGCACCACCTGGCCAATGACGTCACGCTGGGGAGCCACGATCCCCATGAGACGGACCACGTTGCAGGGATCGTGGAGGGTCACGGGAAAGGTGTTACGACTCTTGTCGAAGGCAATCCGCCCCGAGCGCGCGATCTCGCGCAAGACGACCAGCCCGCTCTCGCGCGGCACGTTGAGCCCCCCGGTGAGGACCTTGTCGGCAATGACAGTCAGAGCCTTGCTGGCGTGGCCGCATTCCCCCAGAACGATCTTCTTCACCCCGAGCTTCTCTGCAATCTGCACATGGCGGAGTGCGACCCGGGCAAACTGGGCATCGTCGTAGAACACGCCGTAGTTGATGGCGTCGTACCCGGGAGCTTCGCTCGACATCGTCCAATTGAGGCCGGCCTGATTGAAGAGCAAGCTGAATGCCCCGACGTTCTCGGGCCAGGACATGATCTCGCCAGCGTTGTGGATGAGGAGGATATCCGCCCCCTTCTTGTCGAAGGGCGTCACCACCTTGATGCCAGTTCGGTCGCTGGTGTCCTCGTCGATGAACTCCATGTTGTCCCTGAGCACCTCGGGACTCATACCCGTCGAGGAACCCACTCGGAGCTGGAGCATCGAGCCATCACCGTGGAGTTCCTTCGGATGGATCCCCATCTCCTGGCTGGCAATTTTTCGGATCTCTCTGGCAAGTAGCCCGTTGTCCACCCCCATGGGGCACGTCTGGGCACAACGCCGGCAGAGATTGCATCGGAACGAAAGCTCGATCAGCCGCGCCACCGTGGCCCAGTTCAGCTCGATGTCACCGTGAACGAACGTCGAGGCCCCTTTGACGTACTTGAAATAGATCCGCCTCAGGACCTCAGAACGAAATGCTGGCCGGTAGAGCTCGTTGTGACCACTCTCCACGAACACGTGGCAAGCCTGCGAACAGGTCTGGCAGCGAGCGCAGTGCTCGACCGAGAAGACCAATGGCTGCAGGAATGTCCAGTTGTCGGCCTCCGAAAACAGCTTCCGCATGCCCGACAGAAAGCTGTTCACCAGACGCTCCTCCTCGTCCCGACTCGCGGGTTTGGGCAGGCTGAGCGCGCTCGTGTCATCGAGGCAAATCTGCGCATCCCGTACCGTGGCCGGCAGAGTCCCCAGCGCCGGCTCCTCTCGCGGATCGTCGTAGGGTGGCGGCAACGGCTGCTGCTCCTCCCAATCGACGTGGGTGACGGCTCCCCGCCCCTTGGAGAAAGTCTCGAATGTCACGGAGTCCTTCATGATGACTTGCTCCCGATGGGCGCTTCGACCGCCACGTCCGACCAGCTTTTCTCGCCGCCGCCCCGAATGTGCGCGGCAGACCAGCTCACCTTGTGCTCTAGCATCCGGCGAATCTTGGCCTCCTGACTCCCGCCAGCGAGGTTCGGCACGTCATTCCAACGAATGGCGTGGTAGGCAAAATACTTCCCAACGAAGTGCGACATGTGCGTCAGTGGAACGTACGCCACCAGCGCGCTGAGCATCACGGTGACGAGGGTCGGCAGCGCCACCTCCAGCCCCTGCCCGGAGATGGGGCTCCACTCGAACATGACGAGGTTCCGGGCGAACTCCACGGCGCGGCGCGCATCGGAATCCACCAGGACGAAACAGAGGAGACTCGTCCCAAACGCGACCACGAAGAGGACGAGGTTCATGAGGTCCGCCGGCGTCGCGAAGCGCCGCAGCGCTGGATCCGTAAGGCGGCGGACCAGGAGTCCGAGCGCCCCTAGCGTGGCCAGGCCGAAACCAGCCACCCCGAGGCCCATGACGACGATCCGAAGCGCTTCCCCCAGGCCATCGGCGCTGAGTTGCGGAGCGATGCTGCTGGCGAGACCGCCAAGGCCAGCCACGGCGATCGCGGAAGCGGCCAGGTACATGCCGAAGTGGAAGGGAAAGCTACGGTACCAGAGTGCCCGGCTGTGCTCCCGAACCGCAGATAGGAAGAGTATCTCTGGAAGCATCGCCTTGACGCCGCCCATTTTTGAGGTCTGGCGCGGCCTCTTCCACCAATCGCTGTCCTCCATGAAGGATCCCCCATACCGAGCCTTCTCCGGGGGCTCGTGGGGCACGGGGTAGAGCTCCCAGCGCAGATGCATAGGAAACCTGGCCCACCGGATGGCGCGAGCCACCACGGCAACCAGGAAAACTGCAAAGCCCACCAAGCAACTCAAGTAGGGAACCAACGCCATTCGATGCCTCGTCCGGGAGCGGGACGGTCTGCACGCAAGCACACACCGTGCCAGACCCGGGATGCGGGTTGGTCGAAACGCGACCGTTACCTGGGGTCCCAACCCGTGCGATCCCCCAATGGATTGAACGACCCCGCATTGCATCCAAGCCAGTACCACAGCAAATCCATCTATTTAGTTAACTATTGGATCCGCCTTGATGCGCCGCCCTCCCGAGGGTCTGAGACTCCGGGAAACGCCCTGGAAGGAGCTGGCCGCCCCGAACGCTTGGCAGCGGTCTGGCCGTTCGGCTCAGGAGGTGGACCGCCCGCTGGGACGAGCGCGCTCAGCGCCATGAGGCGGAGCCAGCGCAGACCGGTCGCAGCGCTCGAGTCGGGGCACCGCGCCGCTCCGTCACTGGGGCCGCGGTCCCCCCACACGCTCGCGCCGCAACGAGTGGAACCGAAACACCGGCTCCAGACCGTTTTCACGGGCCGGCCCGTGAAATCTCACGGATCGCGTAAGAAGGAACGAGCGGCCACATCCGGACCCCGGTCGCACCGGTGACCGATCCGGTCTCCCGGGCAGATCAGTCATCTATTTCGATAGAACAAGTAAAGAATGAGCTTGATCTGCGCTGTTTCGCTCACCGTAGGCGGGCCTCTCTCGGAAGATCGTCTTCGTTTACTTCGGGCGAAACTTCAGCTCGCGGAAAGCGACGCTGTGTTATCGTCCGCGGACCTTGGGCTCTGGTCGGTGACCCCACGGAGCTAACGAACTCATGCCCATGTTTGTCGAAACCAGGGGCTGGAACAGCGAGGACCTTGGAGGGTATTAGGCACCAATGGCGACGTGTCCCAACTGTGGCTGCTTCAGCTATGGCGAGGCCAGTTTCTGTGTTCATTGCGGGTCACCTCTGATGAGCCAGGTTCCCCCCACCGTTGATTCGGCTGGGCAATCAACGGAGCGGGGTCCGCGAGCAGGGGATCAGGTCCCAGTTACGAAGTCGGATCCGGAGAAGAAGGCCAGGAAGACTCGGCATGGCTGCCCGACTCTCCCTCTGCCCGAGACGGACGAGTCGTCGGAGCGCGGAGGGGAAGCCCCAACTACTCCCCGAGTGGACGCGGCTTTTCCAAGCCCCGGGCAGCTGCCGGTGCGGCCCTCCAGTCCAGCTCAGGCGCCGAGCGGGTACGGTGATGACGCCGCGGAGCTGCCCCGGGCTGCCACGCCCCAGACGGGGCTGGCAGACACCAGCAGTCTGACCCCGCCGTCCGGTGAGCCCCCACTTGCTGAAGCCCCCGGCGACCTCCTCCACCTCGATCGGGCCCGCCTCGAGCAGGCACTCCGTGACCAAGAACTGCGGGATCAGGCCCTGAGGGATCAGGCTCAACTCGACGACGTGCTCCGAGACGAGGACTTCTTCTGGGCCGAGTCGCCACCGGAAGGCGCTGCCCATTCCGGCGCATCGCCAACTGCGGGGGCCCACAAGGGCGCGGTGCAGGGCCAATCGGACCTGCCCGTGACCGGCGAAGCGCCGCCTCAAGGCGCGACGCTTGGCGGCTCGCCGTCGGGAGTCTCCTTCCCGAGGGTCGAGTCGGCAAAATCTCTGGCGAGCCAGGTCTTCGACTCCGCTACGACCACGCCGGCAACCGGCGCGGCTCTGGCTGATGAGTTGGCCGCGCCGCAAAACCAGCCGTCCCCAGCCCAGGCCCCGAGTCCCCCCAAGACCACGAGCCTACCCGACGCAGCGGAACTATTTGGTGGGATAGCCGCCGAGCAGATGCGCCCCATCCGGGATTTCGTCATCGAGCTGACGCTCGGAGAGCCATCCCACGACTGGATCGACGTGGTGCTACCCATCGCTCAGCAGCTGCGCGAGTCGGCTGCCGAGCTCGATCTGCTTGACTTGAGTGGAGCCCTCGACCTGTTCATCAGCACCCTCCAGGTTGCCTCGGGGCTCGGAGACGCCACCATCGAACCAGCCACCAAGGCGGAGATCCTGAAATCCCATGAGCGCCTAGCATCGCTCATGCCGGATGTGTTCCGACTGGACCAGGAGCGCGCGCGTCGAGAGCCCGTTATCGTACTCTCACTGCTCCGTCAGGTCCCGAACTGTCACAAGGTGGATCTCGACAAGTTGTACGCGGCCGGCTTCACCAGCCTGCACAGCTACTACGCCGCGGACGCCGAGGCCATTGCCGAGAAAGCTGGGGTTGGCCTCGAGCTTGCGGCAGCCATCGCCGAGCGATTCGAGCGCTACAGAAGCGACGTGGCGCATGCTTCGCCGGCCTCGGGTCGCACCAAGGAAATCGAGAAGCTGGCCGGGCTCCTCGAACGGTTGAGGCTCGAGACAACCCGCTTTGAGGAAGCCTCTCATGACTGGACTCCGAGCGGCAAGGCACTCAAGCGGAACCTCCGACGCGAGCGCAATGAGACGCTCCAACACATCAACGCTCTGCTCGCCCGCCTGGGAGAGGTCGATCTGGTCATGCATTTGGAGCGACTATCCTTCGCGGAGAGGATCACGGAAATGGAGCACTACCTCGTGGATGTGACGGATCTGGCAGCCGGCCATGCCCCAGCATCCGGCAGAACCAAGGGGTAGCGAGAGCGAGGACGGACAATGGCGGATTTTACGCGGGAACAGGTCGTCGGAAGGGTCCAATCGAAGCAGTCGTTGGCTCGCGCTGACCTCAGAGGTCTGGACCTATCCAGGGCGGATTTGAACGGGGCCGATCTCAATCGAGCGGATCTGAAGGGCGCCAATCTGGAAGGCGCTGATTTGCGAAAGGCCAACCTGAAGAATGCAGTTCTCAGCGAGGCATTTCTCAGGCGCGCCAATCTGACCCTGGCCACCCTCGAGAAGGCGGACTTGGAGGATGCCAAGCTCGATGGCGCGATACTCGAGGGTGCCGATCTGGGTCGTTGTTCCCTCGAAGGCGCCATACTTACCAGCGCGAATCTGAAGAACTGCCGCCTGGCAGGTGCGTCACTGGAAGCGGCAGACTTTGGCGGAGCGGATCTGCGCAATGCCACGCTCACCCGCGCCGACATGATTGAGGTTTATCTGGGCGCGGCCAAGCTCGGCGGGGCCGATCTCAGTGGGGCCGATCTCACGGGCGGCAACCTGGAAGAGGCCGACCTCAGCCGAGCGGTTCTCAACGACGCCTCGCTGGTTCGCGTGACGGCACAGGGAGCCGATCTGTCGGCTGCGTCGATGCTGCGGTGCACCCTCACGGATGCTCAACTCAACAAGGCCAACCTGTCTGGCGCGGATCTTCGATGGGCCAAGCTGCAGGGAGCCCGGCTAGCGGGTGCGGTGCTCACGGGCGCAAGGATCGCCGGAATCGACGCAGGGTCGGCGCATCTCGACCAGCTCGTCGCGGAGTGGGTCGACGCGAGCCTCGACCCGGAAACGAGCCGACGAGTCGACGCTCCACGAGTGATCGGTGCCATGCTGGGGAAGCTGGACGCCGACGATGTCACGGGTCGGCGCTTCTTCGGCCGCGGCGACGTGATGCGAAACGCCACCCTCGAGTTTGGCGCCCACAGCCGCGTCGAGATCCAGAGCCGGTTCGAGCACTGCGAGATTACCCTCGGCGAGGGAACGGACTTCGTGATTGGCGAAGCCGGCGTGCTCGACGCTTGCACGATCTCCGGCCCGGGCTCGATCACCGTCCACGGTACCTTCGTCGAGCGAACATCGCCGGGAATCACTGGGCCCCGCACGGTCGTCGTCAGCGCTCGCGGGTCCGTCACCGGCTCCGTGAAGCAGTTAGCCGAGCCCACCCGTTTTGGCTTCGCGCCAGGCTGTACCCTGCGTCTGAAGATCCTGCGAGCGAAATGAGGTCGCAGACGGACCCGGGCTCGTCGTGTGAAGCTCCGACTATCCCACATTCCAGAACCGCTGCTCCTTCGGAGCGAACGTTGCCAAGGTAGGAGAACAATGGCTGATCACAAGCAAACGCTCGTCGAAGAAGGCACGAGCTTCAAAGGAACCATGACGAGCACCTGCCCCGTCGTGGTTCGCGGCAGAATCGAAGGGGAGATCCAGACTCCCGCCCTTACCGTGACCGAGAGTGGGGCCGTCCACGGCAAAGCGAAGGTTGGCACCCTCTCCTCCCAAGGCGAGATCTCCGGCGAGCTTGACGCAGAAACGGTTCAACTGTCCGGAAAGGTCAACGACAACACCGTCATCAAGGCCCGATCGCTCGAAGTGAAGCTGTCGACCGAGTCGGGCAAGAAGCAGATCGTGTTCGGCAACTGCGAACTGAACATCGAGCCGGGCCCTTCTACCCCGTCCGAAAAGGACCTCGAGTAGCGCGATCGCAGACCGCCTTGCCCGAACCATGCCCTGGCGGCCCCTGAATGCCCCGGCCCGGGGTCGCCTCGCGCGCTGTATGCCGGGTGCACGGGATCGGAGTATTCATGGAGACGTGACTACCTGAGCGGCCCGGCAACTCCCTTGGCGTTCACCATTGGGGCCGTCCCCTTGCAGGCCCCGACGCCATCGCCCCTGTCGCCCGTGGTGGCTCATGGTTGATCATCCATGCCAGGCGTGAACGCATACGAACCGAGTAAGACGCCCGACCGCTGGACGCTGGCAGGGATTGTCACCTTTACCCTCGCGCTCTATTCCGCAACCGCAGCCCATCACGTGCTGGGAGGCGACAACGGCGAGTTCCTGGTAGTCGCGGAAAAGGGCGGAGTGGCCCACCCGTCTGGCTATCCGCTGTACGTTCTGTATCTCCGACTCGTTTCGTCGTGGTGGCCGTTCCCGCCGCCGCACGCTGCCGCGTTGGCAACGGGTGTGCTGGGCGCGGTCGCCACCGGTGGGCTCTATGTGGCGGCTCGACGGTGGGGCGCGAGCCGCTTCGGAGCTCTGCTGGGCGCGGTGCTGTTGGGGCTGTCTCCGCGCGCCTGGATCGCCAGTACCCATGCCGAGGTGTTTGCCCTGAACGCGCTGTTCGCGTCGGTGCTCCTCGTGATCACTGCCCCCGCCGGAACCGCGACCGGAATGAAGCATCCGACCCGACACGTCGCCGGGCTGTGCCTCGTGTCGGGCTTTGCGTTGGCCAATCACCTGACCATCACGCTGCTCGCCCCAGTAGGGCTCGTCGCGCTCGTGCGCGGCATTGCGGCAAGTCGTCGGCGGCTGACCACCGTGGCGCTTGGTGCCTTCGGAGTCACTGTCGAGCTCCTACCCTATCTCACGCTCCTGCTCGAGCCTGGGCAACGCGTGCCGTGGTCTTGGGGATACCCAAGAACCCTCGGCGCGCTCTTGGCTCACGTCGTTCGCCGCGACTATGGAACCTTTGACCTCGGGCTCAACAACCAGGGGGGCACCGCGCTCGAACATGTCTTCTGGCTCGCTTCGAACCTCGTCTCCGATCTCCTGTGGTGGCCGCTCGTGTTCTTGCCCCTAGGGCTCTTCGCGATCCTTGGTCGCGGCGCATTCCGTGCGTGCCCGGGGCACCGCTCAGAGCGGTGGGCACTCGTCTTGACGCTTCTGACGACGGGTCCGCTGTTCGTGGCACGGTTCAATCTCGGGCAAGACGGCGTGTCCTCCGCCGTGACCCAGCGGTTCTATCTGCTGCCCGAGCTGGTTGTCTGCCTGATTCTGGCGCTCGGCGTCACGGTGGCCGAACGCACTGCCGCTTCATTCGTGGGGCGAAACATGCGAAAGGGGCTCGGCGTCGTCTTCCCGCTCTTGGTGTGCGTCGCCTCGGGTCTGCGCAACTGGGACGAAGTTGCAGAGCACCACAGCCCGGCGGTTGAGCGTTACCTGGAGAACACGCTCGAAAGCAGCCCGAGCCGGGCAGTCATCCTCGGAACCGGCGACCATCGTCTCTTCGGGCTGGCGTATCTCCAAGGAGCAGCGGGGCTACGCCCAGACGTGACCTACGTCGATCCAATCATGCTCCACTATCCCTGGTATCGGTCGCTGGTGAGTGGACGCCTCGGGATGCCCCTTCCAGCCCCCCAGGGTGGCTCAGTGAGCACAGCAGAGCTCGCGAAGCTCGTCCTCGATTCCGGTCGCCCGCTGCTGCTCGCCAACGTGTTCACCCAGCGGATCGTAACGTCGTTTCCTAGCTATCCCCAAGGAACCCTGATTCGGATTCTCCCGCGGGGCCACCGTCCTCCCTCGCCGAGCGAGGTCCGCGCGCTCAACACGGAACTGCTCGGGCGCTTCCGGCTCGACTATCCGGAACCCCGTGATCCCCACTCCTGGGCGTGGCACGTCCACCAGGAGTACCTTCGTCCTTGGCGAGTTCTTGGTCGAGCCGGGAGCTGATGCGCCGTCACGCCCTCCCAGGAACCGCCCGCCTCGCCCAGCCTGGAAGCGCGGATGCGGGCGTTTTCAGCGACAGGCAGACTGATCGGTGCTCTGGAGCGACAATGCGGTTCACCTGCCGCCGAGCCGTGGGGTGCTCT
>CAYRKE010000163.1:0-12373 GCA_964424695.1 uncultured Polyangiaceae bacterium
CGCGCCCATCTGGGGTCAGTTACATGGGAGGAAAACGGCGAAACCCGAGTCAGATACTCGAGCGTAATGGAGTGCCCGCCACCCGTGACGGGAATCACCGCGGAGCCAGCCTGCAGTCGTCCAGACGCACTGAATGCCTCCGCGCCGTCCACGAGGATGCGGAAGTAGTCATGGTCCTGCTCGGAATCCACCAGATAGTCCACGACGAGCAGATTGTCCGCGCCGCTTGGCCAGGTGATGGTTCGCGTGATCCCGGCGCTCCGAGGCGCCGGTTGGTAGCCACCATAGGACATCTCGATGGGGCTTCGCCACTCGCGCGGCTCGGGTCCGAACGTGGCGCACCACCCGCCGCTGTAGCCACCTCGCGTCCACCCGGGAATCACGCACCCGACAGACTTTCGAAAATCATGCTCCTCGATCAGCCGGCCACCGTCTACGACCCGAACATTGTCGACCCAGGCCGTATCCAACCCGGCGTCGGTCGATGAGTCCTTGGTGAACGCGACCCTCACAGTGTGCGGTCCGGCAGATACGGGGGCGATGAGTGGCCCCGTGAAGTGAAACCCGGATGCGCTGGCTACCACGGTGCCGTCGATCAGAAGCTCCAGCTCATCAGCGTCAGGCTGGGAGTCGACGAACGCCTCGAGCGCCACATAGCCCTCGCTGGCCAGAATGATCTCGCGCTCCAGCCACGACGACGTGACGCTTCCCACGTCGCCCAGCGCGTGGTGCTCCAGCGGAGGGCCAACTCGGAGGTTCCCTGCGTAGGCCGGGCCCGCCAGTGCAGCAGCAGCCACCACCATTCCCAGAGCGCTCGGACGCAGCCTGCGCTCAGTCGTTCTCCTTGTCTTCATTGGCTAGAAACCTCCAGGACCGTGAGCAGTGCGAACAGATCGTGCGGATAGTTGCTCTCGGTAGGCGCGCACGGGCCGTTCGAGAGGTCCAGAACTACTCGTCCTGTTTGGTGTGAGATGAGCTGATAGCGATTGGTAGCTGGCTCCTCGTATGTAAAACGCCCTTGGTCCGACTCAGGCAATGAATTGCCCTCCTCGTCCAGGATAACGACGGCGGTCAGTTCGTGTAGCAGTGGTTCTACCGACGCGTAGCACGAGGTTGCGAAGTGGGACCTGACAGGTCTCCGCTCCGCCATGGCGCAATAGCGAGCGTCTGCGTCAGGAGCATCAGAGGTACCCGACACCACCGTAACCCTTAGGTCGACCCGATATTCCTGCTCCAGGGGAATGGCCACCTGAATGCTCTGGGCAAGCTGTGCGGGGTACTGGGTGGACTTGGCGGTCAGACACCCCTCCGCGAGCGTCTCACCTGAGCTCACGAGGGTGACGGTGTACTCGTAGACATATGTCCCCGGGTTAAACTCTGGGACTTCGGGATCGTCCTCCTGATCCACCGGCGGGACGCAGGCGGAAAGGGCGAGAAGACTCAGTAGCGCGGCGGCGGTCCAGCGAAACCCGTTCACCCGGAGTCCCGCGCCACATCGCGCCCGCACCTTCAGTGCGTTCTGCATGTCTTCCCCACGCACACCAAGTCGACGTCGCAGTCCGCGTTCGACTCACAAGGCATCGGTTGAAGGGTTCGAGATAGCGTGCAGGCAGAGAGCTTGTACTCCCCGTCGTCGATGGTGTCCGGAAACACCAGGGTCTGGCGTGGGCTGAGGCCCGCCGTCGCTAGTCCTACATTGTTCGTGCTGTAGTACGTCCATTCCGTCTCGTCGCTGGCGCCGGAATCGTTTTCGTGGATCTCAATCCTCAGCTCTTCCGTGAAGTTGATGGCTGGCAGCTTCTGGTACGAGGTTCCGCCGGGATGGGCCACACTCGTCAGGCCGGCGAAGAAGCGGCCGGTCCACTCCCGGGTGTCCACTTCGTCGATGTCGCCGATCTTCACGCCGTGCGTGGCTTCCGCAACATTGTCCGGAAGGAGCATGACCTCGTTCTGGTCGTACTGGGGCCCGACCTTCATGTAGATCTCGTCGTGTCCCACCTCTTGAGTGTCCTCGCACTTCAGGATGCAGGGCGGGCCCCCCAGCTCAGAGCCATAGAGCCAGGTAAGGTTCGTTTCCCACCCGACGAGGATCTGGTTCGGGACTGCGTCCACCAGGGAGCTCGGCAGCTGGAGTATCCTCAGGTAGTACTTGGTTCCCTCGGCCTTGCCGAGCCCGCTCCGGTAATGGTGCTCCAAGGTGCCGAACCGTTCTGGAGCTATCTCCCACACCCGCCATGCTACGTTGTCAATGAGCCTCTCCTCGGGGGTGAAGACCAAGGCATCGAGGATGGTGCTCCCGTCCGAGGCCACGAGGGCCACGCTGTCGATGACGCGGGGGTTGGACACCTCCTCTGCTGCAAAGAACCTTAGGCTCTGGGCCCGCGGACCGTCAGGCTCGTCCAGGTGAAAGGCAAACCACGCCTCGCCCGACCAGGGCGCGAGTGTCACCCGCTCCGGCGTCGTGTCGACCTCGCCCGCATCAGTGGTGTGGTCGCCGAGGTTGGTTTCGTACGGGAGCATGGTGCAAGCCTCCTCTGGCGAGGTGCAGCTGGCGCGATGGTACTGGAGGAGGTACTTGCCGCGGCTAGTGGCCCGGAGGAGCTCCTTGTCGGTGGCAAAGACCTTGATGTAGAGGGGAAAGTGGATGCTCTTGAACTTGCCCTGACGGAACCCCGGCAGGGTCCACTTGTCGATGCAGCCGTCCGGGTTCACGACGCAGCCATGCCCGTAGACGATCCTCGGCTCTACTACCATGATCTCGCCCTCATGCGGCGCCATGGGCGCCGAGAGGTCGGTGTTCTCGAAGACCTGGAAGGTGATGCCATTGTCGGGCCCCCGCTGCCCGGACCACAGCTGGTTCTTGGGGCTCACCGAGAACACGTAGTCACCGGGCGTGCTGATCTTGTACCAATGCACGGCCGTATCATAGGGGAGCGTGGCCTCGAAGTAGGCTCCTGTACCCTTGGTGTCGGGCGGGAGCTCCTGAGCGCTCCCGGGGTTCATCTTGTCTACCGGAGCACCGGAAGCGTCGAATGACGCATCGAGCTCGAGGTTGAGCCCGTAGTGATCAGTGATGGGGTCGGCCCCGGCCAGGGCGTTGACCGCATCGATAGCGCGCAAAAAGGAGCTCGGCCCGGCGTTCCCCTTGAGGAGATTGTAGGCCCTCGAGACGTGCTGGGGATAGTAGGGGCCCTGCAGGCCACGCTCCCCGAGCAGGATGTAGTCCAGGCGTTCCTGCCCGTTCGGCTCCAGTGACTGGGAGGCACCGCGATCGAAGGTCACGGTTCCGCTCTGGTACGAGACCAAGTTATCTGCGAATTCGGGATTGGTGACTCGGCATTTGTCGTTCGGCCAGTCCGACCCCCATGCCGGCACACAACCTGGCGTCATGGTGAATGCCCAGGTGTCGAAAAGCCCGGCCGCATTCACGTTGGGTGTCGCCCCGGTCCAATTGTAGTGGAAGTCCCACTCGTTCCGCGTCTCGACCGGGTCGTCCCAGAGCTGGCAGGGCACTGTCTCGCAGCCGAGCAAAGGATGGTTCGCCATGAACGGAACAGAAGAAGATGGGTTCGAGAGGTCCCCGTTCACGTTCAAGTCGCCGAGCAGGATGGCGATATCGTTCGGATCGGTCCGGGGCGCCATGACACAAGAGATAATCTCGTTGATCTTGGCGCATTGCGCCTCCCGCGCAGGCTCTGTCAGAAGGTACTGGTCCCAATCGCTCACCTCTGCGTTGCTGATGTAGGCCCACAACGACTTGTCGTGGGCCTGAGTGTGCGAGAAAAAGACCTCCAGGATCGTTCCACCTGGGGCCAGAAGCCGCGCATGGCCGAGACCCTTGTTCGCCGAGGCATCCGGTCCCACTCTGTCCTGGAACCTCCAGAAGTGCACGGCCTTGGTCACGACTTCACGCCCCACCAACCCGAGCGATGAAGGATCATATCGGGTGACGTCCTCGCCCAGCACCGACATGGGTTGCGAGGGGGTTCCTGGGTATTGTCCGAAACAGGGTCCGTCTTGGCTATCGGCGTCCGCGAAGGGCCACCGGCTAAACAGCATCAACCCACTGTTGACGCCCATTCCTCCCAAACCGGCGTCCCCGCCGAGAGACTTCACCACGTAAGGGAAGGGATCAGGATAGAGCTGCGCCACCATTTCGTCGGCGTAGTCTTCGTCGAACGCTTCATTGAGCGCAATCACGTCGTAGTTGCTCTGGCGGATCTTCTCCGCCATCAAGCGTGCCTCACACACGAAATCGCCAGCGTCGCACCCTGCTGCAAACTTCGTGCCCCTGGGAGATGGAAGGGCGTGGACGTTCTGCGTGCCAATCCTGATGGGCGTCCCCATGGGCAGGGACGCCGGCAGATCGCACTGACACCGAAAGTCGGCATCGCAGGTGCCCTGCAGGCAGTGATATCCAGCGCAAGGGGCACCGATCACCGGACACGAAGGCGCCTCACCAGGCGGCGGTTGCGGCGACTGCCCGCAATCGCACACGCCCCCCGAACAGGTGGGTTGAACCGTGCAAGTGCCGGAGTAGCTACCGCACGGCGTGCCATCCACGCGGGGGCGCAAGGTCAGGGGCGACGCGCCGACCACCGGCTCGGTACACTCAGCGCTGTCCGTCAGAGATGCGCCGTGGCATTCGCAGTAGCCCCGCCCGTCGCAGCTTCCCGTGCCCGAGCAGGTGAATGCGGGATCGCATGGCTGACCCGCCGCCTGGTAGCTGAGCCGAAGCTCGCCGTCGGGACGCACAGCGTACCACGAACACACGTCGTGAGGTACACCGCTTCCCGCCGGAAGACACGTGCAGGCACCTTGTTCGCAGCGGCGCGATGAACCGGCGGGGCACGCCACGTCATAGTCGCAGGTGCTTCCCGGCAGCCGTCCCCAACCGCATTCGTCCGCATCGTCCCAGAGTCCGTAACTGAACGGTCTCAGCCCGACCGTGGCACCATTGCGAATCTCCACCAAGGCCCCAAAGAACTGCCCAAGGAAAGTCTGCCCAGTCGTGCCGCCAAGAGCGAGCGTTCCCTCGGGCGCCATCACCACGCCCTGAAATGGCCGCTCCAGGTACACCTGCTGGGCGAAGCTCACCACCATCAATTCCTGCGCAGGGTCCTCGAATGCCTGCACCCCACGGAACGTGAAGTCCCCCATCACGTAGAGGAAGACACCTCCCGCCGCCCCAGTGATACGGAGAGTCCCGTTCGGCTCGATCCCAAGGCTGCGTAAGTAGTAGCGACCCGGAGTGAGCTCCAGCACCGCCTGCTCTTTGATCGAGTAGTTGCCATAGGAACCCGGCTCCAGGTGCTGGGTTTGCCCGCGTTCAACCGAAACCCAGGTGGACGGGAGGGCCGGAAACTGAATACTCCGGGAGGACGTCACGAACTCCGGAGTGCCGCTCTGCCAGTGCGGTACGTTCGCGCCCGCCTGCGGAAGAACCGCGGGGGCGTACAACAGCGTCGAGATGGCTGCGTTGCTGTTCACATACGCATCAATGCCGGAGTACACGATCGGCGCGCTGCTCTGCGCCTTGAGTTCGGTCCTGTTCTGCCACGTCTGGGGCGCGATGAGGCCGCGATTCACGACAACGGGAGCCACCCCTTGGTCGCTCGCCAGAACCCTCCCGTTGTCGTGGACGATGAGGCCCCAGGTAGAAGCCACAGCCACGGTTTCCAGACCTACGTCCCGGGGTACGAAGACGTCGATCTGCCCCAACCCGCTCGCACTCAGGGCCTCCGAAACCACCCCAGTGGCCGACGATTCCTCCTGTGTCTGACTGCCACATGCAGTAACCAGAACCACCACGAGGGTCGCCAGTGCAGCCCTAGCTACTCGAAACCACGTGGCGCCGCACCCGAAGCCCGAAGCCCGAAGCCCGAAGCCTTCCCATATTCTGTTTCAGACTCGGCACGGTATCAGCCCGCCATGACATGCGGCGCTCCTAGCATGCGTCACGTATAGCAGCAATACGAGCAACACGCAGATCGAGACCGGGTTCCCATCCGAACCATGACTCGCAAACTTGCAGACTGATGAACCGGCTCACGCGACCTTCCTTGGCTCAGGACGGCGGAATCGGACTTTTCTCCTGAATACTCCCGACAAGTGACCCCGCCCCGGTCTCGAGGATCGGGCTCGGGGGAGCCCGGCGGATTGCTTCAGCTCAAACCAAACCAACTCCGCCCCCCCGCAAGAGCACGGGGCGTTTCCGACTATTCCGTCGTCTTCTTGAGACGTAGAGCCGTCTTCATGGCCCTCTGCAACCGTGGCCCCAGGACCGCGGCGCTGGTTGGCAGAGAGACGATTTCCCGTGCCCCCAGCGCGATGAGCTCGTTGATGGTCGCTTGAGAGGGATTCTCGAGGCACACGACCACCACCTGGGTCGTGCAGCGGTCCTGCATCGAGCGCAGGAGCTCCAGGGTCTCCGCAGTCGACGACCCGCCTTCAATCAGGATGACGGGAGCACCTGCCTGGTCCAGTGCCACCACCACGCCTACGCGAATTCCCTGCATGGCGAGCCCGGTGAGCGTGAACGAATCCAGGCCTCCTGCTCCGGACTCCACGAGGACCCGCGAGACATCCGGGAGCTGTTGGGTTGGGTTCCTCGATGCGTCCATGGGTGCACGATTCCATGCGGGAATGCGGTCTCCCCGTCCTCCGAGGGGAACGTCCCCCTTTCGCCCGGGGAGGCGAGCGGCTGCGGCTTCAGGATCCATCGCCGTCAGCAGACGTTCGCGCACCTCGGCAACGGACGACGGCCGGCGATGCGGCGATTTCTCCAGCAGCGCGAGCCTGAGCTCCTCCAGCAGCTCGGGAACCGGCTGGGTGCCCACTGGGCGTACGAGGGGGCCAGCGGGCACGAAGAGCTGCTGCGTGATGACGTCCATGGCGGTCGCCGCGACGAACGGGGGATGAAGCTGAAGCAGCTCGGTGAGGAGGCAGCCGAAGGCGTAGAGATCGGTGCTGGCGCCAACCTTCAAAGACCGGCATTGCTCAGGGCTCATGTAGCCAGGGGTCCCAGCGATGGCGTCGTCCTTGGTGAAGGTGATGCCGTTGTCGGCCGGATCCGTGTAGTGGGCCAAGCCAAAATCGGTGATCTTCACCAGGGGGGCACCGACCGCGCTCTCGGTGAGGATCACGTTGTCCGGCTTGAGATCACGATGGATGACCCCCGCGTCATGCGCCGCGCCGAGCGCGTCGAGGATCTGCAGCAGAATCGGCACGACGATTTCGAAGGGCGGGGGCGCTTCCTGGTGGTCCAGCCAGTCGTCGAGGCCAACACCGGAGAGATACTCCATGACAATGTAGTGAGATTCCCCTTCGACCCCGAAATCAATGACCCGCACCACATTGGGATGGTTGATGCGAGCTGCTGCCCGAGCCTCGCGACGAAACCGCTGGCTGTTTTCTGGCAATCCAACGATGTAGCTATGCATCAACTTCACGGCAACCCGAGCATCGAGCTCGGTGTGCGTCGCCTCGAAGACCTTGCCCATGCCGCCGCTGCCGATCAGCTTCACCAGGAGATACTTGCCGCCGAGGAGGTCGCCCGTCGTTGCCTCCTTGGGCAGGGGAGGAGCCGGGACCGTGTCGACAGAAGCCACCGAGAGCACGGTGCGGTCCGCGGTGATGTCCTCGTAGTGTCCGAAGCCGAGACTGGCGCGGGAGGGCGGGACCGGGGGAGGGCTTGGCTCATCGCCGCGGGGGGAGGTCTCTTGCTGGGCGCTGGGCTTCTCCGTCTCGGCGCTCGGCTTCTCCGTCTCGGCGCTCGGCTTCTCCGTCTCGGCGCTCGGCTTACCCGACTTGGCGCTGGGCTTCTCCGTCTCGGCGCTGGCCTTCTCCGTCTCGGCGCTGGCCTTCGGGGCCTCGTCATCTCGGGTAGGCATTGCCTAGTCCCCTCTCACGCCGAGAGCGGCCTGAGTGGTGACTCGGCCATCGGCTTCGTCCTCGAACGGCGAAAGGCGGGTGCTGAGTCCGACGAACACCGGCGTGCGGGTCTCGAGACCCAGGGTGAGGCCGGCGCGCCCCACCCACGACGCCTGCTCGGCGTCTCGCCCGGCCTCGGCGTCCACGGTCGTGAAGAGCAGCAACCACTCGAGCGCGTTCCACGTGGCGCCCGTTGCCACGAGCCCTTGGCCCTCGTGCGTATCGAGT
This sequence comes from uncultured Polyangiaceae bacterium, assembly GCA_964424695.1. Taxonomy (GTDB): domain Bacteria; phylum Myxococcota_A; class Polyangia; order Polyangiales; family Polyangiaceae; genus JAEWRL01. Next base: position 8,161 of record CAYRKE010000163.1, read on the forward strand.
CGGTTCGAATCCGAACCGAGCGGGTTACGGACGCCAGCATTGGTGATCCACGCCAGGCCCTCACCTTGCCAAGCGAGCGCCAGGCTCGTCTCGAGGCGAAGTGGCGCACTGCTGCGGGTTGCCGGCAAACCGGCGCGTATGGATGGCCCAAAGGACCAGCGTTCGGCCCTCTCCCAGGCCCTCCATCGCAAACCGAGCCAGGCAGCATCGTCAAAGGGCCGCCCACCGTTGAGATCCTCGGTCGCCAGCCTGCCGTCGAAGCCAAAGATCCCCCATGCGCCCGAAGCCAAGGCGGTGCCCTGCAGTCCGTTCTTGCCTGGTGCGTGCACCATGGCCACGTTGAGCGAAGCCGCGTTGCAGGCGGTCGGAGCTGCCCAGATGCCGTTCTGGAGGGGAGCAGGAACGACCAAGGGTGCGCAGACTCCGTCGGTGTAGCGCGGTGGCTTCGGCGGAACGACGCGGGCTGCCAGCACAGGGGGCGCCTCGGGAATCATCGATCCCAGGAGCCTGCCACGACCATCGACGAGGGTGACTCTGCTCGGAACCTCGCCGGCTTGCGGAATCAGGCCGTGCCACACGCCCAGGGTTGCGGTGGGCTCGAGCGGGAGCTCGGACCACGCATCGCCCCTCAACACCCTGAGGCGCGGGGCGATTCGCTGTGCCTCTGCCTCGGTGGCGACCGGCCCCAGCCGGACCTCGACCGCACGATCACCCTGCCCAGGGTCCGCAACCCGGATCTCGGCGCGGAGCGGCCGATACTTCACGTCGAAGGTGCTGACGCTGTCAGAACCCTTGGGCCGCACGGCGAGCCGTTGGGGGGCTTGCCGCTGGAGATCGATCGCCCTCGGCACCGGACCAAAAGCGCCACCGTCGAGGGACAGCTCGAGATCCCCTGGAGCGTCGAACTCGAGGACGCCGTAGGCACTGGTCTCGATGACGCCGCTCTCGACGGAGCCCGGCGACACGGGGAAGTCGGCCGTAACGAGGTGAAGGGTGCGTGGAGCCGCCGCGAGGCCAAGGAAGTCATCGCCGTCGATCGCCCTGACGCGCATCCAGTACGTCCCGGCAGGGAGCTTCTCACCGCGAAAGGCCACAATGCTCGATGGGGCCTCCTCCCTTACGACGAGGCTACGAAACTCTGCATCGCGACTGAGTTCGACGCGATACGCCTTGGCCTGAGCAACCGGCTGCCAATGGGCCTCGATCACTGAGGCGCCTCGGGGCGCGAACACCAGCCCAGTGGAGGTGGGCTCGGCCCAGACCGGCGCTGGGGGAAGCGGGCGCGGATCGGCCGGGGGCATCTTGGCGTGGAACAGGCTGCCGTGATGGACCGGCACGTGAACGGTCTTTCCGGCCGATTTCACCTCGGCATCCCCGTCGAAGACCGACACGGTCGTCTTGGTGTCTCGTGTCCGGACTACGGTGTCGGAAGACCTCGCCTTCACTTCTCCGCCGCTCTTCACCGAGACCCTCGCTGGCGGGCCTCGCAGCGCAGCAAGCCCAGCCTGCACCTCCCCGCTCTCGAGCTCGACGACTGGGGGGGCTTCACTGGTCACGGTGGAGTCTTCCGCCGTGCCGTAGATGACGACGAGGGTGTGCTCGCTGAGGGACACACGCGTTCGGTCGACGAAGAGGATGCTGGCTCGGGCTTCTTGAAGCGTGTTGACAACGTGATGGCGGTAGAGCGGCATGCCCGAGCTGGCAGGCTGCCAGGTGCTTCCAGGCGCCTTGGCGCGCACATCTGGCTGCAGAGAGTCGACCCTCGCCGCCGGCAGCTCCACCACCGCCGCTGGCACGACCAGAGTCGTGCCGGGCACCAGATACTCGCCCGGCCCGCACACCAAGTAGTTGTAGCGAAGCAGGAGCTGCTTGTGTTTGCGGCTACCGTACAGCGCTTCAGCAAGGCTATCGCAGGTCTCTCCAGGCTGCACTGTCCATTGGAGCACCTGCTCTGGGTAGCCTGGAGTGGCCTCCTGCTGGGCCGCCGTGTCCCGAGAGGCCGCGAGGGTGCCCCCCGTCACCAAGGTGCCCAGGCACAATTTGATCCACGAGCCGAACAGGCGGCTGCGGCCGAGACATTCGCGGGATGGGGGACTATCGTGCACGCCCATGGGATTCTGGTCGACCCTAGCGCCTCTCATGGCGGCTGCAATCCTGGTCAGTTCTGTCGCTTCCGGTCAAGCGTCGATTCCCTTGGATCGCTATGAGCCTGCAGTCGTCGGCTCGCGGCTGTTCACACTGGACGACCCAGAGTACAGGGGCCACCTGCGGCCCCGCCTGGGAATGGCCTTGGACTACGCGCACCGGCCACTGGTGGTCGAAGCCGATGGAGGCTCGGAGGGCGGCGCCATCGTGGATCATCAGGTCACGCTCCATCTGCAGGGATCCATAGAGCTCTTCGAACGCTTGCTCGTCGAGTTCGACGCTCCGGCAACCCTAAGCCAAGATGGGGACTCGCCCGAGGTCGGGGGGCGTCGTTTCTCGTCACCGACTGGCGGTGCGCTCAATGACCTTCGCTTGGGGGCGCGTGTTGGGCTGTGGCGGCAGCACGGCGCTTGGCCTGCCGCGGCCCTGGGGGTCTCGAGCTGGCTCCCCACTGGAGACGAAGGGGCCTACACCGGCTCGCGTCGAGCGCGCTTTGGCGGGCTGTTGGTCGCGGGCAGTGACTACGATTGGGGGCTCTGGCGCGTCTCTCTTGGTCGTCGACGCCAAGTCAACCAAACAGAGATCGACACTGCTCGCAGTGACTGGACGTTCGCCGCCGGTGCAGCAGTGAAGCTTGGAGCGCTGCAGCTCGGTCCGGAGCTGCACGGGGCCACTGCGAACGACGCAGAGACAGAGCTGCTCGCCGAGGACTCGACCGGTCTCGAGGCGCTCCTCGGAGCGCGCTACACGCTGGGTGACTGGCTCATCGGCGCCGCAGCGGGGCCGGGCCTCAACACCAGTCCAGGAACTCCGAAGGTGCGAGCCATCATCGGGATTGCCTGGGCTCCTGGCGCCGCTGCGCCGGGCGTCGCTCGGCCCAACCAGGAGCCCGTGGCCCGAAGCGCCCCAGTAACTGGGGGCTCATCCCTGGCCAGCCCCGTCGCGGACGGCAGTCACACCTCCGAAGCGCCCGTTCCCGCTGAGATCCAAGCGTCATCGGATCGGGACGGCGACGGGATCCTCGACGCTGTCGACGATTGCCCCGACGTCCTCGGCGTTCCTGGAGCAGCGGCTCCACGTCGCGGCTGCCCGTCCGACACGGACAGCGACGGGATTGTGGATGCGAGTGACGCATGCCCAGCCGAGGCCGGAGTGGCGAGCGACGATCCCAAGCGCTTTGGCTGTCCCCCTGACACGGACGGAGACGGCATCATCGACGCGATGGACGGCTGTCCCGAGGAGCGCGGCGAGGCCCACTCGGACCCGAAGCGGCACGGGTGTAGGCCCGCTGTCGTGGTGCAGGGCGAGCAACTCGTGCTGGTCAAGGAGATCCGGTTCGAAACCGGCAGCGATCGAATCCTCGAGGAGAGCGCTGAGACGATGTCCCAGATGGCGGCACTGATGAACGAGCAGGAGCAGATCGTACGTGTCGCCGTCGATGGGCACACCGACGATGTCGGGGATCAGAAGAAGAACCTCGCCCTGTCGCGTCGCCGTGCGCTCTCCGTGGTGCGGTGGCTGGTCGAGCACGGGGTCGACGAACGGCGTCTCGAAGCGCGTGGCTTCGGACCGCGACGCCCCTTGGCGCCCAACGACAGCGAAGACGCTCGCGCGCGCAATCGTCGGGTGGAGTTCCACGTCCTCAAGCGCAGCCCGAGGGGCCGGGAGGACTGGAAGGACGGCCCGATCGATGAGTGAGACAGGCAGCATGGAGCGAGGCGCTCTGCCCCCGGCGAGCGACATGGATCCGGGAAAACAGCGAGACGTGCCCGAGCCCTCCACGTCTCAGGAGGTCCCCACACTCCCCCTCTGGCGGCGAATTCGAACCCAAGCCGTTGCCATCTTGTTTGCCGTTGCCGTCGTTCCCGCCGGTCTCATCGCTTGGTGGATGACGGGGCTCTACCAGATTGCGGTAGAAACCACGGAGAAGCAGATCCAGTCTGCCGTACTCGCCGAACTCGCCGGGGCGCTGCTCGGAAGCGTGGACGACGTCCGCGGTGACGCGGAAGCCGTCGCCGCGGCGCTCGCGTCGGTGGCTGCCCAGAGCGGATCACAACAGCAAGCTGGA
>CAYRKE010000163.1:12473-17154 GCA_964424695.1 uncultured Polyangiaceae bacterium
CAGCAAGCTGGAACACAGCAGCCGAGTGGAGCGCAGGAGCGCGATCCGCTCGGCACGGTGCGCGCCGTGCTCGCGTCGAGGCGCAACCTGGAAGCGGTTCGCTTCGACGTCCCGGCAGCGAACGTGAGCACGGTGCTCCGCCGTGGTCGAGTCGACGGCGCGGATGTAGAGCCCGTCAGCCAGTCTCTGCGCGACGTGGTGGACCAGCGAGGGGTTGCTTTCTCCGTGGTGCGGCCCGGTGTGGCGCTGGTGGTCGTTCCAGTACCAACGGAGGCCGAGGGTGCTGGTCGCGGCTACGTGGCGGCTACCGTCGATCTCGCTCCCCTATCCGAGAAAGCCAGGAGCATCGCCGAGACCCGCTTCGAGAACGCAAACGTTCACCTCCTCGTTGCCGACCAGCAGCGCCGCATGGTGGCAGGTTTCGGGATCCCCGGGGAGGTTGGATCCCCGGTGGACACTCTCCGGATCTGGCGTCTCCTTCCCGACGGAACGCCGTGGACGACCCGAGTCGGCGTCGTGACGGAGTTCGCGGACAACGGACGGCCCTACGTGGGCGCAATCGAGACCGTGGCGGATCTCGGGTGGACGGTCGCGGTATGGCGGCCCAAGGCAGAGGCCTATCAGAGTCTCACCGCGCTGGGGCCGCGATTTCTAGGCGCAGCTCTGGTGGTACTGCTGGGAACGCTCGTCGTCGGCGTGATCGTCGCGCGCGCGCTGACACGTCCGGTGCTGGCCTTGGCAGGGCAGGCTCGACTGATTGGGCAGCGGCGCTGGGGGCAGATCCAGATCCCCGAGACCGGCACCGGAGAGCTCGCGCAGCTCGCAACCAGCCTGCGCCAGATGGCGACGGAGCTCGAGGGCAGCGAGGCGCGGATTGCCCGGGAGGCGCGCCTCAGGGGCGACTTGAGCCGTTTTCTGAGCCAGGACCTGGTGACAGCCATCGTCGAGGGGCAGCACTCCCTGGAGCTGGGTGGCACGCGGGCCCCCGTCACCGTGCTCTTCGCGGATGTCGTGGCCTTCACCCCGCTTGCGGAAGGCCAGCCCGCAGAACGGATCGTGAGCCTGCTCAACGAGCTCTTCAGCATGCTGAGCGAGATCGTGTTTCGGCACCGGGGGACCGTCGACAAGTTCATCGGCGACTGCTTGATGGCAGTCTGGGGTGCCCCCTTCGCCGAGAAGGCCCACGCGGCGCTGGCGCTGGAAGCCGCCGGAGACATGATGAAGTTCCTCGAAGCGGCCAACGAGAACTGGAAGCACACCTACGGATGCGAGCTTCGACTGGCTATTGGCATCAATTCTGGCGAAGTCATCGTGGGTAACATCGGTTCGACCAAGCGCATGGAGTACACGGTCATCGGCGATCCGGTCAACGTTGCTGCCCGGCTCGAAGCCATTGCGAAGCCGAACCAGATCCTCCTCACCAGGTCCACGCGAGACCTTGCAGCCCGCGACTTCGAGGTCGCTCCCCTCGGTGCCCATCGACTGACCGGGCGCGCCACGGACACCGAAGTCTTTGAGCTCGTGCTCTAGCGTTGCCATGAGAGCACTCGACCCCCCGCTCGCTTCTGGTCGGGTTTGCTGGTTACCTCCCGTCTTCGAGCGCAGAAGCAGGGGCGCGTCTTCCCTCGCCCTTCGGCCTGATCGCCCCCGGGTGAGCACCTCCACCTCAGCACGATGCAGCGGGACGAGGAGGGCTTCGAGAAGTTGTCGCTAGAGGGCTCCGATGCCAGAATACACGCGATGTCGGCCCACCCAGCGCGCAAGCGAGCGACCTACCAGGATCTCCTCGATACCCCTGCGCACCTGGTCGCGGAGGTGCTCGACGGAACGCTCTACACCCACCCGCGGCCCGCAACGCCCCATGCCTTGGCCAGCACTGCGCTGGGTGAGGAACTGGGGCCGCCCTTCAAGCGTGGCAAGAACGGTCCTGGGGGTTGGATGCTGCTCGACGAACCCGAGTTGCACCTCGGGGCCGAGCCGGACATCATCGTTCCCGATCTTGCGGGCTGGCGTCGCGAGCGCATGAGCGCGGTCCCGCACGCCGCCAGCATCTCGCTCGCGCCGGACTGGATCTGCGAGGTCGTCTCGCCTTCCACCGAGGACGTCGATCGCGCGGAAAAGATGCCCATCTATGCCCGTGAACGCGTCAGCCATCTCTGGCTCGTCGATCCATTGCTCAAGACCCTCGAACTCTTCCGGCTCGATGGGGACAGCTATCGCCTGCTGCGCACCTGGCGCGGCAATGCCGTGGTGAGAGCCGAACCCTTCGACGCGATCGAGCTCGACCTTTCCATTCTCTGGGCGACGTGATCCAGCGGCGCTCTCTGGAGGTGACGGACCGTCGATTCCAGCTCAAGCCTCGGCGCGCTCGGCCGTCGCCAGGAACCGCTCCGACTCCTCGGAGCGCCGCGCGTTCCGCAGCGCAATGGCGCACTGCTAGACGGTCACGAGCGCTTCGTCGGAGTACGTGAGCCGCTCGGGACCGTCCTCGCGCAGAACCCACGTGTTCTCGATGCCGATCGCGCCTTCGCCGGGGAACACCACCTTGGGCTCGAAGGCGAAGGTCATCCCCACCGCCATCGTCTCCGTCTTGAACCCGCGCGCGAGGTACGGAGGTTCGTCGATCTCGATGCCGAGTCCATGCCCGATGAACGACACCTGGGCATCCCTCGCCCCCATGAAGTGGTCCGCGTGGCCGAGCTCGACGGCGCGGGCGAGACAGCGCTCGTAGATCTCGGCCCAGGTGACGCCAGGGCGCGTGATGGCGGTCATCAGCGCCTGCACCTCGCACATGTCCGCGTAGGCGCGACGCAGGTGGGCCGGCAGCTCCCCGATCGACAGGATACGGGTCTGATCGACGAGGTAGCCGTTCACCGAGCCGCCCCAATCCACGATCACGGGCTCGTGCGGCTGGATCCGGCGGTGACCGGCGCCCTGCCCGAAAGACGCATCCGGCCCCGCACCGCCGAGCGGGGTGTCGAGGTGGGCGGGCAACGCCGCGTCGGGGCCGGAGAGGACATGCGCGTAGAGCATCACGCCGTTAAAGGTCCGCATCCGGACCAGACCGGAATGTCCCTCGACCCGAGCCCGACGCTCGAGCTCCGCCGCGAGCTCGAGCTCCGTCATCCCCGCCCGCAGGATCTCCCGCGCTGCGTGAAGGATGCGGTCGGTCTGCGCCGCCGCCCGCCGCATCTCGGCGAGCTCGAGCTCCGACTTGAACATGCGCACACGACGGATCAGTGGCGTCGCGTTGCCGGACGTCGCGGCGCCGAAGGCCTTGCGGTAGCGCTCGTGGAGCGTCACCGGCAGCACGTCGAGCTCGTAGCCGACGCTCCGCGGTGGGGTGAGCCCACGCTCGGCGAGGAGCCCGGGGACCTCCTTCATCGAGTGGAACGGCACCACGTGCTGGAGGGGAGACTCGCGCCGCGCCCGCGCCGGATCGCGGCGCACGCAGTAGACGGGCTCTCCCGCCGCGGGGACGAAGAGGAGCCCGCTCTGGATGGTGCCGGTCAGATAGTACAGGTCGGCGCTCTGGGCGACCACAATCGCGTCGAACCCAGCTGGGCCCATCAGCGCCTGGAGACGCGCAGTGCGATTCGCGAACTCGCTCGCGGGAAAGAGGGGAGAGTGATCGTCGATCCGGGTCATCGCCGGGCGATTCTACACCCGAAGCTGTCGCCACGTGCCACACCCGGAACGGAAAATGTAGCGCGGCCCGACCCGCCCTCGACGCCTCCGTTGGCGAGACTCCTTCTCTGACCCCTTGGCGAAGGCCTGGCTAGGCGCCCATATGCCGGTCTGTCTTGGCTCCGCACGCGCTCCGCTCCAGAATGATTGCAGGCAGACGGAGTTCCTGTGGTGGGAGAGAGGCCTCTTTGTGGTCCTGGCAAGCCAACCTGCATGGGTCAACGACTAGCACCCTAGCCGCTCGATAGCTGAAGCGAGATTTCGTCGAGCTTGGTCTTCCAGATTGGCTTTGATCTGAGGCAGCCGGTAGATGGACGGTCTGGCAAGAAAGCGCTTCAAGATCGCGGCTCGGCCCTCGCGGAATTGACGCTCCGGCACCCACTCGTACTCGGCGCGGATCTGGGACTCGAACTCGGCGAATCGGTTGGGGGCAGAACCGAGTATCGACAAGTCGACATCCAATAGGACCATTTGATCCATCGAGGGGTCAGAGTCGGATTCGTGTCGGGTCGCTAGAATGAGCTGATGCACCCGATCGACTACGGGTTTGGGGCAGCCTGATGCAGAAAGGACCTGGGTCGCCAGAACCGCGCTCGCCTCCTCATTGTCTGTGGCTCTGGTGTCGTAGACGGCATCGTGGAACCAAATGGCGAGTTCGACGGCAAGGGCATTGTTCGGCACTGCCGTCAGGGAATCGTAGAGCGCAAAGCATTCGCTCACGTGCTGGAGGGTGTGGTACTTGCGGTGCGACTCGGAATACCGGACGCGGAGCTCCGCCAAGGCGCATTCAGGAGCCTCAATACCGAGTTGCTGCCACGTCTTGCGCCAGCGGAGCTGCACGTTCGTCTCGTCCAAGGGCTGGTCCGTCCGCTGCATTCAGCAAGGATACGCTCGGATGCGGATGTGCGGTAGCTAGGACGCAGCCTGCACGCGAGCCCGGTATCCAAGCAGCATCATGAGACCAGCCCCCACCGTGAGGGCAATGTCGGCCACG
>CAYRKE010000164.1:0-15041 GCA_964424695.1 uncultured Polyangiaceae bacterium
TGCTAGCCTCGCCGTATCCTCACGTCTACGTCGGCGATCTGATGTGCGCCCCGCTAGCGCACGAACTTGGAGAGCAAACGGATGTAGGCGACCTGGTATCCCCCACTCGGCTCGGAGATGCTCCAGGAGCCTTCCGGCCACACGTCGTTGAAGTCCTTGTAGGATTTCTGCGGAGGCTGACCCAGGGGTGGACTGACCAGCGCTGGGTCGCAGGCGGGATCGCTGGTGTCGCCGCACTCGTAGTAGGCATTGGGACCACCGGAGAGGAACCCTGGCGGGGGTCCGTACGTCGACTCCCCGACGCGGTCCCAGAGCGGGCTGCCGTCGGCGAACCAGGTATGGTAGATCTCGTTCACGCAGTTTTCGGCGTCGTGACCGTACATGTTGCTCAAGTAAACGAGCGAGAACGGGTTCACGCCGTGAAGATAGTGCACATAGTCCGCCGCGGCTCGGCGCATCTCGTCGTTCGAGGCAGCGTCGAGCCCGTAGGTCACCACGTTGAAGAAGTTGTTGCCCATGTGCGCCTTGATCACGTTCGACCCCCACACGTACGCGGGAAGGTAGGCGCGATAGGGATCCTGGGAAAGCGCCCCCAGGTTGCTGCCCCCCAGAATCCCGGTCAGATAGGCCTCGTGGAGTGCTGCGACCGTCGCAGGAGTCGCGTCCGCCGCATTGGCATAGTCGAGTGCGGCATCCTGACCCAAGATGTGCCAAGGTTCCACCGCGTTGCCCGCGGAAATGAGGTTCAGGTGGGCATAGTTGGCGTCGAAGAAACTCCGGTACTCGTCGCCGCCGGTCACGCCGAAGAGCTGCCCGGCCGCGTCGAGTTGGTGAACCAGACGCCCGTAGTCGTCCGTCTCTTGCTGCCCCGCACCAAGGCCGGCGGCATCCCCCTCGTTGTTCCGGAAGGTCACCGCGGGATTGGCGACCGCCCAGGTCCAGGCTCGCTCGGCGCGCTGGAGGGCGTCGCTGACGATGGCGTCCAGCTCGGAGACCCCGGGCAGGCGCAGCACGCGAGCCGCGGTAGCGAACGTCGCCGCCGAGGCGAACGACGCGGACGTGGTGGCGGGACCGTATCGGCAAGGGTCGGTGGCCGAGGAGGGAGGGCTGGCCCCCGGTTCACCCACGATGCTCAGTACCGAGCCATCCTCCTGCTGCAGCCGCTTCAAGTAGTCGAGGCCCCAGATGACCTCGTCGAGGACGTCGGGGAGCCCGTTGCCCGACTCCGGGATGTCGTAGTCGTCGGCCCAGATCGCCGGGTTTTCCGCGTACGCTCGGAGCAACGTCTGCACGTAGCCTGCGGTCCAGATGGTGTACTTGTTGAGGTCTCCGGCGTCGTACCAGCCTCCCCACAGATCGCGCTCGGTCGCGGCGTTGTTCATGTCGCTGAACAAGCGGCACTCGTGATCCTGTCCTGGGCCGACGAAGCTCGCCGCGTCGGTCCAGCCACTCCCGGCGTGGGCCGCGTCCTTCACCTGGCCTGCGCGCTGGTAATACAACATCCGCACGGCCTGCTCCAGCACATCCCGGTACACTTGGTCGGAGATGGTAAACGGGTAGGACCGGACGTTGCGCTCGAGATCCAGTACGAAGTAGTCGCCGGGCGCAGTCACCGACGAGAACGTGAACCACCACGTCCGATCTCCCGACGACGGATCAGTGGCGCCATCACCCCACACGGTCGGGGCCGCGCTGTAGACGCCGATGCCCGTCGTGGCATCGACCAGCGCATAGGCACCACCGGGCGTGAATGATTCGCTCGCGTCGAAGCCGATCTCCGGGTCGCGAATGACGGCGATCTTCTCTCCATCCGGCAAGTAGCCGAACTGATCGACGACGATGAAAGGGCTGACCGGCACGCTCAGATCCCCCACAACGCCGAGGTCCCCTGTCCCAGGGGTTCCCCCCGTGGGCGTCTCCCCGGCGCCACCGGTGGCGACACCGCTGACACCTCCCGTAGTGGCCTCCCCGGCGCCACCGGTGGCAACATCGGATCCGCCTGACGGCGTGGGTCCGGTTCCACCGGTCATCGTCCCGCCCGCAGAGGAGCCGGCGGTCGCGCTGGGTCCGTCAGCGGTCGCCCCTCCCGTTGCCACAGATCCGCCCGCGGGCGCGGCGCCCGTACCGCCGCTGGTCGTTCCGCCCGACGAGGTTCCACCGGTCGCTGGACTCCCCCCCACCCCTCCGACGCCCGTAGCGCTGCCAGTGGTCGCCCCACCCGACGGCGCAGCCGCTCCCTCGGTGCCCCCGGATCCCGTCATCCCCCCAGAGCTCAAAGCGCCAAGGCCCCCCGCGCCTTGCGGGGCCGCGAATCCGCCACTCGCCCCACCCGAGGCCGCTGCGGCGCTGCTCCCGCTGTGCCCCCCGTCGAGCGCGGAGCCACCCACAGCATCGGAACCCTGGTCGCCTGCCGGGCTGGGCGAGCCGCACGCAGAGATCGAGCCGATGACGAAAGCGAGGGAAGTGCGTTGGAGAGCGAGGGAAGTGCGTAAGGAAATCAAGAGAGTCAACCCTCAGGGAGTCCGCGGAGCAACCTAGGAGCCTGTTCTCACATGCTTGTCTCGGGAACGCTCGGATTGTCACAAGAACTCGCTCCGAAACGCTGCCTGAGCGGAAACGTGCAGCCGGTCGACTCCGCGTCTCGGGTGACCTTCATCCCAGAGTCTCGACATGTCCCGGAGCTGGCGCATCGACCCGCCAGAGCCGACGCGCCAGGGCCAGCTCCAGTCGGAAACCGGGCTTGGAGCGTTCGTCGTGGCAATCGGATCGCGCTGCCGACAATCCAAGGAGAGGCCTCAACTCAGCCCTACCCCACCCTTTCCGCCCCTCACGGAGCCCCATGCGCTCGACACCTTTGCTGCTCGCATCATCGTTGGCAATCTCTCTTGGCGCCCTCTGCGCATGCAGCACGGAGGAAGGGACGGACGGGGATGTCCCCGGGGCCGCAGGGAGCACGGCCGGGGCGGCAAGCGACAGTGCCGGAGGTGGCACCGGCGGGAGCAGCAGAGCAGCGAACTCGGGCGGCGCGACGAACCTCGGAGGAGTGATCGGGAGTGGGAGCGGGGGCGCGTCCACCGGCACGGCCCCTACCGGCGGGGCCGGCCACCTCGGCGGTGCGACCGGCACCAGCGGCGGCACCACGTCCGGCAGCACGGCTTCCACGGGAGGAAACCAGGGCACCGGAGGCTCCACGCCCACCTCGGGAGGCACAACGAACAGCGGCGGCCGGCCCGGTACCGGCGGTGCACCGCCCACCGGCGGCTCGAGCACGGGAGGCCGGGTTGGCAGCGGCGGGCGGAGCAGCGGTGGCACGGCAGCAGGGGGTGAGACGGGAGCGCCAGCCGGGGGCGCGGCGGCGGGGGGAACCAGCGATGACGGGAACAGCGGCGCGTCGAGTGGCGGCACCAGCGACGGCGGCGCCAGCGATGGCGGGAACGGCGACGCAGGAACCGGCGGCACGGCGATCGTCACGTCCTGCAGCACCGGCACGGCTCAGCCGGGCGATGTGACCGTGAGCCTGTCCAGCACGCAGCAGAGGATCTCCGGCTTCGGGGTTTCCTCGGCATGGGCAGGGGATTTCCGCGATCCCGAGCGCGATCCCGATATGCTCTGGTCGACGACGACCGGAGCCGGGCTGACACTGCACCGCATTCGCATCGGAGGCGGCACGACCTCGGAGACTCGGATCGCCCAGCGGGCGGTCGAGTATGGGGTCAAGGTGTGGGCCACCCCATGGGAGGTGAATGAGGCCGTCACCGATCGCGGCATGTGCCCCAGCAACGATCCCTGCGATCCGCCCCCCAAGCTCGTCGATCCCGAGGGCTGGGCAAGCAGGCTCGTAGATTTCGTGACCACGATGGAGGAGGCCGGAGTCCCCATCTACGCCATCTCGGCCGAGAACGAGCCGGACAGCGGCGGCATGAACCACACCGTCTCCTTCACCGCCACCGAACTAGCCGACTGGATCGGGAACTATCTGGGTCCGGCCCTGGCCGCGACCGGCACCAAGGTGATGGCGCCCGAAACCATGAACTGGTGGGGCTTCCCGGAGTATTTCCGGGCCATCCAGGACAACGACGCGGCCTGGAATAGTGTCAGCATCTTCGCCAGCCACGCGTACGGCTTGGGCCCGAGCGAGCCCGAACCGGCCATCAGCGACGCGGGCAAGGAATACTGGGAGACCGAGATCGACACCGGGCGCGCCTCCGACGACCCCACGGGCGACAACATGCCCACCGCCCTTCACATGGCTGAGGAAATCCACAATCACCTGACCCTGGCGAACCTGAACGCCTGGCATTACTGGTGGCTGTGGGCCGGCGGCACCAGCGGGATGTTCAACACCGACACGAACACGTGGACCAAGCGTCTCTGGGTGATGGGAAACTTCTCGCGCTTCGTTCGACCGGGCTACATGCGCGTCTCCACCACGGGGGATGCCCCGTCCGGCGTGCTGATTTCGGCCTACACGAACCCGGCAGATGGAACCGTCGCGGTGGTGGCCATCAACCAGAACCGAAGCGCCACCCCAGTGTCCCTGTTCATCTCCGGTGCTGCCCCTTGCGAGGTCACCCCATGGGTGACGTCAGACGCCGATAGTCTCGCAGACAAGGCCCCCCTCGCGGTCAGCGACGCCCGGTTCGACGCAACCCTGGAAGCCCAAAGCGTCACGACCTTCGTAGGTACGCCGTGACGTAGACGGGGTGTCAAGTGGCCGCCGAAGCACTGGGATCCGCATCGGAAGCCCTGCAACCCGCGTCGGAAGATCTCACACCGCGTCGGAAGCCTTCAACACCATCGATCTGTCCCGTGGCTCGGGTTCCCCGGCCGCTACCTGATCGCTGCCCGGCCGCTCACCCGCCTACCGAGCCGCGGGCGTCACCTGAAGGCGTAGACGAAACCAGCGCTGCGATGAGCCGCTGGCTGTTGTCGCCATGGGAACCGGCCTCACGAAGTGCTGGTGCACGCGCCGCGGCAGACTGGAAAGACCACGACCGGGTGTATCCCTAACCTCGCCGAGCTCGGTCGATAGCCGCGACGTCGATCTTCCTCATCGTCATCATGGCCGAGAACGCGCGCTTTGCTTCGGCGCCACCCGCGGCCATCGCTTCGATGAGCGTACGCGGGGTGATTTGCCAGGAGAGCCCCCAGCGGTCCTTGCACCAGCCACAGTCGCTTTCTTGGCCGCCGTTGCCGACGATCGCGTTCCAGTAGCGGTCAGTCTCTTCCTGGCTGTCTGTGGCGACCTGGAAAGAAAACGCCTCGCTCTGCTTGAACACAGGACCGCCGTTGAGACCGAGGCAGGGGATCCCGAGAACCGTGAACTCCACCGTCAGTGTGTCGCCTTCCTTGCCGCTAGGAAAATCACCCGGCGCTCTGCGAACGGCTGTCACCTCGCTGTTGGGAAAAGTCGCGGCGTAGAAGCGAGCCGCCTCCTCGGCGTCCTTGTCGAACCAAAGGCATATCGTGTTCTTGGGGATCATCGTGGTCTCCTCCTAGGGTTCTCACGTGCGCCCCCGATGCATAGTGCAGTCCGCGACGAGCGCGAGTCGGGGCAGTCCCCAGCCCTCGCAGGTCGACCGTCCTGCATGGCGCCTGGTGGGTCCAGCCTTCATGGCGCCTGGTGGGTCCAGCCCGCATGGCGCCTGGAGACACTGGTCCGGACGCTGCCTGGAGGGACCGGCCCGACCTGTGTTCTCGGCAGGTCGGGGCCGGCTGAGCTCCACCCCTCGTTCGAACGCCCCCCAGACAGGCAGTCTCACCCCGAGCGCTCGCGACGCACCGTCATCCGCGATGAACACTTCGGACGTTCGCGGGAACACAACGGTCGCGCGAACGAGGCGCCCGACTTGAGCCGGTTCTGGCTGGCAGCCAGCGCCTAGGCACGCTCTCGAAGTATTGCTCAACGACGGCGCGTCTCCTCGTCACTTACCGAATGGCCAAGGACGATATCGATGCGGATCCTCCATCATTCCCCACTTGCACCCCTGTTCCTGACGGCACTCTGCTCACTCGGTGGATGCAGCGGCGATCCCCACAGCGGCAACCCAACCCCCGCGGGAGGGAACGGTGGGGAGGCCGGCGGACAATCGGGGGGGCCCAACGGCGGGGCTGCCGGCAATGCGTCCGTGTGCGCCGAAGGACCAGAACGCAACGGGCCTTACGAACGCGTGACCGTAGTCGGCGATGACAGCGAGATGGGACTCATCGATCCGTCGGTCGAGTACGCGGCAGACGCGAGCGTTGGGTACATGACCTATACCGCAGTGCCTTCCCCGGTTCTGGTGCACATTTCCATCGCATCCTCGGAGGATAATGGTGCAACTTGGCACTACGTTGGCGACGTGACCCCTCCCGCGCCCGTGATCACCATCACGACCACCGACGACTCGGTCTGCGGTTCGTCATCGTGCATCGGGACCTTCGCCCAGGAGAGTTCGTCCCTCGTGGTGGATCCTCTCGATCCCGATCCGGATCGGCGCTTCAAGGTATTCGCCCACACCTACTTCTATAGCCTCGAGAGCCCGAACGAAGAAGATGCGGCCAGGTTCGAGCTCGGGTACATGGCCCTCTACACCGCGAGCAGCGCGGAAGGGCCGTGGGAGGAGACCCCGCTATTCGGCTGGCCATCGTCGTCTTCCATCTCGAACGCGGACGTCGCCTACGACATTTCCGTCGATCCGGCGTTGTCCGAGCTGGACGACTGCTTCATCGTCGGAGAACCGGGAGCGGTCGTGCGGCCGTCGGGGACCATCGACCTCGCGCTATCTTGCGTGAGCGTCCACAACAGCAGCGAAGTAACCATCGACATTCGCCTATTGCGCTCCGACGATCACGGGGTGACCTGGACCTTCGTCGGCTCCCTCCTGACGCCGGAGGACGCTCAGGCGCTGGGCGCCGTGTCCCACCAGATCAACGGGGGAGATCTGTTCTTCGCCGATGGGTCCTACCACCTGATCGCCACGCCCGTCGGTCTCGTCAGCAACGGCAAGCGGGAGTGGGAAGGCTACCGCGGGTGCGTAGTAGTCGCGATCGATGACCTGGATGCCGGGCGGGTCTCCCGGTGTGAAGGAGAACCGATTGTCGAAGCTAGCTACCTTGGTCAACCCGGCCAATTCGTGGGTGCTTGTTCGACCGATGCCGGTGCGACGGCAAGTGGGATGCTCATTCCAGTTCCGGACGTGACCTTCACTCTTCCCGAACCCTGGCAGCTCTTTTCCTCTGGGCTTCCCATTCCGTGAGTGTGCCGGGACGGCGACCGCCTCAATCCGCCCGACGAGCGCTCCCACGCCGAGCCGTGCGGGTATTATTCCCCAGTGAGCCGGTACGTGTACGCATATCCAGCCTGGAAGGTGGCCACGAAGGAGGAAGGGTTATCCCCTGGGTGGGGCGAGTCGGCGCAGACGACGGTATGGCTGCCGAGCGGGACACCAAACGCCGCGCTCGACGAGGGCGGTACCGCACCAAGATGGCTACCTTCGACGAACACGTGTTGCTCGAGAGGATAGTCGTTGATGATGGTCAGGAGCGCGCCAGCACTATCCACGCGACGGCGCTCCAAGCCGGAAGATGCCGCAGGGTCTGCTACGCGCGGAGCATCGGCCGCTGCGGGGGGGGGCGCAGCCGAGGGCTGTACGTGATGGCAAGAAACGTCAGACCGTCGAAATCGGACTGGGGCTCTTCACCGTGGAGGCCACGTGGCTCTCACGCACCGATCTGAGGTGTCCGCGTACCCTATTCCCGTCACCTCGTGCCCTAGCGATCCAGACCGCAGCCGCGACAGCCTGCGTCATGGTGACGGCCTGGGCTGCCTACTCGCTGCCGGCACTTGGGCCTGGCGCCGCTCTCCCGGAAAGGCTGACGCCCGTCTACCGTGTCGCGACTCTTCCACAGACTGAGGGGACAGCAGAGCCTGAAGAACCGGTGCCCCTTCCGCCCAGTCCCCCGCGCACGGCCCGAGGCCGAACCTCGATGAAGCCGGGTCTTCTGAGCTCGGAGCGCCGTCCCGTGCCCCCGCAGCTGGGCGACGCGGAGGCTCCGCACAATCCGCAGCACCGCGCCGCATCGGAGGGCCCGACCGACAACCCCGACCCTCACTTCGCGCGGCGCCCTGGCAGCGGTTGTTGGGCCCACGGCTGGTTTCCCAACGACCGCGAGGGAGGTGGTGATCCATCGGGTCCCGTCGTCGACTGGGGTCGTGACACGTCGCTCGGGCTCGATCCGCTCTCGGCGCGGTCGCCACACCGCCTGGGCCGACTGGGGCCATCCCACGGCCTATACCGTGAGCCTCTGCTCGCACAACCTGGCCGGTTGCGCAAAGTCGTAACCTTCGTCGGTGCATGGGCTTTCTAGGGTTGCGAGGAGCGCGCCGCCAACGGCTGCGCAGAGTGCGGCGCCGCTCGGCGAGCTGCCAGCGTCGCGACTGAGTCGAGGTTCGGCTCGACGCTCCTCGGGGGCGCCAGAAGCTCGTAGGGAAGCCAAGGTCCGACGTCACTCGGACACTGAAGCCCAGACGCAGAAGGCCAAGCCCAAGCCCAGACCGAAGTCGTTACACGCTTCCTCGCCCTGCTTGGCTGAGCCATCCTCGTCGTAGGCCGTTTGGAGCAGTAGGTTCAGCGTGCTGCCGTTCTGCTGAATCGCTTGAGGCACCCCCAAGTAGGCGCTGGTCGTGCCGTCCACAACGGCTGAGTATCTTGTCGTGACCACGTAGCCCTCCTCGACACAGGAGTTCTCCTCGGTGGTGACGCAGGCCGTGTCGAGCGTCAAGGAGAGCCCGAACACGTCATAGGCCGGAGGCGCACTGTAGCTGTTGTTCGTCAACTGACCGTAGAGCAGGGCAGTGCCCTCGCCCTCGGTCACCGACAGGGTGAAATAGTCGCGATCGTAGGTCCAATGGCTCGTGACGGCGGGATTCTTGAAGCCATTGCCAGTGAGCTCGATCCAAAGCGAGTCGCCCTCCGTGAACTCTGCAAGTGCCATCGGTCTTTTCAGGGTGCCCTCCATGGGAGCAACCGGTACGAGGATCTGTGCGTGGTCGTCGGTCACGAGGATCCGATGGGCGGAGTCCGGACTGGATTTGACCGTGCCTTGACCGCGATACGAGTAATCAACCCAGTTTCCGGTCGCGCCTGCGAGCTGAGAGACTTCGGTCAAGTCGATCTCGGCCATCGACAACCCTAGCGGTGCGCCTTCCACCGCGCATGCGGGACCCGTACTCCCAACCTGATAGGACGGTCCCGAGCCGTCACTGCCCTCACAGCCGAGGACGGTAGCCCCGATCCCGACCCACACGAGCTCGCATATCCACGATGGCATGTCCGGCGCATAGCAGGTTCTGTACCACGCTTGAACCGCAGCCAATCGCGCACGATTGCGTCGCTGCGCGCGCGCACGATTGTGCCAGGTTGTGCCGAACGACTCAGGGCGATGCGTTCTGCCGTTTGACGCCCTAGGCTAGTTCTCGGATCTAGCGCAGAATTCATCAGGGAACCTGCCGCATTCTGCGCTTCTTGGAACAGGGTTCTCGGTGTGAGATTCCCCGGAGTCGGGCGAGCTGACAGTGACCGCTCAACCTCTCGCAGGAGAGCTGGCGAGGCGGCGCAGGTAGAGCTATTCAGCGCCGGTTCGCGCGGCCCTCGAAGCCCTAGCGAAAGGCAGGCGTCGGCCCGTCGTGGTCGCAGCCGGAGCGGCGCGGTGTCGCGAGATCCCGCCGCTTTCGCCCCCTGTCACGTCAGGCCCGCCCCGCGGTACGCCTCGGCCACCATGCGTCGCGACCCGATCTTCGCCCCTCTACCAACCATTCGCGATTGGAGAACCCGCAACCAGACTGAAAGCGAGATCGTCGAGCTCCCGAGTCAGCACCGGATCGAGCGCGGTTATCCACCGCCGCGGAATGCTGTCCCAACCGTAATACGCACCTGCAATCGCACCCGCAATCGCCCCGGCGGTGTCGGAGTCGCCACCCTGGTTCACGGTGGCGACCAGGCACAGCTCGAAGTTCCGAGTAGTAAAGAAGTGGTGCAGCACTGTCCGCATCGTGTCCACGACGAATGGTGAGCAGTAGCTCTCCCGTCCGTCGAAACCGAACTGCGGCCACTGCTCGAGGGTCCGGTTGACGAAGCGACGCAGCTGGAACTTGGAGTAGCCGATGCACCCGAGATGGATCATGTGCCCGACGAGAATACAGGCCGCGTCCGAGAGCGGGTTGTTGTGGGTCAAGTGGGCTTGGCCAACAGCCCAGCGCTCCATGATTTCCGAGTCGGCCAATGAGGCGATCGCGACCGGAGCCATGCGCATGACCGCTCCGTTTCCGCCGTCAGCGTCACTGGCTGGGCACTCGAGTGACCCGTTGGCGATGTATCGGCGGATCCCCCGCCTGCAGGTACCGCCAATGTCGCGGGGACGTGAGCGCATCCAGCCCACGAAATGGTCAGCAATGTCCCTGGGCGAAAACCCACCATTGACGATCGAGCGAGCGACGCACAGGCTCATCTCGGTGTCGTCCGTGACGGCCCCCTTGGGCAAGTTGAGCCAACCGCCACCGCGAATCTCCCGCAGCTTCCCGAACTGGGCGCGGATCTCGCCGGGTGTCATAAACTCGAGCGTCGCACCCAAAGCGTCCCCAACGGCGCCCCCCACCAGCACCGCTTGGGCGCGCTGGCGGATCTCGCCCAGCGGGAGATGATGTCGGGATACCCACGGCTCGGGGGAAGTTGGCGAACTTGCCTTCATAGATACGAGAAGCCCACGGGCGACGCGTCTTGTTGCCGCGCCATGAGGAGGTTGACGAGTTGGTCCATGAGGGCGAGGCTGCCTCGGTATCCGACGCTCAAGACCCGCGCCGCTCCCACGCGATCATGAATCGGAAACCCGAGCCGCAGAAGGGGAATTCCAAGCCTCCGAGCAATCCGATAACCCTTGCTGCTCCCGATCAGCAGGTCCGGTCGTATGCGTTCGCAAGCCGCCTCGATGGTCCCAAAGTCGGTATCCTCGAGCACCTCGAGGGCGGCGCTCGGAAACCTGTCGGACTGCGCCATCGAGAGCGCACGATTGCGCGCCCCAGTGGCGAGCAGGACGGGGACGGCGCCCATCTCCAACAGGAAGCCTGCCACCGCCACCGTGAGCTCGGGGTCCCCGTAGACGGCAACCCGCTTGCCGAACACGTACTTGTGCCCATCCGCGTACGCATCGAGCAGGCGCCCCCGCTCGGCCTCGATCCACGACGCTGGCACTCGGCCGGTTTCCGCGCCCACAGCTTCGATGAACGCATCCGTGGCGCAGACGCCGACTGGCAAACCCAGCACGTGACGACGCACCCCACGCGCCTCGAGCCATCCCCCGGCGCACCTGGCGCGTCCTGGAAGCGTGAGGTCGAGCGTCGCACGGGACCTCCCCGTGGCGCGAATGTCGCCCAACGCGGTTCCCCCTTGGGGTAGCGCGTGGTACGTCGCGTGGATCGGGCCGTCAAGGGTATCCGAGTAGTCTGGAAGCACGGTTAGGGCCGTACCGAAGCTCTCCACGAGCTCACGCAAGTGCCGAATGTCCGCGGGCGAAATGATCGGTGGCAGGAGGTTCAGCCGCGGCTCGGCAGCGCCTTCTTCGGTCGCCAGGGTCTCGACCATCGAGAGCACCGCTGCGTGGAACCCTTCGACGTGACCCAGCTTGTAGCTGGGCGTCGAGACGTGCACCACCGGCAGCGTGCTCCCGGTTCGCTCCCGGTGGTTCGTGAGCAACCGCCCCATGTCCTCCCCGATCGTTTCGGCGACGCACGTGGTCCCGACGATAACGAGCTCCGGTGCGTACTGCTTGGTGATGTTATCGAGCGCTCGACCCAGGTTATCTTCACCACCGAAGACCGTTTGGGTTTCGCCAAACGCGCTCGACGCCACATCGACCGGCTCCCGGAAGTGACTGATGAGGTAGCGACGAATGTACGTCGCACAGCCCTGTGCGCCGTGCAGCAGGGCGATGCCTCGCGAGACGCCGGCAGCAGCCAGCACGGCCCCGAGCGGCGCGCAAAGCGTGCACGGATTCACCGTGGCAGCTCTGGACGCCGTTCGAGGCTCCGCCTCTACCCCACGGCTGCACTCGGCCGCGGTTCCGCCTGAAGGGGCGTCGTCCGCAGAGCCAGGGTCCTCCTTGCATGGATCCCTCGAGCATCCGACGCAGCTCATGCGCCCTCCGTGGCTGGCAGGACCGGCTCGGTACGCCTGCGGCGCGGCATCAGGTTCCAAATCGGGCTCGTCGCAGTAGCGTGAATTTCTCGCGCAAACGCGAGGGCACCTTCGTATCCCGCGAGCGCGATCTTGCGCTCGTGGTTGTGATCACAGAATCCGATACCGAGCTTGTACGCGATCGGCCGTTCCTTGACCCCGCCAATGAAGACATCGACGTCCTTCTCGATGAGAAACGCGGCGAGTTCCAGGGGATTCGTATCGTCCACGATGATCGTGTCTTCGTCACACGTGGCTTGTAGCTCGGCATAGTCCTCACCCTTGCCGGTTTGGGTGCCCGCGAGCACGACCTGCACGCCGAGTTGTCGGAGCGCGCGCACCAGCGAGAACGCCTTGAAGGCCCCCCCCACGTAGAGTGCCGCTTTCTTGCCCCCGAGTGCCCGCTTGATCTGACGGATCTCTGGCATGATGGCGCGGACCTCTTCGGTGACTAGCTTCTGGGTTGCCTCGAGTGTCGACTCGTCACCCACAAGCTTGGCCGTCCGATACAGGGCGTCGCTCGTGTCCTCGATGCCGAAGAAGCTCACCCGGATGAATGGGATCCCGTAGCGCTCCTTCATCGCCTCCGCGAGAGGCTGCATGGAGCCTGCGCACTGCACGACGTTGAGGCTTGCGCCGTGGGCTCTGCCGATATCTTCGACTCGACCGTCCCCAGTCAGTACCGAGACGACCTCGACGCCCATCCGCTCGAAGTAGCGCTTGATGATCCAGCTCTCCCCTGCGACGTTGAAGTCACCGAGGAGATTGATCGACGCCTTCCTGATGTTCGCGGTATCCCCCCGGCCAATCAACGAGAGCAGCGCGCGCGTCGCGGCATCGTACCCGTCGCGCTTCGTGCCGCGAAACCCTTCCGAAGACACGGCGACCACCGGAATCGCGCAGTCCGATTCGACCCTACGACAGACTGCTGAAACGTCATCCCCGATCAACCCGGAGATGCACGTCGAGTAGACGAACGCCGCCTTGGGCGCGTAGCGCGCAATCAATTCACGTAGCGCACTCTCCAGCTTGCGCTCGCCCCCGAAGACGACGTCGCTCTCGCGCAGATCCGAGGAGCAACTCACCCGATGCAGCTCGGCGCCCGACGAGAGTGCGCCCCGAATGTCCCAAGTATACGCGGCGCAGCCCACTGGACCGTGCACCAGATGCAGAGCATCCGCGATGGGGTAGAGAACGACGCGAGATCCACAGAACGTGCAGGCACGTTGGCTGACGGAGCCCGCCGCGCTCGCTGTGTTGCAGCGAACTTCGAGCTGCTGACCGTGGCGTGTCCGCACGACTTGGGATTGACGCTCGCTCAGTATATCGAAGGTCATGGGCTGGGTCTCCTGCTGGGACCGGTACCCGAAGCGATCGAGCAAGCCGCTCCCAGCATCAACGAACCTCTAAGAACCAACCGAGGAAGGAATTGCGCAGTGTTGCCTCCGGGGAGGACGCAGAACGGTGTTCGCGACCGGCGGTAGGGCCATTGTTCCGAAGGGGCTTCCGAAGAGGGCGTCCCGAACGTCCCTCACGCAATGGAAACTGGGTTTGCGTTTCCGGACTGCTTCCGTAGAGTCTCAGACCCGGGAAGGTGCTGGCTTGCGCCGCAGTTGGACGAGCTGGGACGACAGTCCTCTGAACACCGGCACTGGCTCCCGGAGCCCTAGCCGGCATTGCTCGTGAATGGTGCCGAGAACGCTGCCACAGCGTCGCCGGTACTCGACCACGCCGAGCGTCAGCGATTCCGCACGAAGGGCCTCGGTTTCCAGCCCAAAGCGGCGCAGGATGCGCATCCTGTGCACGCTGAGGACTAGGGGGTCGTAGGCAACGCCCAGCGTATCGAAAAGGTCCTCCAAGCTGTGCGTGTCTCCCAGCAGATCCATGATACCTCTCCGGGCTAGGCCAGCATGGGCTCGAAGCTGAACGCCTTCTTGGTGCAGGTTCGACCGCATGCTTCGCACCCGATGCAGTCCTCGGGATTCTTGACAGTCGCGAACATCTTCGCGGACTCCTCTTCGTCCACCTCGTGCGGCGCCAGCACACCATGCGCACAGATCTTCATACAACGACCGCAACCGATACATTTGTTATCGTCCACGCTCTTGACGAAATGCGGGGTCCATTCCTTGCGCCCGCGGGTTAGTCCGGTGACATACGCCATGATCTGGTCTCCTATCTTGCTCTCTGTAGTGGGTATCCACCGAGCGCGAGTTCCCCAAAGGGGCTACTCGCATTCGGCATCTGGCAACTCTCGGGGCCTCTCAGCCCCGGGCAGCCCAGCAGCCCGGCGTAGCCAGGGGGGCGGCGCCCCGCGCAATACCTCCTGGAGATTGCCGACGATCTCGGCAACCGGAGTCCCTTCACGCGCCTTCAAGGGCTGAATTCTTCGCCGCACGAGCTTCGCTGCAGCAGGCCCCCCGATCTGCACCGAGTAGACCAGCGCGCAGCCGTCCAGGGCCAACGCTCTTCCGACGATCTTGTCTTCGACTTCTTCGCCGGGAGTGCAGAAGGAAACCTTGCAGATGGGTTGCGCCTCGTCTGGGCCAACTTCCCAGATATGAAAATGCTCTGCCGAACCAAAGTGCTCATCGATTCGGGATCCAGTGCTGCTGGCGAACGCAACACGCATGGGGCTTTCTCCTGGGTTCTTGGGATGCCTCGGTAGAACCGGGACACCCCTACTGGCGACTCGGACTGTGCGCACGACCTCGGCGCGAGACTACCGCATCATCTCGAAGTGGCGGTTGTCATCGGTTTCATCACGGATTTCAATGAACTTGTTGCAGATCTCCGTGAGCATCCGCACGACGCCGCTATATCCGATGA
>CAYRKE010000164.1:15141-17028 GCA_964424695.1 uncultured Polyangiaceae bacterium
ATGAACTTGTTGCAGATCTCCGTGAGCATCCGCACGACGCCGCTATATCCGATGATGGGTGAGCGGTGAAGATTCACGCGGTCGAGGACGGGGAAGCCAAACCGGAACAGCGGAACCTTCGCCTCGCGGGCCATGAACTTCCCGTGCGTGTCGCCGATCATGGCGTCCACGGGATCGGTCATGATCAGGGAGCGCAGGTGCCAGAGGTCTCGGTTCATATACACCTTCCCCGCCTTCCCGTAGGGTGAGGACTCGAGCAGCGCCGTGAGCTCGCGATCGAGCTTCTTCGAGCCCCGGGAACACACCACGTGGTACGGCGTGGCCCCCATCTCGAGCAGGAACGAGCAGTAGCCAAGGAGCAGGTCGGGGTCGCCGTAGACCGCAAACTTCTTGCCGTGCATGTACTGTTGCCCATCGGTCATGGCATCGACCGCTCGACCGCGCTCGGCCTTGAGGGAAGCCGGGACCTCCTTTCCGAAGAGTTCGGCCACCTTCATCAAGAAGGCGTCGGTCTTCGCGATCCCCATCGGCATGGGCATCGTCGCGTTCTCGCCCGCGAATCGTTCCTTGATCCACGTCATCGTCTTGGTCGTAGAATGCGGAGCGACGGAGAGGGTCGCCTTGCCATTGATGGAGTCAGCGGCCTCCTCGAGCGGAGTTCCTCCCGGATAGGTCCGGTAGTGACCATCGTTCGGCGAGTCGAAGCTATCCGAGATATCCGCGAGAATCGTGTAGGGAATCGCGAATTCCTCAAAAATTCGCTTATACTCGCGGTAGTTGCCCGTGTTGGCATCGAAGCCCGTCAGGAAGTTCAGCTTCCCCGTGCAGCGGCCCTCAATCGCCTTCCCCTCGGTAAGGGTCTGGAGGATCGAAACCAGCATCGAGTCATAGCCATGGATGTGGGTCCCGCTGAAGGACGGCGTGTTGGCGTAACAGACCGGCAGGTCCTTGGGCACGTGGCCCTTCTGACGCGCGTTCTTGATGAAGGCGGTCAGGTCGTCTCCGATCACCTCGGGCATACAGGAGGTGAAGACCGCGATCATCTTCGGTTTGTACAGCGCGACGGCGTTCTCGAGCCCCTCGTGGAGGTTGTTCTGCCCGCCGAACACCGCACCGTCTTCGGTCATGGATGAGGAAACGGCGGCGGCCGGTTCGCGGAAGTGCCGATTGAACGTCGAGCGATAGTAGGAAGCGCAGCCCTGCGACCCGTGGACGAAGGGAAGCGTCCCCTCGAAACCATGGGCCGCAAGCTCCGCCCCGAGGGGTTGACAGGCGTGGGCCGGGTTCACGACTAGCGCCTGTCGAGCGAAGTTCTTGTCGCGGTACTCAGTGGTGTTGATCCACGCGGCGACGCGAGCTTCGTCTTCGGGAGAGGTTCGGGTAACGGGTTTGACGGCAAGACCTAGTTCGTTCGGCATGAAGTTGTCCTACGCCAGGATCTCATTCGATCCCTGACTTCGGGAGGCATCGAGCGCCAGAGCGCGGAGTTGGGGGCTGGAAGGAGGACTCGAGCGCCCCAGCACCAGAGCCTCATTCGACTCATGGCCTGAGGGCACCCGGACTACGTCGTGGAGGTCGGGTACCAGAAAGGGTTTCGTTCGACTGCGTCCTGCTACCAGGATCCAATCCGATCCGAGGAGCCTGAGCTACCGAGCACTGAGTTGCTGTGTTCTGAGGTTCAAGATGGGTCACTCAACGGTGTGTTCGGCACGATTCGAGCGAGGCTCGCGCCGCATGGTCCGTCGAGCGGAGGTTGATGCTGTTGGAGAGAAAGATGACCTCGCCACGGCTCACCGTCGGCGCTCGGGAGCCAGAGGTCCTGAGGCTGCTGTTGCTCGCGGTCGGAGAGACCAAAGCGCGTAGCGAACCGTGGCGAGGAGGAGGCTA
>CAYRKE010000165.1:0-16834 GCA_964424695.1 uncultured Polyangiaceae bacterium
GGCACGTTGGTGCGGCGTTCGCCCAGGAGATCATTCGATACCTCGAGAAGCCCGAACGCCTCTTGCTTGACGGCTAACCTCGCTTTCTGCATCGCACTGCGCCCAGCCGCCCTGCGGTTTGCGACACGGGCTGTGGGGCAGGCACCGCAGCTGCTCGCAGCTCTCGTCGACCCCCTTGTGTTAGGGAGTCGGCCAGCTGTTTGGTCTGGTCATTGATTAGACAATGCGGATGGCTGGCCGTTTAGACGCCTGGCTTGGAGATCCAGCGGTATTGCGGGGCACTTTGTGGATGGTGGCCGGTCCTTCAGCGTTTGTGCCTTGCAGCTTACGGGGGTTCCGTCCGGGTAGATTGCAAAGCTCCAAGGAGGCGCTGGGTCGGCGACGTTGACATCGGGTAATCCGGCTGCTAGTCATCCGCCGCTTCGCTTTGTCGGGAAGCATAAAACGTGTGCTTTCAGGCAGTTGTGGTGTGCGGTCGTTTCGTGCACTCGTGACGGCGGGGCACTGGTGATTCTGTGGCAGAACGCTCCATTCGCCTTCTCAGCGGCAATTCCAATCCGGCGCTAGCGCAGGAGATCGCCGCTGTGCTTGGCATCCACGTGGGTGAGGCTCGCGTCGCCCGTTTCAGTGACGGCGAGACATTCTGCGAGATTCGAGAGAATGTGCGTGGGATGGACTGCTACGTCGTTCAGCCGACGTCCTCTCCGGTGAATGACCACCTGATGGAGCTGTTGATCATGTGCGACGCGCTTCGCCGGGCGTCCGCGGAGAGCATCACCGCCGTGATGCCCTATTACGGCTACGCTCGGCAGGACCGCAAGGTTGCGCCTCGGACCCCGATCACCTCGAAACTCGTCGCCGACCTGCTGGTCGCTGCGGGCGTGACGCGAGTTCTCGGGCTCGATCTGCATGCTGGCCAGATTCAGGGGTACTTCAACATCCCGTTCGATCACCTGTACGCGATGCCGGTGTTCCTTGAAGACTATCTGCGTCCGAACTTCGATCAGAACGCTGTGGTTGTCTCGCCCGACGCAGGCGGCGTCGAGCGGGCGCGGGCCTACGCGAAACGGGTGGGCGGCTCGCTTGCCATCATCGACAAGCGTCGAGAGAAGGCCAACGTGAGCGAGGTAATGCACATCATCGGTGACGTGCGCGACCGGGATTGCATCATCATCGACGACATGATTGACACGGCCGGAACACTCTGTAATGCCGCAAAGGCCGTGATGGACGGTGGCGCGAGGAGTGTGGTAGCGTGCGCAACCCACGGCGTATTGAGCGGCCCGGCGGTTCAGCGCATCGAGGCGTCAGTGTTGAAGGAAATCGTCGTCACCAATTCGATTCCACCCTCGGAGGAGGTTGCGGCCTGCTCCAAGATCAAGTTCGTTTCAATCGGAAAGCTACTGGGCGAGGCCATCCGTCGCATCCACAACAGCGACTCGGTTAGCTCGCTCTTTGTCTGATCGCCGACAGCGTCCTAGGAAGAAAGCGTCAAGTCATGGAGCTCATCAAGGTTTCCGCCACCGTTCGCACTCAATCCGGCAAGGGTTTCGCACGGCGTCTGCGTCAGGCCGGGAAGATTCCTGGGGTTGTCTACGGCCCGGACGTCCAGGCTCAGAGCATCGAGCTGTCTCCCAAGGATGTGGCGGGTATTCTCGCCAGTGAGCATGGTCGCAACAGCGCCGTGGAGCTCACGCTGGATGATGGTCGGACCTTCAACGTCCTTCTGGCGGACTACCAGCATCACCCCGTTGCTCGGAACCTGCTTCATGCGGACTTCGTTCACATCTCGCTGGATCAGGAGATTGACGTCGAGGTTCCCTTCGAGATCTACGGCAAGGCCAAGGGCGTCGTGCTGGGTGGTGTGATCAGTCAGGTCTTCCGGAAGCTACCAGTGCGATGCAAGCCCGCTGATGTGCCCACGAAGATCACGTTCGACGTCACGCCGCTCGAGAAGGACGACCACGCTCATGTGAGCGATCTGACGCTCCCGCCAGGCGTTACCGTTCGCTTGCCAATGACCCAGACGGTTGTCTCCGTCGTTGCCGAGAAGCGTGAGACCGAGGAAGTCGGCGCCGCGCCTGCTGCCGCGAAGGCCGAGGGCGAGGCCAAGCCCGAGGCGGAGGCTGGAGCCAAGCCGGCAGCAGCGGCCAAGCCGGCAGCAGCGGCCAAGCCGTCCAAGTGAGGGAAGGGGCAACCCGCTCCTCCTAGAGCTTGCGCACCATGAAGATGGTGGTTGGGTTGGGGAACCCTGGCCCGCGCTATGAACGAACCCGCCACAACGCTGGCTTCATGGTCATTGACCGGACGGCGGCGGACCGCGTGGCGGGTTGGCAAAACCAGTTTGATGGTTCTATCGGCCGGTGCGCGGTTGGGCGAGGTGACGTGATCTTGCTCAAGCCCAACACCTTCATGAATCGGTCGGGCCATTCCATCGGTGCTGCAGCAAGCTACTACGGGATCGAGCCTGCTGAGGTTCTCATTGTTCACGACGAGCTGGATCTCGCCTTCGGAACCGTGAGGTTGAAGTTCGGAGGAGGAGTGGCGGGCCACAACGGCCTGAGGTCCGCGTCGGAGCGCTTGGGAACGCAGGACTACGCTCGGCTGAGAGTGGGAATCGGCCGCCCAGGACCTGAGTTTGGCGGGTCAATCGTTGATTATGTGCTAGAAGCGTTCCCCCCTGGTGATGAGGTCGAGCTCGACCGAGTCCTCGGGGTGGCGGCGGATGCCGTCCGCCAGGTCATCGAGGACGGTTTCTCGGTGGCCATGAACCGCGTGAATCGTCGAGGCAAAGAGTAGTCGCGCGGTCTCCTTGCTCCCTTGTGGGGCCATCGTCCGGAAGGAGAGGACATGTCAGCAGCAGAACAGATAGAGAAGCCACGCTATCGAGAGTGGGAAACCATCTACGTCATGCGCTCCAGCGTCACCGCTGAAGCAGCGGCGAAGGTGGCAAAGCGCATGGAGGACGTCGTCGCCCGTGAAGGGGGCAGGCTCACCCTGGTGGAGAATTGGGGGCGTCGGCTGCTTGCCTACGTCGTCAAGGGCAACGCCCGTGGCGTGTACGTCTACTTCAAGTATGTGGGTTTCGGTGAACTCGTCGCAGAGATCGAGCGCAATTTGCGCATGTTTGACGAGGTGATCAAGTTCCAGTCGGTCCTCGTCAATCCGGAGGTCGAGGTCGAGTCGGTTGCGGTCGATCCCGATGCCGTGAAGTTCGAGGAGGTTCAGCCTCCGGATCCGGAAGATGTCGAGCCCACTCTCGCACAGACGCTCGGACTGGACGGGGTGGATCTGCGTGCGCGCCGTATGGACCAGAGTGCGGACGAGGACCTCGACGAGATGGACCAGGAGGATGATGACCTATGAGCCAGTTCAGTCGGACCCAGGAGCGGGGAGAAGCCAGCGGTTTCCGTCGGGGTCGCCGTCGGGGTTGTGCGTTTTGCTCGGACGAGGCACTGACCATCGACTACAAGGATCCTCAGGCGCTCAAGTACTTCGTGACCGAGCGTGGTAAGATCGTGCCACGGCGCATCTCCGGGGCGTGTGCCAAGCACCAGCGCCAGATCACGCTGGCAGTGAAGCGTGCGCGCAATATCGCGCTTCTGCCATTCACGTCGAACGAGTAGGAGGAGCCGTGGCGAACGCAATTCGTGTAGTCTTGCAGGATTCGGTGGACACTCTCGGCGATAGCGGAGATGTGGTGAAAGTCCGACCGGGGTATGCGCGCAACTATCTCTTTCCGAGAGGCGTTGCCGTGCCAGCCACCGCTGCGAATCTGGCTCGCATTGGGGAGCTGAAGAAGCAGGCAGGGATTCGGGCTGAGAAGCGCCTGGTGGAGGCCAAGGAACTTGCCAAGAAGCTTGAGGCGTCCGCGGTCAAGCTGGAGCGAGCGGTTGGCGAAGAGAACAAGATGTACGGGTCGGTGACTGCGAAGGACATCGAAGAGGCCTTCGCGGCAATCGGTCTCGTGATCGACCGCCGCAAGCTGGACCTTGCAGAGCCGATTCGGCGGCTTGGGTTGGCGGAAGTGCCAGTCAAGATTCATCCAGAAGTCACAGCGATGCTTCGAGTCGAGGTCGTGAAGAAGGTGTGAAGTCCCGACGCACGAGCCGTACCGATCTGTCGGCTCGTGCTCACCCGACTCGGTGACAGCGCTGCAGCAACGTTTGGCCCCGGTGGCTTTGGCTCCGGGGCTTTTCGTTTTGTCCGCGGAGTGCTTGTACTCGCAACGGTTTGCGAGGCTAGTCAGGGGATACTACCCTGAGTCATCATGCTGAACCGCGAACGCGGTCGACCACGCGAGACCGAACAGCGTCTGGAACCGTCTCCAGGAAGGGTCCCTCCGCACGACCTCGATGCAGAGGGGGCAGTGCTGAGCGCTGTACTACTGTCGTCCGAGGCCTTCGACGCGGTTCAGGAGATTCTGCGCCCGGACCACTTCTACGCCGACGCGAATCGCAGGATTTTCGAGGCGGTGGTGGAGATCCAAGGGCAGAGCAAGCCAGTGGATGTCGTGAGCGTCGCTACCTGGCTTCGAGATCGAGGAAGGCTCGAACAGATCGGCGGCACTCCGTACTTGGCGCAGCTCACCGATGCGACACCTGCCGTCGCGAACGTCGAGGTCCACGCCCGAGTCGTACGGGAAAAGTGGCGTGTCAGGCAGCTCATCTTGACCTGTCAGCGGTTCGCGGCCGAGGGGTATGGCGATACGGGGGAGGTGCAGGACTACATCGATCGCGCGGAGCAGTCGGTGTTCGACATAGCTAGGATCCCCGAGGGATCGACCGTCGTTCCGCTGAGGGACGCGATTCGCTCGGCGTTCGAGTTGCTCAACGAAGCATCGCGGCGAGGTGGAGGCCTGACGGGTGTTCCAAGTGGTTTCGGTGAGCTCGATCGCAAGATCGCGGGGCTTCACGGGGGGGACCTCTACATCGTCGCTGGGCGTCCCGGTATGGGGAAGACGTCATTTGTACTCAATATGGCCGCCAACATGGCGCGCTCGACGGTTCTGGAACCAGCGGGAGATCAGGAGCCTCTGGCTGCACCGGAGGAACAGCCGGGTTGGGGCGTGGCCTTCTTCTCCCTTGAGATGCCGAGAACTCAGCTCGCGTCGAGGTTGCTGGCGTCCGAAGCTCGAGTGGACGTTGGGCGCCTACGGAGTGGTGACATCCAGCAAGAGGACTGGAGTCGCCTCACCGAGGCCGCTGCGCGGCTAGGACGCTGCCCGATCTGGATCGATGATACGCCGGCACTGACGTTGCTCGACCTTCGGGCGAAGGTGCGACGGCTCAAGGCGATGATCGACCGCAATGACGACGACCTCCGCGCTCAGGGGCTCGGCCTGGTAGCGATTGACTATCTTCAGCTCATGCAGGGTAGGCAGGGGGCTCAGAGCCGAGAGCAGGAGATCAGCGAGCTCAGTCGCGGTCTGAAGCAACTCGCGAAGGAGATGAATGTTCCTGTGCTCGCCTTGAGCCAGCTCAATCGATCGGTGGAGACCCGCAATGCGAAGGACAAGCGGCCGCAGCTCAGCGACTTGCGCGAGTCGGGAGCCATTGAGCAAGACGCAGATGCCATCTTCTTTATCTATCGGGACGAGTACTATGTTGAGGACAGCCCAGACAAAGGCCTCGCCGAGATCATCATCGCCAAACAGCGAAATGGTCCCACGGGGAAGGTGATGGTGAAATTCACCAGCGCATACACGCGGTTCGACAACCTCGCGCGGGACGAGTACGAGTACGACGAGTTCGACGATTTTAATGCGGCTCCGGCAGACGGGCCGTGAGCCGTGGGAGCGTCGTGATGAGTCGCTCGACCAGGAGCCCGGCGGGCGGGCGTGACCTCAATCAGCTCACCAGTACCGCCATGCTCACCGAGCGGATGCCATGTCGAGTGGGGGGGGCTGCGCCCGTCCAGGCACGCCGCATTGTGCTCGACGGGCGGTGCTCGGGTTGGTGTTGGAGGGCGATCACCGGCGTTCCCTTGGGGGGAGTCGGGTATCCCCCTAGAGCATGAGGCACTCGCCTAGTTCGGCCATTAGGTCACCAAGCCCGATGTGGGCGGCCCCGCTCACAAGCCGAAGCTCGATCCCTTCTGCGGCGAATCGAGGTCGGTGTTCCTCATACGCTTCGCGAACGAAGGGCAAATCGGCTTTCGACATGGCAACGACCTCGGGGCGTCGCGCCAGTTCCGGGTTGTACTGGGTGAGCTCGTTGCGCACCGCGTGATAGTCGCTCAGCGGATCTCGGCCCACTTCGTCTTCAGCCACCGTCACGAGGTGGAGCAGTACCCGCGTTCGCTCGAGGTGCTTCAGGAATCGTGTGCCCAATCCGAGGCCCTCGCTGGCTCCTGGGATGAGACCCGGGATGTCGGCGATGACGAAACTGCGGCCGAGGCCCTTGCCCCATTCGCCAATGGTTACCACGCCGAGGTGGGGAACGAGCGTGGTGAACGGGTAGTCGGCTACCTTGGGTCGAGCTCGGGAGACCGCGCTGATGAGCGTGCTCTTTCCGACGTTCGGAAACCCCACCAAGCCCACGTCAGCCAGCACCCGGAGTTCGAGGCGCAGATTCAGGCGCTCGCCTCGCTCGCCCGGTTCGGCGTGGCGGGGAGCACGGTCTGTTGGGGTAGCGAAGTGGCGATTGCCTCTTCCGCCACGACCGCCCTTGGCGATGACCACGCGTTCGCCGGGGAGGGTGAGCTCGGTGAGTCGAGCTCCGGTGTCGTTGTCGTACACCACCGTTCCCTGCGGGACTCTCAGTACGACGTCTTCGGCGGACTTGCCGTAGCAGTCCTTACCCTCGCCATGACCTCCCCGGTTGGCGCGGACGGTTCGGATGTGTTTCACGTCGTAGAGGGTTCCCAGACCGGGATCCACTGCGAGCACGACGTCTCCTCCCTTTCCGCCGTCTCCACCCGACGGGCCCCCGAACGGAACGTACTTCTCTCTGCGAAAAGCTATACAGCCGTTTCCGCCATCTCCGGCCTCGACCACCAACGTGCACTCATCAACGAATCGCATCCGTCGCCGCGTATAGCCCGAGAAGTGCCTTCAGGCGAACCGCCCTGGGCTCAAAGGGGTTCCTCCCATGGCGGTGCTAGCGGCGGGAGGACCTCACCCCAGCGTCTTGTCCCGGCGGCCCCAGTGGGTGCGCCGGCCGGAGTGCCGTCGATTCATCCATGGCTCGGAGCGCAGCTGCGAGCAGTTCCATGCCATTTGCCAGGGCCGCTTCGCGTTTGAAGGTTTCCACGATCCGAAGGCAGAGCAGAGCCCGGACACGGCCGAGCGGCAGCTCGCGGTCCAGGAAGGACTCGAGACTCGAGTAGCCCTTCGCGTCGTAGAGACACCCCTCCCGGATTTCGGCGAGAATTGTTCCAATTTCATAGAAATTGCGGGCAAGGTCGCGGTGCAATCGCTCGATGCCGGAGAGGTGCGCGTGGAGTTTGCCGATGCGTTCCTTGATGACGTCGGCGGCCTCCGGCGTCCGCAGGGTGGCTCGGGCGCTCCCGGGAGGTGCGGGGCTCGCGTTTCGCGCCGCGACCTCTGCCGCGTGCTTTGCGGCGTGACGTGAGGCCCAGGGTGCGGAACCACGCGCGGTTCGACGACGACTCCGTCCTCCCTGGCCGACATCCTCAGCGACGGCCCGAGGCACCTTGCCCACCTTCTCGGGCACGGTGTCGTCCGGGGTCGGTTCTGGAGCGATTTCGGCGACCGAAGGGGGCGGCCGTTTGCGCGGGAGAGCTTTCTTCGCGTGGCTGGTGTCAAGCCGCTGTCGCCCACCATGCGGTGTGCTGCCCTCCACACTCCACCGGTTTTGCCCTCGCTGCTTCAGACTCGAGATGGGTTTCTCTGTGCTTTTCGGCATCGTTGGCCGTACCCCCGTTCGCGCTGCACCTGCAGTCTATGCGGACATGACGACTTCGTCAAAGTTCATGCCCAGTGGCAGTAGCTGCTCGGTGTGCCCCCGACGGAAGGGCTGCTTCGTGATAAACCGTGGACCATGAGTGCCGGGAGTCGACCTTCGCAGTGTTCACATCTGTCTGACGATGGTGGGGGGCGTGAGCCGTGGCCTCCTACCGTTGGCTACATTTCGTCCTATGGCGGCTTCGGGAGCGAGTCGTCTTCGGGGGCGTCAGGGACAGTCGAGGCGGAGCGCATCGCGGTCGTCGTCAACGGGAACGCTAAGGGCGTTGACGACGAGGTCATCGCTTCGGTGGACCAAATCCTCAGGGGAGGCGACTTGTTCGTGTCGAAGAGCCTCGACGAGGCTCGGGAGATTGCCCGTCTCCTGGTGGCGCGCGGTTACGGCACCGTGCTCACGGGGGGCGGTGATGGAACCTTCACCGTCATGGTCTCCGAGGTCGTGCGCGCCGCGCGCCGGGCAAATCGGCCTTTGCCTCGCTTTGGGCTGCTCAAGCTGGGTACAGGCAATGCTTTGGCCTGGGTCGTCGGTGCTGGACAGATAGGCGGGAACTGGGCGGCAGACATCCGGCGCCTTCATGAGGATGCAGGCAGCCGTCCCATTCGGCTGATCGAGGTCGATGGATTCACTGCTCCGTTCTGCGGCTTTGGGGCAGATGCAGAGGTTCTTCTCGACTATCAGTGGTGGAAGGAGCGTGTCGCCCACACTCCCCTGGAGCGTCTTGGCACCGGTGCGCTTGGTTACGCTTGCGCGGCAATCGGGAGATCTCTGCCCGGCTTTGTTGTCCGTCGCAGTCCTCATTGCCGAGTCGTGAACACCGGCGGCGATGCGTACCGCGTTGGGGCGCGGGGTAGTATTCTGGGTCCACCGATCCCCCGCGGGGAGGTTCTCTACGAGGGACCCACCAGAATCGTCGCGCTCTCGACGATTCCCTACTATGGCTTCGGTTTTCGTGCCTTCCCGTACGCGGACGAACGAGACGACAGGATGCAGCTTCGCATTTCTACCATTGGAGTTGCCGACTTCGTTCGCAACTTTGCGGCTATCTGGAGGGGCGAATTCGAACCCGCTGATGAGGTGATCGACTACTTGGTGGAGTCAGTGACCATTGCCATGGACCCTGCGACCGCGTTTCAGGTGGGGGGTGATTTGCGGGGAACCCGCGAATCTGTCGACGTCGTGCTCTCCCCTCAGCCGATTCAGCTAGTCGACTTCTACGCTCCCCCTAATGCGTCCTGAGTTGCGTTCGAGCTGTCCATTGGGTGCCGGTTGCGTCTTGCGAGTGCGTGGCTGCGGAGGTGGCGTCGCACCAGTAAGTGCATCCATAAGTGCCCCGTCGACTATTTGGCCGCCTCGGCTGCCCCCGGATATGTAGACAAGATGAACCTCGCGGGCTCGCTAGAAGCGACGACACTCGGTGATCTCTTCGGTGCTCTTCATCGCGAGAGGGTCTCGGGGGTACTCGAACTCGTCGAGGGCTGGGGGGTCAGCGGTGGGCGTTGCCATCAGGTCGAGTTTCGGGACGGGCGTATCGTTGGCGTCCGGAGTCCGCTGGGCGCGCCGCCGCTTGGTGAGCTCCTCCACGCTTCGGGGCTCATCGACGACGAGTGTCACCGTCGCATCGTGGCAGAAGGGCGAGAGAACCCGGGCGTGACGACGGGACAACTTGCCGCAGCCTTGGGCAGGGTCTCGCCAACGGAGATCCGGCAAGCGCTCCGCACCCAGCGAACGAAGCGCCTTGAGGCGCTCTTTGGCTTGGTTCGTGCTGCGATCCGATTCCGCGTCCCGAAGCCCGCGCCAGCCGGATACACACTGGAGCCGATGAGCCCGCTTCACTTCTTGAACGGGAGGGTTCGTGCTCGGGACCACGCTGTTTCCACTGCCAAGCCCCGTGCCCAGGCGGCGAGTCGGGACTGCGAGCGGGCTCTGGCCACCCTCGGGCTTGCGTCGGGGGCTTCGCGTGACGACGTCCGACGGGCCTTTCGTCGGTTGGCGGCCCGACTCCATCCCGACGTGAGGAGGCCCGCGACGGAGGATGAGCAGAGGCGCGTCGCTTCCGAGTTCGCCCAGCTGTCCGCCGCCTATCACCGTCTGGCAGGGTGATGGGGTTTGAGTCACCGCTCGGGTGATGCTGCTGCGATGGGCAGGCTCAGTCCAGGTGGGCGACGAGGGCCGGGAGTTCAACGAGGGAGCGCAGAACCGCGTGGGGTCCGGCGGCGAGCAGTCGTTCCTCGGGAATCAGTGCGCCGGGGATCCCCACTGTGAAGCAGCCCACGGCTCGACCGCATTCGATGTCTTGGGGGCCGTCGCCGACCATGATGAGCCGTCCGGGCGGCGTCTGCACGAGACGGGCGATCTCGAGGAGCGGCTCGGGCGCGGGCTTGCAGACTGGCAAGTCACCCCCAGCAACGGTGGCGGCAAACCGCTCCTCCCAACCGAGGGCGCGGAGGAGTGCCATTGTCGTTCGCCTTGGCTTGTTTGTGCAGAGCCCCAGGGGACAGCGCAGCGCCTCCAGTGCTCGTTCTGCGCCCGCGGTGGGCTTTGTGAAGTCGGCGGGATGATTCTGGTAGTAGTCGAGGAAGGTGGCTAGCAGTTCATCCAACTCAGGCGTCTTCGTGCCGAGCCTCGATGCGCGCGCGAGCAGGCTCCGTGCGCCGTCCCCCACGTATCCCGCGATCTCTAGTTCCGGTAGCGGGGGAAACCCGTGGCTGGCCAGCGCATGATTGGTGGCTGCTGCGATGTCTCTACGTGAGTCGACGAGCGTACCATCCAGGTCGAAGACGATAGCTCGGGCGGGATCGGGACGCTGGCTCACAACATACCTCGTGATGAAGCGGCAGTTGCCGTGGGGTGACCAAGACGTGGCGCGTCTTGGTCCCTCGTCAAGGCTAGGGCAGCGCAAGTACGGGCATCGCGGTTGGTGTGAGGGATGGTGCCGCTGAGAGGGGCCGCGCAGTCGCCGCATCGCGGATCACCAGGCGCGCGGGAATCGTATCGAGCTCAACTTTGGACGGCTTGTCGGTCTGTTGCGGTTCCTCGGGCCGGTCAAAGCAGGGTGCGCCAGGTCGAGCTCTCCGGCCTGGTCGCGGAGGAGCCGGAGAGTTGCCCAGGAGGCCCTGTGGCAAATCCCCGACGACCTCAAGGCTCGGCCGCCCCGGGGCGTTTCGCGCAACGACCGCGCCGGACACAGACTCTCTAGGCTACGCGCGCGCTTGGTGCTAGTCGGACACCGTGCGGTTTCGCGGCCCCGGATGGACTGGAGGCCCCGCCTCGTGCCGGCAGGTGCTTCGAGGCCGCATTAGGCATGGAAACCCAGTCTCTGGTCGCACTCCAGGTGCGGCTTTCGACGGAGCGGCGCTAGGAAGCGAGAGCGTCGACACTCGAGCAGATAGGAAAGTCATGGCATCGGTCGTTATCGTGGGTGCGCAGTGGGGGGACGAGGGCAAGGGGAAGATCGTCGACATCTACACCGAGCACGCTGAGGTCGTGGTCCGTTATGCTGGAGGACCCAACGCGGGACACACGCTGGTTGTCGGCAATGACAAGCTCATTGTGCGCCTCGTCCCGAGCGGCATCCTGCGGCCCTCGACGATCTGCGCTCTGGGTCAGGGCATGGTGGTTGACTGTTCCGTCTTGGTTAGTGAGATCGACGAGCTGGTACGGAGAGGTCACCACGACGTGGAGCGGCGTCTCAGGCTGAGTGACCGCGCGCACCTGATTCTGCCCTACCACATCCTCGTTGATGGCTTGCGAGAGGCCGCGGCCTCCAAGGGACGAGCCATCGGCACCACCAAGAAGGGCATTGGTCCTGCCTATGAAGACAAGGCCCGTCGCACCGGGGTGCGTGCTGGGGATCTCCGCGACGCAGCTCGACTGCGACTGCGTGTCGAGGCCGCCCTTCAGGGATGGGCGCCCACTATCCAAGCGCTTGGGGGAGAAGTCCCCACGGTTGCGTCAGTCATCGAGCCGCTGCTCGCCCTGAAAGCCCGGTTGGTCCCGCTGCTCGAGAACACTTCCGTGCTGGTGGACAAGGCGTTGCGCGCTGGGCGCCGAGTGATGTTCGAGGGCGCTCAGGGGACGTTGCTCGACATCGATCACGGAACCTACCCATTCGTGACCTCGAGCTCAGCTTCGGCTGGCGGGGCGGCGATTGGCGTTGGCATCGGGCCGAATCGGCTTGACACCGTGGTCGGCATTACCAAGGCCTACACGACTCGGGTTGGCTCGGGTCAGTTCCCGACCGAGCTCGACGACGCTGATGGCGCCCGCCTTCGTGACGTGGGAGCTGAGTTCGGGTCGGTGACCGGCAGACCGAGGCGCACGGGATG
Source organism: uncultured Polyangiaceae bacterium (assembly GCA_964424695.1). Classification (GTDB taxonomy): domain Bacteria; phylum Myxococcota_A; class Polyangia; order Polyangiales; family Polyangiaceae; genus JAEWRL01. The sequence goes on from CAYRKE010000165.1 coordinate 12,254, forward strand.
GCTCGACTTGCCCGCGCTCCGCTATGCGGTGCGGGTGAACGGAATCGACGGTCTGGCGCTCACCAAGCTTGATGTTCTCACCGGTTTCGAGCGCGTCAGGGCGTGTGTTGCTTACGACACGCCTTCCGGGCGCTCCGAGGATCTGCCCGAGGAGTGGTTCGAGGAGCCGGAGAAGGTTGTTCCGGTTTACGCAGAGTTGCCGGGGTGGAGCGAGCCCATTGGCGCAGTGAGGAACCTGGACGCGCTGCCAGCCAACGCTCGCGCGTACCTCAAATTCGTCTCCGAAGCTGCCGGGGTTCCTCTCTTCCTCGTGAGCGTCGGTCCACGCCGGGAGGAGACCATCGTTCTGCACGATCCCTTCCTTGGCCACGCCCGCTAGAACTGCTGGGCGAATTGGTGGCCACGGGTTCGGTCCGGGGCAGGCCAGTTGGGTAGAGGCGACGGGGAAACTGTTGCCTCATCCATCATGCCTTGGTCGGGGTTCTGCAGACTTCGACCAAGGTTGTTGCCCGAGGCCGGAGGTCGGTGGGACCGGGTGCGTTGCCAAGTGAAGCCCGACCGGTTGGGGGGCGATTCTGCGCTATGCTCTGGAGGTGAAGTTCGCGGGATGGCTTCTAGTGGTCGGCGTTTCGTGTTTGCTCAGCATCGAGGCGTCTGCCACGCAGGGAGTCTCCTTCGGGGAACTGGGGCCATTAACCTCCCGTCCCGCTGAGTGCTCTCCCGGCGTCAGTCGTGCCTCTTTGGCTTTTTGGAACGTGCGGGACCTGAAGGGCGACCGGGAGTTTTGCGTCGCGATGGCGAGGGGCTATGCGTCGCTCCGTGAGAACCCAAAGGCGGCCGTCACCATCGCGACGGAGGCGGACCGCCGCTGGCCATCCCGGGACGCGGTCCGTCTCCTCCTCGCACTGGCTCAAGCTCGGTCGGGCGATATCGATGCCGCGTGCCGAGTGCTGCTCGCGGGGGGGTATCTGGAGTCAGGCGTCAGGGTTCCTCGCAACGAGACGGTATGGCAGGCGCGGTGCGCGTGGCGGATGGGAGCGACGTCCACGGCACAGGAAGCCTATCGGCGGCTGCTTGCGACCGCGACGCTGCCTGACTCTCGTTCGCTGCTCGTGGGCAGTCTTCTCGAGTCCGCCATAGTCGGAATGCAGGTCGGAGGGGATTCCCTGGTGGGCGCCGAAGCGAACGCCGCAAGGGCCGTCTCCAAACGTATTGAGCCCGGCAAGATGGGTATTGACGATGGCATCCTGGCCCTTGCGTTGTCGCGACAGGGGCGCGACGACGAAGCGCGCAGGGTCGCGATGAACAGCGTCGGCCCCTGGCAACTCCTTGCGGCGCTCGAGCCGTACATCGCCGAGGCAGAGTCCGACGAGCTTCTTGGGCTGGATCGAGTAGGTGGGGGCGAGCCGCGTCGCGGCGACCCCGTCAGCATGGGGGAGCGCTCGGTTGTCCCCAACTTTGTGGCGGAGTCGGATGGGTTTCCTCTGATGGCCCCCGTCTCGGAGCTGATCGCGGTGGCAGCGATACTCGCTCACCCGTTTGATCCGAGGCAAGCGATGCGGCTCTGGCACACGTACACTTCCCTTGGGGGGCAGAGCAGCGCGCTGCGCGAGCATGCACTGCGGATGCTGCAGACGCTCCAGGAAAGCCACGCGGGGCGTCGGCGATGAGGGCGAACGCGTGGCGCGTGGCTGGCCTCGCACTCCTCGTGGCACGAGGAGCGACGGGACAGTCGGGGTTCTGGGAACCCGTTCGTGATCCGAGCAACAGGGATCGGGAGGCCGCCGTCGGAGCCGTGGAGCGTATGCTGTGGAACGCCGAGCAGAGCTACGGCGTTGCCTCCATGGAGCGGGACTTCACTCTGGCCGCCGTCTCCATGGCTGAGCTGGCCGGGGGGGGGGCGCCGGACGATCTCCGAATCGCCCTATTTCGGGGTCGCGCGTTGGCGAGTTGCTGGATTCGCCAATCGCCCGTCGCGCAGAGTCTCCTCACCCATGTCCTCGACCGGAAGCCCGCTCCGGCTCTTGCCGGCGACGCATGGTTTCGTCTTGGGGTTGCGGCGGCCTGCAGCGGGGACTCGGAAGGGGCCATTCGCGCCTACCGGGCAGCGCTCCACACGGTTTGGGAGGCGGGGCTTCGCTCCGAGATCGAGCTTGAGCTGGGCGAAACCCTATTCGCGCAGGGCGACGTGACCGCCGCCGCCGAGGCATTTGACCTGGCGGTTCGCCTCGCTCTCAAGCGGCGCGTCGAGGTCCAGGCGTACTTCGGCCTTGCCGCAGCTCTGGAGAGGTCCGGGCACCCAAACGGGGCGATCGCCGCGGCCCGTACGGCTCGATCCATCGTCCTCCCTAGGCCTCACTACGGGTCGGATGATGCCCTCACGTTTCCCGCGCGGGGTTGCGTGCCTCTGGACGCGGAGCGCCATTTCCGTCAGGCACTGGGGCATACCGCCGTCGCACTGGGGATCGTCGATGTCGACGAGCGCGCCGTGGAGCTCGAAGCGGCAATCGACGCCTGGAACGACTATCTCGCCCTGACCTCAGTGGATCAGTTGGGGCGCACGAGGGCAGAACTGCGTCGAGCACAGTGTCGAGCGGAACTCGTGGTTCTTCGCGAGGCAGCGGTCGAACGCGCGCGCGGGCAGATCGGCACGGCGGAATCGGGGAGTGGCGCGGACTGACCGCATCCACTCACGCCTTGCATGGAGGACCGGCAGCGAGCTGCTTTGCGCGAAGGGGCTTCGGCGCGGCGGTACGCTCCGGCGCTGTCCGGGTGGAAGTCGCTCGCTGAGCGGCTCTCGCGCCGCCGTATTCGTGTGGGTTTCGGCTCCAGCTCTTGCCTCGTCCCGCACTCAGCATCGACTGTGGCCAGGGGATTCTGGGGTCGTGAATGCAGACGATGGAGAACGGTGCTCTGCCGTCAGGCGGCTCTTGGCAGCGGCGGTTCCCGCTTCGCGGCCAGAATCTTGAGCGCGCCCTCGGCATCGGCTACTCGCTCGAATACCGGTCTGAGGTTCGGGCTCCGACTCAGCTCGCCGAATGCGCCGCTCGCAGCGAGTGCTCGCGCCCGCGGCCCGTCCAGCACTAGGAAGACGTTACTCAGCCCGGGCGCTGCCGGCGTGTCGATGACATCGACGACACCTGAGCGATTGAGGTGGAGTTCTTCGCGCCCCCTCTGAATCAGGACGCGCTGATTGGTGATGAGGTAGTGCGTGTCGCTCTGCGACGCGGCACGTCGCACGAAGCCATCGTACAGAATGTACGCTGCGGTTCCCCCAATGATGGCTCCAGCCAAGCACATCCCCAGCGTGAGAGCCCAGAATGCCGGGGAATGGAAAGACAGTCCGGCCTCGGCCAGCCGCCTCAGCATGGGTACCCCCGCAGCGATCAGATGGCCGCAGACTCCCATCAGGCCAAGAGCCACCAGAACCAGGAGCCACTCGCGCTGGCCGTCGGGGAAGTAGGCTCGCCAGGTCCAGCCAGGCCGAGCGGCCCACAACACCCGCTCTCCCACGTCGAGGCGTTGGGCGAGCGGATGGCTTCCGCGGCCGAGCGGGGCAACATCCTCGGCTCCCCGCACGATCGCCCAAACACGGTCGGGTGCAAGAAGCGGTGGGAGCTGCATCGTGAGCCTGCGTCGGAGGGCGCCGGTCGGCACCGCTCGCACCAGCTGCAAGGATCCAACACCCGGATGGTGTCGGCTCCAGTGGATGCGCGCGAAGCTGATGCTTCGTCGCTCGATGGTGCGGCGGAAGGGGCCACGCTGCCAGATGACGTGATTCTGGGTGACCACGATTTTGACGCCGGAGAGCCACCACCTTGGGAAGCTCAGGCAGAGCGCCCCCAATGCCAGGCACCACGCGGCATAGAGCATCGAAGTGGTGGGCGGAGCACCCAGCGCGTACACCTTGACGACGGCAAAGAGGACCGAGACGGCTGCGATCGAGAAGAGCAGCACTGCCGCGGCTCTGAGCGAGGCGGGGCTTCGGGTGTCAGCGGGAGTTCCGCTCCAGATGACGCGTTCGCCAAAAAAGGAGTCGCGGGTCAAGGGCTACCTCACACTCCCTAACAAGTACGCTACTTCACGTCTAAACTTGCGCCGTCCGGATAGATTATTCCAGCTTGGTCCACACGGTGGGGATAAATTCGAACCCCGGGCCGTTTCTCTAGCAATAATTGTGCTTGTCCGCGACGACGAGCACCGTCGCAGATTTCTCCTGGCAGGAGAAGGCAGGGACGCTGAGGAGGGTGCGGTTGGGGATGTGCGCTTCGGAGCCAAGAACGGCTGTGCGGCAGGCAAACGGAATGGTCGTGTTCCGCATGCGGCGAGAGCACGGACTCCGGAGCAGCTCTCGGCGCTTCTCGACCAGAGTCACCTCAGCGGCTAGTCGCCGCGGCTCTGGGAGCGCCGCCTCTGCGCCCAGGCTGGGCGATGCCCGCGCAGACAGACCTTCGGTCGATGCTGTCGTGCGATCGGTGCGCCAAACAAGTCCAGCTAGAGGTTGCAGCATCCGCGGATGCATCATTGGGCGTTGCGGTGCGTGCTCGCGCACTCTATCGGGCTCCGCGCGACAGGCCTCGC
>CAYRKE010000166.1:0-9979 GCA_964424695.1 uncultured Polyangiaceae bacterium
TGTTATAACAACTTGCTTAAGTATGTTTTCCCAAGTTATATCCCTTAAAAGCCCAAGGTTTGTTTTAAGATATAGCTTGTCAGTTAATGAAAGAGATGTCTGAGTTGATTCAGGATTTAATCTTACTATTACAGGACTTCCTACAACTCCATCTGCCAATACATCACCTATAAGCTCAATGGTATCAAGCAATGCAGGAGGGTTTATTCCTCCTGTAAACCTAACATAATCTAAGTCAAATCCGGCATGTGGTATTAATTCATTTGCAACTATATCTCCCCACATAAACCTTACCTGATTTATTTCGTCTGATGTTACGCCAAGTGTTGAAATAGGAACTATTATTGTTTGATAGCCTAAATAAAGTTTACTTATATTCAATTTTTTATATGCACATCTTGAAGCATTGTTTAATAATACCCTAATATATAAATATTGAGTTGATTTCATTACTTCTTTAAGGCATATATCAAGCTCAATAGATGTATAGTCACTTAGCTTCATTGCCTCTCCGCTAAATGTAATAATTCCAACTCTATATATATTTGTTACATCTACATTTTTTATTCCTTTTGATGGGTTATTTGTTGCATTAAAATTTGCTGTTATATTATTTTGAGTGCTTCCAGTCCATTCTGTGTTCTCATTATACACAATAAGTGTATCTATGTTTGGAATAATGGCTCCGGCTCCAACCAATACGGATGTAAGGTATATCTGAGTATTTGTATCTACTGATGGAATTGATGGGTCTGCTGCTGGTGTTCCTGTTATTACTCCGGCATTACCATTTATATCTACATAGAATGTATCAAACCTTGGATAATCTGGGTCTGAGTGTTCAAGCTCTACTAATACAGGAGCAGCTAACACATAGTAATTAGTATCAATAATATACTCTGTAATACCTACTTGAAATATAAGACCTTCACCTGTCCATGATACATTACCTCCGCTTATTATACCACTAATACGAGGATATGCATCTACCTTGTCCCAATTTGCATTATCAGAAATTATATTTGAAGCCTTGTTCCTCTTAAGCATATACAGACCATTGTTAATAGGGTCTGTATCATTATATACCGCTACCAACATCCCCCATTTTCTAAGATATGGAAGTATATCAAACATTTCAGAGAGCAGTGCCTTTGATACATCGACACGCTCTCTTAATGCTTGTAGAAAATCATTCTTTGATAAAAAGTTTGATGTTGGCATATTGTTTATTCAGAAATTACTGCAATCATATTTGCTATTAAAATACCTGCATCCATAACAACATGATACTTTACGCCATCGGATACAAGTGCAAACCAGAACCCATTGACATCTGTTGTGATACCTCCATATCCTGTTCCTTTCCAGTATATCAAATCGTCTCCTGAGCGTTCTACTGTCATTGCATATCCACTTTCCTGACCTCCCATAGCAAATATAATAAGCTGGTTCATTACTCCAACTGCTGATGGAAGAATAAATGTAACATTGTTAAGTGTTGTCTTACCAATATAAAACATATAAAGAGGTGATACAACCCTCTCAGGAGATGTAGATACAATTACACCACGGCTTATTTGGTTACCAATTCTTTCAGCAGGAATCATTCCATCACTATTCATTAAAAGATACTGATATACTTTTAATGATTTTTCTTCCTCATTATTACCAGTTCCAAGCTGAATAGCATCTATCACATCAAGGCCTTTTACAGTTGTGGCAGATTTACCTAATGCTGCCCCTGCACCTGCTGCTGAACCTTGGCCTCCACGAAATCCTCCTGCATTTGTAACTCCATGTGTAGTATTGGCATGGGCAATTGCAGCATCTATTCCAGAAGGTATATAAGAATTAATATCAAATATAGTGTTCCATGTGGCTGCTCCTGTGATTTTATACTGGAACAACCCACCTTCTGTCATTTGAAATTCAGGTGTAAGACCTTCTATTGGTGTATTATATGATGTGTTTACAAGATACCAGTATCCTGCATACTGTGTGGCTCCATCCATTACTGCAAAATTAGCATAGTTCATGGACATCCAGTCTCCGGCCTTAAGAGTAATATCACCTTTTCCTGTCCTAAACAATACTGTTTCTTTGAATACATAAGTGTTAAGGTCATTCTCAGCTACATAGAAGAATGCTTGATGCTCATATCTGAACAAGTCAAAACTTAATCCTCCTTCAACCAACCCCCTGAATGTTATCTCTCTTGTTGTCTCACCTCCACTATATATGGTAAACATATTCTTTTTATAATATGCTTCTGTATGAAGGTTTAATACTCCTGCATTAAGAGATACTATCGTCCCCGGATACCCTGTAAGCTTAAAGTCTGAGTTCTGAACGTGGTAGAACTTTGACCAACTTGTTTCTTGCCATACCAAAGCATTTGTTCCGGGAATAACTCCTGTTGTTTCTTCTTCTGAGACATAGTAATATACTTTGTTTACATAAAATACATACGTTTCCATCCCCGGTTTATACGCTTTTGTTGGGCTATAAACTTCAACACCGCCAACAACTGTTCCTGGAGGCTCGTCTATTATAGCTTCCAGCGCATTTACTGCTGTAAGGACGTTTAAAAAGTTCTGGTTTATCTTTATAAACGCTGGCCTTAGTTTGTCCCCTGTGCCGTCATTGGCTACGAGACCTACATTTATTTCTTGTATTTCCATTGTTAGTAGAATCTATAAGGACGTGTTACTTTCTCGTGTAATAAAGATGCTATGAGGGATGGTATTGAGGCATATCTCATAGTAAATTTCTGTGTTAAATCCCCTCTGTGAGGATATTTGCTGAACCACCATGCCAAGGCATAAGACCTAAGTGCATCTGTAATATGCTTTGCCAATATTGGTGCGTTTGAGTTTTGCTGTTCTACTTCATTTTCATCAATGTATGGAGGCAATATCCCTTCCTTAAGAGTATATACAATTTGCTTATCTGTTTCTCCTGTAACATCGACTATTTTCATTCCTTTCTTAACATCGAGCCAAGGACGCAATTCATAATATAAATTTGCTGCCGCCTCTACAAGGTGTTCATATATTGATTCACGGTCTCTTTCTTCAATAACACCGAGAAATGGAGTTGCTTCCTGTGTGATATATCCTTTTGCAGAATCAAGTTGAGGCATTGTCAATGATTCTGTTTCGGATATTTTTTTGCAATCCTCAAAGAATGTGCTATATGTGTATGAAATTGTTATAGCCATGTTGTTGCTGTTTGTATTAATTCTTCAAGTCTTGCCCTACATACTTGGACTTTCTGCGTTTCTGAGTATGCTGATAATATTCTTTCTGCTGTATGCCATGCAAGCATATCAATATACCTATCGTCCAAGTTTTCTGCTGCTGCCGGACGCTCTACATAATATAATGATATAGTATCTGTGTCTGCGTATGGCTTTGGCGTAAATATCTTTTTACCGTCCTTCTCTTCCATTATGAGAAGTGGGTTATTTGGTGTTGCTTTAAAATATGGAATTGTCTCCATTGCAACCCTCTTATGGCTATTTGGAACAGGAACAGTAACAGGTATATCCCAACCTGTAGATTCTACATGACTAATTTTTAAATACTCAGTAGGTGCTTCAAATTTTCCTGATGTTACAGTTGGAGTAGCTAATTCTGTTACGCATAAAAAAGAAGGTAGCAGCATTAATAAACTCACTGCTGAATCATTAAGCTGCCCCTCTATTTGTGCATTCATAATGGTCTGACCTTCGGACAAACCGTTGATTTCGTCAAGTGCTACCTGAACCTTCCCAATTATTGACGTTCTGTCCATTTTCCATTATGATTTATATTATTTCCAGTCAACAAAAACAATCCCTAATCCTTTTGCCTTTGCAAGGACGCTATCCTTATTTTTCAATTCATTAATTGAAACACCAAGTTCCTTTATAAGATAGCTTCTTGCAGCCTGAAAATTTTTTATATTTCCAACTGATTTGATTTCGGGGTTGAATGCATCTTCTGTAATCTTTTCAAGTTCGTCCTGTTTGTTCTTTTCTTCCTCTGTGAGATAAGCCATTTGTTCGATTACCTTTTTGCCTTTTGAGTTTTTCATTTCAACTTCATCTGGCATCATTTCTACTTTTTCAAGGTAGAACAAACCACCAAAATCCTTCATTGATTCGAGGGCTTTTTGAATATCAACATTTACAGTTGCATAAGTCCCTGTCAACTCATTAGAACCTGAGCGGCCTCCATCAAACTCACAGAACATCTGATTATGGTTTACGACTACTGGAACAGTAAGTTTCATGTCGTATCTTGCCCTATATACTTTACGTGCCATGTTATTTTTATTAATCCAAGTTGTCAGGGGGAACACTTAGGCTCCCCCAAATAAACAACATGGATAGGTTATTAATGTGCCGATAATGGCTTAACAATAGCGTGGGTATCTTTGTAACGGAACTCTAACCCGAATGTTTCTTCAAGAACATAAGCATTAGCTTTTTTGATACCAGAAGAAATAAGGTCGATTTCACGGACTTTCATTGGTTCCATCACACGTTTACGGATATTGTTCATGTCAAGTATAAGACCTCCATCTGCAAATCCGTATGAGTTCATCAATTGATGCTGCTTAAGCAGGATAATACCAAAGTTGGTTTCAATCTTCCTAAATGTAATACCGAACACAACTTCTGTTGCTTTCCCATCAAGCTGCTTAGATACGATGTCAACATTTGAAATTCTCTCAACAAGGTCTGAGCCAAATAGTGCGTATCTCTTATCTGAACCAGCATTGCCTGTAAACAGCCTCTTTGTCCAGTTATTGAAATCTGCGTTTGTAATAGCCTTGGTAGAATCAAATGTAAGTTTTTGACCTGCATATCTAACAGCACCACCTGAGAAATATTTCCAGTCAGAACCTTCAACATCATATACTTTCTTCCTAACACCAAATAGTGATGTAGCTTCCATCTGGCAACGCATGTCAAAGATTGACATTGTTTGCATGTCCCTGATGTCCCAATCTACTTCTTTATTATGTTGCTTTTGCCAGAATGATTCTTCAACCTGTGCCATGTGTGCTTGAACATAGTTGTATTCATCCGTTGGAATATGGCCATAAGGGTCGGTCTTTGCATCTAATTCAGACTTTGCATTAGAAAGCCTACCAATCTTTGTCTCAATTGCAATAGTAGCAGGAGGAACATTTGTGTCTGTCCCGGTTCCATTTAGGAATAATACAGTAAGCTTAGATGTTGAGTTTACTTTCTTAATGATGTGTCCTACAAGAGGGCCACCATCTCCACCGTTGATACCGTGGAACAGGATTCCATCATCAACCTGCCACATACCAGCATTGGTTACTGTAATTTCATATCCATTCTGAGGGGTAGAGCCAGAAGCAGTAAACCCTGCTGCAAGTGTGTCAACAAATGGCCTTAACTCCGCAGAATAGAATTTAAACATCATTGAATCTGTCTTTTCATGCGCCCCTGCTTCACGTAACAGTGTATCCAGTGGAACAGTGGAAGGCATAATCTGGGTAATCTTCTTAGATATATCCGGCCTTAACAGATTAGGTGATGCAGCAGCAGCATTATCTGTTGTAACAGTAGTCCCGGCCACAGCCGCCCCTGTTGCAAGTGTGATACCTGCCCCGCCTCCAAACATGAATTGTCCAATAAGGTCTTGGACAACATCAAAGCAGCCCATCGCTACCGTGCCAACAACCGTTAGCACCACAAGCGACAGGGCGACTAATAGAAATCTTTTTTTCATTTGTTTTCGATTTTTTGTTTAACAATTATGGTGCTACTTAGAACCGCTTTGACTGAACAAAGCTGTCAATATTACGTCCTATTTGGGACGTAGGGTCGTTGTCGGCCTCTTTCGGTTCGGTTGACATGGATACAGTTTTTACATCTGGTAACCCGTCTCCCTTTGGTTTTTCTTCTTTATCTATTTTGGCTTCAATGGCCTCATTTCTTCCACGAATTTCGGCAACCTCAGTCTCATTCTGCAAGTCCCTCTCGTAGAATAGCCCTTTCTTAAGTTTTGCCAGAATGTCTTTTGTTATACGCCCACGAGAAACATTGTCAAGAAGTTCATCAATTGCTGTAAGAAGTTCAGCAGCATCTTCACCGGACATATTGTTTTCCTGTGCAAACTGCTCTACTTCCTGCATTGACATACTAAGGTTTTCTGTTACCTCATTTCTTGTTTGTTCCATTCGAGAAAGAGTATTTGCCCTTTCTTCTTTTGCGTTGTTCCATTCGTCCCAATCAGGGTCTCCTTCTGCTGGGGCAAGCATGTCAACATCAATTACCCGTGGAAGTGCTTGTGTAAATGTTGCTCCTTGTTTGATATATCTAAGCAGTTGGACAATCTCAGGGTTTGTATTGAATATGTCAAGGAGGGCTTTATTGGCATCCTTCATTGTTTGCTCATATTCCCTTGCCCCTTTAACATAGTCACCTATTGCAGTCATTGCTTCCTGTGGTGATGCAAATTGCTGCTCAGGAAATAATTCAGCGGCCATTGTTATTACCGGGTCTGCTGTCTGCTCTGAATTAACCATTTCGGTTCCGTTGCTACCTGCTTCTGCATTCAGTGCATCCTGTGTCTGCTCTGCTGTTTCTGTATTATTTAATACTTCACCTGCTGCAATTTCTGTCCCTGCTCCTGCTCCAACATTCTCGGTATCAACTACTTCCGCAGTAGCTCCTTCTGCTGGTATTGCTGTTTGTGCTGGTATTGCTGTGCTTGCACCTTCCATGTTATTAATGTTTATATGTTGTATGTGTCTATACTACACAAGTATCAAGGCTCAAATATATACATATTGTTTATTACCTGTTGATACATAATGTCCTCTTAATATGTCATTATGTTCTTTAATGTCTATATTTGTTAAAAATAATAATACAATCACTATGGAAACATCATTATCTGGACAAAACGAATTTCCAAAACTAATCAAAGATAAATCTGATGTAGAAGGAAAACTGATTATTAACAAGCAAGTAAAGTATTCCATTTGTGAACATATTTCTTCAAAGCTTTATATTAATACATTTATGGAGATTTCAAATAACATAGGTTCAAATATTGAAGTAGTAATAAATGAACCGTGTGCTTCATACAATGTAGATTTCTATTCAATAGAACAAATGAGATTAACAGCTAAATTTCTTTTGGAAGTGGCAAACAAGTATGAACAATTAATAAAAGATAACAATGATTAACAATGTTATTTTGGTTGGTTTGATTGAGAACGATGTAAAGATTACATCATTTACAGATGGCAATCAGGTTGCATCTTTCACTCTTAAGACGTGGGAGCAATACAACACTAGAGAAGGAGAGGCGAAGCTTTTCAATGATTTCCATAGGTGTTCTATTGATTTAAAAATTTGCAAGAATGCACAATACTTTAAAAAAGGTGATTTGCTTACAATGACAGGTAAGCTAAAAACACGCAAATATCAGGACAAAAATGGAAATGATGCATACATAACTGAGGTAAAAGGTTATGCTGTGTTAACTCCATTTGCAACACATACACCAACTGCTCCTGTTCAGGCTCCAAATAATGAGTATGAGCAAGTTGATAACCAGTTTCCACAAACAGACGATTTACCATTTTAATTAAACATCATGAGTAGCTACATTAAAAAGATTATAAATGAGATGTTCGACCGTGGAGAATCAGATGAACCGGTTGAAGAAACATTGATAATAAAACCTAAGTATCATTGCGAAAAGGTGGCCACAGAGGATATAAATTACATAGACCTACTGTATAAGTGGATTAACTATGTAAACCAATTCGCCCTGAGAAAGCTACATTTGCACATTGCAATTGATACAAACTCACATGTAATTACAGTTCGTGTTGACGGTGTATGTTTCTTGCACTCAGTGGATTGGTTAACTTATGTGTCACGTAATGTTATTGACGGTGATACTATAATATTTGATTACTTACTAAATAAGGATATATTTACCTGTGATAATATCCGGGATGCTGTCCTTATATATGCAAAACATTCATACTCTTATGATACATGTTTTGTTGGCCACGGTACCAGAGTAATGATTGAAGGTATTAAAGATGGTATGTGTTACATTGAAAACTTTAGAGAATATGTCAAAAGAACAGAAAACATTTAAACCAGAAGGTAAGTGCTGCCGTGATTGCGCCCATATTCGGCTGCTTAATGATAAACACTTTTCACAGCATAAATGTAAAAACATGAATTGTGTTTACTACAATTGCACTGTTAGGCTCAGGGATACTGCATGTGATTCATTTGAACAAAAATAAAGTAAATGAAAAGGACATACAAAAAAGACACTGCTTTAAAAGATGAAAAGCACAAAGCTTTAATGGAAGCTTATTTGGAGGTTATAAAATCTCATGGTAACGATGTTAAATACATTTCCAAAACTCGTCTTTATGAAGAAGCCGGGGAGAAGGTTTTCTTATCAGCCGTATATGCAGGACGGATTATCAGAATGATGTTAAGGAATGGTGTTAAACACTGTAAATAGCATGGATACACAACGCAAACCCATGCCATTTGATATTAATGGAGTTCAGGTAAAAGTAGGTGATTATGTCAGAGGATTTGGAGTTATTAAATTCCATGATGGATGGGAAGTTGATAGGAACATTATTGTTATTGCTAACATTCGTAACAATAGACTGTATTTCGGTGGACTGTCTTATGAATCATTTGACAGATTTGAGATAGTGAATGACAAATGTATTATTAAGAAACAATAAAGCGTTAGGCGAAAAGCTTACAGAGTAGCCACAACTTAAATAAACAACAAAATGGATAATTGTAAATCTCCTACAAGTGAAACAAAGTCTTTGATGAACACACTGGAAAAGCTTCAATCTCATAAAGAAAGATTGGTGGATTTATCTAATTTCAGTAATGGAATAATAGATAAAATCAAAAATCCTTTGCAAGTTCCAAATAAATTCACACCGGAACCATGCGAACCTGAACTCAAAAAAAATGATGTTCCTGATATTATTGATTTATTTGATGAATTAATAGTTCAATTACACAATGAAACAGATAAACTTGCTAAGAATCTTGGCAAAATAAATTCATTCATTGATTAAATTTGTTTAATTTTACAATAAGCTGACACTTATATATTAATTTTTGTGCCAGCTTATTGTTGAAATTGATAGTAAAAACAAGAAGCACAATGAAAAAGCAGAATACAATACTTTGCGAAAAAACATTTTCAATTTGCACAGAATTAGTTGTGAAACTGTTAAAGCCTACTGAGGTATCAAAGCCTTTTAAGTCAGGTTACATATACGACAAGAATATTAACTATTATATTGCCGTATTGAATTATAGTGAATGCAAAAAGATATATAATTCTCTTCCAGAAGAACAACAAATATTGTTTTCTGTTATAGAACTTGAACCCGGTTTAATTGATGTTTCAAAAATAACATTAACCGGTATGAACAAAAATGGTATTCATAGAGAGATTACACACATAACATGTCTTGCAAAAGATAGGCATATAGCAATGATATTATATAACCTATCAAAAAAGTATGACTGTTCTCCAATAGAGTTTATTAACAAAATATCAAAAGCTAAAACAACCAAGAAATGAAAAAGCAACTAAACATCTATTTTTCATCTATTATAATTGCAGTATATTGGATGTCAATCAATGATATACTTAAGTTATATAATGATTCGAGCAATATACACCATTTCTTTATAACATGGGGTATTGGTTCAGTATCATTGTATTTAACTGTATTAATAATCAAACACACTAAACGATGAAAATATACACAATCAAACATGACGAAAATGAATATGATTCTTTTCTTAGTCATGCAATAGTTGCAAACACTGAATTAGAAGTAAGATGTTTAGCGAAACTTGACCCCGGAGATGAAGGAGAAGAAATTTGGGATACTGCTAAAATTGAAGAGCAAGGCGAATATACTGGGAATA
>CAYRKE010000166.1:10079-12904 GCA_964424695.1 uncultured Polyangiaceae bacterium
ATTATTTTCGGGGTTGTCTCTGAGTATAAACGAAGAATCAAACACAGAAGGGAGATGGCAGAAACTCTTGCCTTAATAAAATCATTAATTGATGCCAGAGCTAAAGGAAAATTATTATCTGGTGTATGTGATTTTAAAGTGACCCAACTTATTCTAAATAATAACCACTACCAAAACGCTGTAATAGATGCGTTTTTTGAAGGGTATTTATTAGGGCATAAACACATTGAAGCTTTTTTAAAACAAAAGTGTGAAGAAATATAAGACAAAACCAAATAATATATCATGGACATATCGAATATAGAAAGCATAATACAAGAGAATTACAGGAGGTTAGCGGAGCTTGATAAGAGATACAACCCACTAACCGGGGAGGGTTCTCTTACAGACCGCTTTGAATTGAAGTATGATAGGACGCTTTCATTATACCTACCTACCTCAATGCGTGACCTTAAGGAAATGCAGATATATTTTGAATTTGAATCCATTTACGATTTATGTGAGCGAGTATTCACTAACGACCACCAGCCAACAAAGAGAAAACAGGCATTGGAGCATATAAACGCTATTCGTTTAGACCACGACTTTGAGTTTTACGCTTCAACATGCATGACTATTTACGACAAAGAAGGCAACCCGGTTAAGTTCGTTCTTAACTATCCACAACGAATACTGTTAAAAGAGTTAGAGGAAATGCGTTTAGCTGATATTCCTATTAGGATAATACTACTAAAAGCCCGCCAATGGGGGGGGTCAACACTTGTTCAATTATATATTGCATGGATTCAGCTTCGTTTGTGTATGCGGTGGAATAGTGCTGTTTGCACCACGGTTGAAAACCAAGCCCGGCACATCAGGGGCATGTTTACAAAAATGGCTGCATCCCACCCAAAGGAGATTGCGGATATTGTGTTAAATCCCTATGAGGGTTCAGCAAAAAATAAACTCATTTCAGGCCGTGATGGAGTTATTGCGATTGGCTCATACGAGGAACCCGAGACGTTAAGGGGTAATACCTTTCAATGCCTACATGCCTCAGAGGTAGCCTCATGGAAGGATACAGAAGGAAAGACAGCAGCGGAATTTTTACAGTCGTTAAGGGCTGCAATACCACGAAGGAAAAACACTGTTATAGCTATTGAATCAACCGCTAAAGGTGTTGGTAACTTCTTTCATAAAGAATGGGTATCAGCTACTAATAGCAATTCTGGTTATCGCCCAATATTTATTCCTTGGTTTATCATACAGGATTACCGGGAAAAGATAAATGATTACGAAGAGTTTATCAAAGGGATGAATGATAAAGCCCGAGGACTATGGGACTTAGGGGCTACATTGGAGGCAATTAAGTGGTATATGGCATTCCAGTCTGAGGAAAATTTTACAGATTGGCAAATGTGTGAGGAATACCCAAGCACCGCAAACGAAGCTTTTGTTAGCTCAGGTGAACGGGTATTCTCTCATGAAGATATAATGGCAATGCGTGAATACTGTTACACGGCTGAATTTATAGGGGAGTTACAAGGGGATAAGATGCTTGGCAAAGAATCATTAAGGGGGCTTAGGTTCCTAAACAATGCTAAAGGTAATTTTCATGTTTGGGCTATGCCTGATACATCCATTCAGGTCACAAATAGGTATTGCGTATTCGTTGACATTGGAGGTAAAACAAAGAAAGCGGATTTTTCAGTTATAAGGGTTCTTGATAGGTATTGGCAAAGTATCGGTGAGCCTTGTGAGTTTGTTGCTACGTGGAGGGGTCACGTTGACCATGATATTCTGGCATGGAAAGCTGCACAGATTGCAACATGGTATAATAATGCATTGTTAGCAATTGAGGAAAATAGCACAGATAAGAAAGACGATGGGTCGGGACACTTCTATACAATCATTGACCAGTTAGCGAACGACTATCAAAACATGTTTGCCCGCAATACCCCTGATTCTGTGGTAGAAGGACGGCCTACTAAATACGGTTTTCACACAAACCAAAAGAGCAAGAGGCTTATCATTGATGCATTGATTGGAGCATTGAGGGATAGGCAATACATTGAAAGAGATATAAGAGCATTGGATGAAATGGAGACATACGAAATAAAGGAAAACAAATCACTTGGTGCTAAGGACGGATGCAAAGACGATATGGTTATGACATCAGCCGGGTGCATCTGGCTTGGCACTGAATACATGGACGATTGTGTTCAGATAAACTATGATTCAGATAAAAGCAGGAGAAGAAAGAGTAAAATCGTAAATGAATCCTCAATTTAATTTGCAGCTATGACAAAATGCGAAACATTTGCTCACGATAATTCTAAGCCGGTTCCTGTAAAACAACACCCCTTTAAAGGTGTATTTATATTCCCATGTATTTTTCCATGCCTTAAACGGGCTTATTTGAAGAAATACATTTTACGTGCATACGTCCGGGGAAAAAATGTATTGTCTGAGATTCATTTTACTTTTATCAAAGTAAACCACAAAAACAAAACAAAAACAAGCAAGCGGATTTTTTTTAAAAAATCGCAAAACTTAAATTTCAATATTCAATATTCAATATTAAGTTTCAATATTCAATATTCAATATTCAATATTAGAGCCACCGTTACCCAATGGTTAGGTAACCATTACCCAACGGTTAAATCAATTTTGCTTTATTGTTGTTTATCAATGTATTACAGATTATCATATCTAATCTGGTTACATTATTACACCGTGCAGAGCTTAAATTATCCTGTTTGTAAATATGCAGGATACTTTGATATATTACCCGGATTTTCAAACCGTTTTTATCATACATTAAT
The DNA here is from genome assembly GCA_964424695.1 of uncultured Polyangiaceae bacterium. Classification (GTDB taxonomy): domain Bacteria; phylum Myxococcota_A; class Polyangia; order Polyangiales; family Polyangiaceae; genus JAEWRL01. The sequence continues at coordinate 12,884 of CAYRKE010000166.1, forward strand.
GGTTGGTGAATCATTACCTAA
>CAYRKE010000166.1:13004-16654 GCA_964424695.1 uncultured Polyangiaceae bacterium
AATCATTACCTAACCATTACCTAACCATTACCTAACCATTCCAAAACAACAAAAAACATGAATATAGATATTGTTTGCCCGTGGTTTGCTCGTCCAGCAATTACAAAACTGCATATAGAATCTGTTGTAAGGTTCATAAATGCAGCCCCGAAAGGTATCAATGTAACATATACTGTTATCATAAGCCCGGAGGATTCGCACTTTGAATCATTGTTACAGGTGTATGAATTTGCAAGAAAGAAATTACCTGATTCGTTTAAGCCACTTGTTTTGCACAATAACGAGCCTGTTGGATACAAATTAAACGCTGGAATTGTTTCTATTCTTAATATGTATAAGCAAACAGATTTTGAACTGTCACCATTAAAACCGGATTCGCTTCATTTCATTATGAATATAGGAAGCGATGATATGATTAGCACTGATTATTGGAAACATTGCATACCTGTTTTGCAATCAACAAAGGAAATGATTATAGGAATAAACAAATTATACTTCACTGATGAAGCATTAACCCATGCTTTCTATGTTGAAACGTTTAGGACTGGAGCGTTAAGGTTCTTACGGACGTGGGCGGTTAATTCTTTATTTGTAGATTACAATAAACCGTTATATCCTGACATAAATAAAGGTCTGGACGGGGCAAGTATGCACAATTTAACCGATTTGGGATACAATTACGAGCTAATTGATGCACCAAAAGCATTCATATTAGACGTAAAATCTAATACAAATATAACTGCAATACAGAATTTCTTTCGTTCAGAATCACAATGCAGGATATATTCTGTAAAGATTGAGGAAATTATTCCGTTTTTACCTAATTATACACCGCCATCGGACGCTTACAGGTTTGTATTAAACTACAATACTTCTGATATTTTAAGAAAAGGTGACATAGTTGGGGTTATGTTTGACGGTTCTTTACAGTATATGTATATTAAGTCCATCGACTATAACACATTGATTGTTAGAGTGTCAAGCACTAAGAACGGTTTAGGTCAACCCTATACATGTAAAACAAGTGAGTTGATTAAACTATAATCGTTGAATGCACAAATCTATATCACAAGCGACATAAGTGGTAACATATTACGCTTTACATACTGTTTTCTAACCTCCATACGTTAATATATTAACCTTTCTTCACGTTTATATATTATTAATTTGCAATCATTTGTAAATTAATTGAAATATTTATGTTAAAATATTTGCACTGTATTTGATATTTATTGTAATATTGCACCATTGATTCACTACACACAAATTTTGAATTAACGTTCTTTAACCGTATTGGAATAGGGTTTTTTTGTTCCGTGTCCAATTGAGGTCACGGGGTTTTTTTATAGTCTCTTAGCTAAAGTAAAGCCGAAAGGTTTATGACGTGCTAAACAAGAAAAAACAGGTTCTTTGACATATTGTGAAACTAAGACGGGAGAGAGGTTCTCTTATACTTATTGTATAATTGATGTAGGTTCGATTCCTATTCCCGTCACTGTGGGATAGTGTGAATGTTAACACGTGCGGATACTTTAATACTATGTATTAATAAGGGAAGTAATTAATCCTTAATGTTACCCGCAAAAAGGGGGTTAAATTCCCCCTCCCATTTGCTTATGGTGTAGGATTTATTCCGAACAACGAGGCGTCAATACACGCCTACAATGCTAATATGCAAGAGACCATAAGGTAAACGTATTTTAAATTTAATTCACGTCACAAACAATTAAACGAACAAACAAATGTAACACTATAACAGCACCGTCAAACTGATTTTCAAACACATTAAAATTAACAGCCATGAAATCACTTTTCAATAAACTTTCCTCATTCATTGAGAATAACGACATACAGGAAGAAAGCATAGGTATTATAATACTTATGATTGTAGTTTCTGTTTTAGTAATAATCTTTTAAAATTAAAACCAAGAGTATTCACTTTAAAATAAACAAGTCATGAAAACAATAGTCAAAGTAGTAAAAAGACACCCTTGGGAAAATGATGTTGATGTGTTTGGCATTTGCGCTGATATTGACGCATGTATAACAAAACCGGGTTCGCAGATATTTACATGCGAGTTGATTGCGAAGTCTTTAACAAAAGAAATGCCTATTTTGCTGGCAATTGAACAAGGTTATACAACTTATCTTACTGATTTGCAAATAGATGGCATAAAGGATGGCCGGTTTCATCTTTATGCCTCAATAGCGAAAGATAAATATCATTATCGTCCGTTCGATTCGTTTCGATATATTAACCCCTGTTTTTTAGAGTATGACGAGAATGCAAATAAACTTACATTTCATGTCGCAAAATACAAGCTTAAAGACGGGTTTGTAATTGAGGACCTTCAAAGGGAGGCAGAAAATGCATTTAAAGCAGGGCTTTCTTATTCAAATAAATATGCCTTTGAGAGAATTGATTAAAAATAACTTACAACCTCACAGCCGGGCTTTATGCCCGGCACTTTTTAAAAATAACAAACACTAAACAAAAATGAAAACGATAACAGCATACTTGGCTGATGTTCTTTCAAATGAAAGGATTCAAAACAACAGGAGCCTAAAGGCCGGGTATTTTTCTTCTGATGAAAGCGGTTTTATTAGCTTTTGCGAAGAGAAACGGGATAAGTGCAACCCAACTTCATTTGCAGAGTTTTTTAAAACGATTGAGGAATTGGGAGACCCGGACGAACTTAACAACTGTTACGGGTTTATATGGTTTAAAGATAATTCTTGGATGGAATATGATTATAATACCGAATTTGGGTTTAGGTTTCATGTTTCATCTATCCCCCAGATTCCTGATTGGATTTATGAGCGTTAACACTTGCTATAATGGTTCTTTCCCGGTTCGATTCCGGGAATAGCACAAACTTTTTTACTAATTAAAATTAACGGAGGATTGAACAATGATTTTAAAAATTAGCCACGATGAAAGTGCTGAAAGCCCACGGGATTGGGATAATTTAGGCACAATAGCATACAAACACAAGCGTTATGTTTTGGGGGATGAATCCATTAGTGACCCTATTGAATGGCTTGAAGATATTCTTAAAATTGACAATGCCAATGTGTATAATAATCAGAGATTAGAAGAACTTGAAAAGATGTTTTTTGAAAAGTTTATTGCTTTGCCTGTTTACATATACGAACATTCAAGCGTTGCTATTTCTACAACACCATTTAGCTGTCCTTGGGATAGTGGTAAAGTTGGGTATATTTACATATCTAAAGATGATACCCGTGTTGAATATTCTTGTAAGCGTATTACTAAGAAAATAAGGGATAATGTTTTATCTGTTTTTCAGGCCGAAATTGAAACACTTAGTTTATACGCTCAGGGAGAGGTTTACTACTTTACATTATATGACGATAATGGGAATGTAATAGATTCCTGTGGTGGTTTTTTTGGGTCAGATTACAAGACAAATGGTATTCTTGACTATTTACCAAGTGGTGTTGACATTAATTCACTTAAAATTGAATTGGAGGATTGATACAATGAAACAATTTACCTTTTCTGAGCTGCTGGCCTTGGCCGTTGTATTCTTGTTTGTAGTATCTGTTTCATTTATTGCAATAGCTGCAATAGTATAATATCCGGGACGGTCTTTGGATAGGGTTCGATTCCCTATCCCGGAGCTAAT
>CAYRKE010000167.1:0-2693 GCA_964424695.1 uncultured Polyangiaceae bacterium
TGAGGCAGGGTTCACTTGTTTCGTGCCATCCACGGTTGCTCCGATGGCGTGGGACCTTCGGTCACGGTCGCTGCGGCCCGGGGCTCGCCCTGGGACCTGTCGCAAGCAGTGGACTCGTCGGAGCGTGACGATACTGAGGTTCTCGGCGCCAGTTGACGCAGACGCGCGGCCTGAAGAGAATGGCGGAGTTGTGGGCAGGGCACTGTTGACCTCCAACCTGACAGTCTGCTGGAGGCGGCGTTGGTCTTGCCCTGGGGTTGCGTTGGTCCTGATCGCGGCGGCTGGCACGGCGGGAGCCGCTGCTCCGACCGACGTGCGCGCCGCCATGCCGGGCGAGACGGAAACACCGGCAGGCACGAACGGCGGTCCCTCCGAGTCGAGTGAGGCCTTCCTCGAGGCGGCGCAAGCCGGACTTGCTGAGCTCGAAGCAGGTCGTCACCGGGAGGCGCTTGGGGCCTTCGAGCGTGCGCTCCAGTTTCCCTCGCAGCCGGTCGATCGGGCAACGCTCCTCTTCAACATGGGAGCCTGCCTCCTTGCCCTCGGACGATTCGACGACGCAGAGCGGCGTTTCTTGGAGAGCTCCACACTGGATCCGAGCGACGCAGCTCCACCACGAATCCAAGCGGGATTCGCTGCGCTCGGCGTGGGTCGTATCGAAGACGCGAAACGCCATCTCGCCGCCGCTCGGAGCTCTCTCGATGGGGCGCGCGGGGACGTTGCCAGGGCCTCGGCCCCCGCCGCTGATCGCGCAGAGGTCACTGAAGGCATCTCCGCACTCGAGGTCGCCATCGCGAAACACGAGGCCGCTCGTGCCATCGAGGATAGGTTGGCACGCTGCGCAGAGCTCGCGAAGCGCGGTGCGGCCGAGCTCGGGCGAAGGGAGTACGTTCTGGCGCAGCGAACCCTGGAAGAGGCGCTCGCGCTCTCGGTCGATATGGATCCCACCGCGCGCGCCAATCTCCGTCATGGCGCGGCTGTCGCCGCCTATCACCGCGGCGCTCTCGTCGCTGCCCGAGCCCACATCGAGCGGGCCATCGTCGATAGTCCCAAGGCTCCCGAGCTCCGGCTCCTCCACTCGAGGATCCTGCTGCGCATGGACGACCCCTCGGGTGCGCGGCGCTCAGCGGATCAAGCGACGAAGCTAGGAGCGTCCGCTAGCGCCGTCGATGCTGTCAAAGCCGAGATCGACGCAGCCAGTCCCTTGCCGAGGAGCGGGTGGTCGGGGCACCTCACGGCATTGGGGGGCTGGGACTCGAACCCCGCCCAGTCCGGGCTTGGCGCCGAAGGCGGTCTCGGCAGCGTCGGCGGAGAATCGGGTTCGGCCATGGTGAGTGCGTTCGGAGGTCTTGCGCTCACGGGACGAAGCGGCGAGCATGGCGCGCTGCGCGTGGAGTACACGGTGGACTGGCTGGGGCTCCTCGATCCCTCTGTCAGTGACCTCAGCGCGCAGTCGCACGGGCTGGGGCTCCGTTGGTATCGCGAGCTTGGAAAGCGTTGGCTCTTTCGACTCGGCGGAGGGGGCACGGTCCGGCTCGTGGAACTCAACTCCGCCGAGCCGATGAGCTACGGTCTGAGTCTCGGTGCAGCCGTGGTACTGGACCCCAAGGACACCCTCAGCACTGAGCTCGAAGTGCGGCTGACGAGCACCGAGGGTGTTGGCGAATACGAGTATCTCGGCGGCACCCGTGTCGATGGCCGTATCGGGGAGACATGGCTCGTCGGCTCGCTGGAGCTCAAGGCCGGAGTCGGTGCCCGATACGTCGGGCTTGGGACCATCACCTTCGATCTCGCGAGCGAGGAGTATCCGGGATGCCGGGGGCGGCGTTGTGCGGAAGCGACGTCGGCGATGTATACTGTTCCCCTCGCGTACGCCGGGCCACGCCTCGACTTGGGCGTTTCTCTCGACGTCATTGGCTCTTGGTCCGTTGGCATGCGCGCCGAGGGCGAATACCGCAGTTACCTCGAGGCCAGCGAGATCTCGAATGACTCCAGCGCCCACAAGTATCGCCGCGACTGGCGCTGGCAGCTTGGAGCAGAAACCGAACTCGGAATCGACCGGGCGAGGCACTTTGCGTTGCTGGCTGAGTACACGTGGCTTGGATCGTCTTCGAACGTCGACTACGACGCTGCCGATCCAGAGCACGACACGGACTACGGGAACTACTCGTTCACCCAGCATCTCATCCTGGCTGGCGTGACCGGCAGATTCTAGAGGTTCGCTCGTTCGCGATTGCAAGCGGAAGCCGCGGCAAGGAGCGAGCCTTACATGTTGGTTGTCGCTCGCCAGACGGCCCTCGCCGCACCATCGTACTGCGGGCACAAAAATGCGGCGCCCCCCAGCGGCTGGCCAGCACCGCTGGGGGGGCATCTGTGGATGCAAGGTTTCGATAGGGTCCGGGGCAAAGCTAACGGCCCGAGCCACCTCCGGTCACGGCACCCGAGGCTCCACCGGCGCCTGCGCTGGCCGCGCCGTCACCTGCAGCGTCCCCAGTGTCGTCGCTCGAAACATCGCCCTGGCCTGGGTCTTCAGCCGCGCCGTCGTTCATGGATCCTCCCGCGCCGTCGCCCAGCGCGTCATCCGCGCCGTCACTCGGAGCGGTTTCCGCGCCATCGCCGAGCGCGCCTTCGCTCGCTGCGCCCGCCGAACCGTCGCCGAGCGCGCCTTCGCTCGCTGCGCCCGCCGAGCCGTCGCC
>CAYRKE010000167.1:2793-16516 GCA_964424695.1 uncultured Polyangiaceae bacterium
TCCCCGGCGCCCTCGCCTTGCGCCGGCTCGCCGTCAGGACCGTCCCCGGAGCCGCCAGCACCATCGCCGACAGAGCCGTCCCCAGCGGCGTCTCCAGAGCCCTCGCCCGACGCTTCGCCCTGGGCAGGTTCCTCGCCAGATCCGTCACCCGAAGCGCCGCCAGCGCCGTCTCGGTCATTGGGATCAGCGGAGTCTGGCATCCCAGTGCGGACCCGAGCGCGGGTTTGCACGGCGACCACCGAAAGCGCGGGGCGAAGCTCGTAGCCTCCACCACTCGCTTCGTGCACGGACTCGCCAGCGTCGAAGTCGACGGTCAGGGTCGCCGCGTCCCCTTCGGCAACGGAGAATTCGGTATCGATAGCGAACCCGCCACCCTCGCCCTCGGCAGTGAGGGCGAGCGGCTCCTCGACCCCATTTCGAACCATGGTTCCTTCCTGCAGCATCAGGCGGATCCTGCCGTAGTCCCCGGGCGGCAGCTCACCGATGCCCATCGCCTCGGTGACGCCGTCTTGTAGGCTGAGGAGATCGACCTCGCGGCACTGGTCGGACACGCGATACCACGTGGAAGTGCCAGCCTTTTCGGTTGCTGACTGGGTCTTGTTTTCGACGTCGATGCCACACACTGTCACGAACACGTTCTCGGCGTCCATTGGGGCGTCGGTGAGCAGGATTCGCACGAGGGCACCGCTCGCGTCGGAGCTCATCGGGGTGATCCACGATGTGTCTTCTGGAGAGTCCACCGCGTCGTCGTGGTTGACCGAGTTCTCGTAGGCCACGACCCCGCCACTGTCTACCTCACCCACGGCCGTGGCATCGTCTCCTGCTCCGTTGGTGGGAGCACCCGTGTCTTCCGACTCACTGCAGCCGGCTACAGACGCAACCAAGAGACATGGGATCACGTAGCATAATCGATTCGTGCGCATGGTTCACTCCTTTGGTACTCGAACTAGAACGGTTTGGGGGAGGGGAACGAACCAATCTCAGCGCGCCGACGATCGCATACTCAGTTTCGGCAACCCTTCAGACCATGAGACGGACCATGCGTCCTTTAGGTCAGGGGCTTTGCGTCCGCATCTTTCGATTGCGGTTGCCGTTTCGACTGATTGCGTTCCCAAGTGTAAGCAAGGTTGCTTGGAGAAGAGGGCTCTAAGACTACTCTGCGCAGGCCTGCAGCTCGCAAGCATTGCCGCCCTGCCGCAACTGGAGGGGATCGGCATCCGGAGCCGTAGCGGCATCGCAGCAGGATTGCACTTCGCTCAAGCAAGCCCGTTGGCGTGCCTGGGTGGCGGTAACCTCGGCGGATTGCTCCTGGGTGGAGACGCCGTCACCACTCGAAGCCTCGGTCGCGCTGTTTCCAGCTGTACCCTGTGCATTCTGCTCACCGGAGGCAGAGTCCGCGCCCGCGCCGTCTTGCTCGCCCGAGGGGGCACCTTCTGTGTCCGATTCACCATCGCCCGCTTGGGTCTGCTCCTGCTCAGCGATCCGTACCCGAATCACGGAGGGCTCGGCTACACCGCTTCCGCACGCCTGACGGAGCGCTCCGCATAGTTCCAGCGATCCCTCGGCCGGGGCCGACGCTGCTTGATGCATACACTGACGAACGTTCTGCCCGCACTCGAGCACGGGTCCGCGTGCTTCTCCCACCGTGTCACCCAGTGCGTGGCACTGTGAGGCGGAAGCCTTGCAGTGCCCGCCTGCGCACTCACGGACGGTTTCCCAACACGCCACAGCCCGCTCGCGAACCTGAGCCAGCTGAGCCTCGAGGTCCTCACAGCTCGCTTTCATGTGGCTGCAAGCCTGCTCGCCCTCGGCGTTCGCGTTTTCGGACGAGCAAGACGTCGCGTCGGACTCACAGTCGCGGACTGCTTCGGCGTCCGCCTGCTCCATCGCTTGAATGGCCTGTGCCGCTTCGCTCGAAACGTCCTCGTCAGCTTCGCTCGAACACGCACCCACTGCTACCACCAACCCCAAAATCGAAACCAACGCTCTGCTCGTCATCATGACATGCTCCCTGTCGCTGTCTGCATCGCACTCTGCGACGCGAGTTCGGTTGGTGGACGAAAATGGTGACTCGGGAGTTCCCGAGCAGAGCAAAGTTTTCGTGAGCCGTCAGGGTAGGATACCGCGCTGGTGTGTCGGTATTTGGATCCGGATGAACGAGTGGCGAGCCGCCGTGAGCCGGTCAGGACCCGCGAGGGGCAGCACCATCTCCTGCCCTCACCGTGCTGGCGCCTCCCCTTCGGGGCTGGTTCGCCAGGAGAACGGCCTAGAGGCGCGCCTCGTCGAGCCCGTCGATGAAATCTGGTTCGCCAGCGACGATCTCGATCACCCGTCCCCGGTGAACCACAAGATGCCATGATGGCAGGCATGACGGTTTGGGACGTCGCGCTTGCAGTCACTACCTACGTCGTGGAAACCCCAAGCGTGGCCTCCGACGAGGGATCCAACGGATGCGGGTACGTCCTGCCGGGACGCGCGCCAGGCCAGCGTATGCTCGCGACGGTGTCCTCGATCGCGCTGGCGGTACTGCTCGTTCCTCGACAGCGTCGGCCGTCCTGAAGCGGGGGGACTCGTCGACTCCTGCTTTTGGGGATCCCTCGGGCTCCCCCGGACATCACCTCGACGGCCGGGCCGAACCGTGCAATGCTGCGGGCGTTCTTCTTGCTGACGGGTGCGGCGCTGAGCGCCGCAGGACAGAGGATGGTCGGGCCGCCATCCAAGCCAGCGGCGCTGGCTGCAGGTGAAGCGTGTCCACGAATACCCCAGTCAGGCCTCCGTCCGCATCATCTTCCCCGCCGGAGGCGTGGGAACCGCTGCTGCGCTTGGCGCGCCTGGCGGGGCGTCCGCTAGAACGGTTCCTGCGCATCGAGGCTGCCAGTGGGATTCTTCTGCTCGCAGCCGCGGTTGTGGCGCTTGCCTGGGCGAACTCCCCGTGGGCCGCGAGCTACGTGCAGTTCTGGCACACCCCGGTCGGGTTCCGCATCGGGACAATTGCCTTCGAGCGATCCCTGGAGTGGGTCGTCAATGACGGCCTGATGGTGATCTTCTTCTTCGTGGTGGGCCTCGAAATTCGGCGAGAACTCCACCACGGCGAGCTTTCGGATTGGCGGCGCGCCGCACTGCCGGCCGTGGCCGCGTTGGGGGGCATGGTGGTGCCTGCTGCGCTGTACGGCTTCCTCGCTGCCGAACCGGCGACGCGCGTAGGATGGGGCGTTCCCATGGCGACCGACATCGCATTCGCCCTTGGGATCCTTACCCTCCTGGGCAAACGCGTCCCCGTCGCACTGCGAGTGTTGCTCCTTGCGTTGGCCGTCATCGACGACCTTGGCGCCATCGTCGTCATTGCCCTCTTCTACTCGTCTGAGCTCACGCTGTCGGGTCTGGTGGTTGCCGCTTTCGGGATCGGCGGGCTGTTGGCGATGCAGCGCCTGGGGGTACGGGCGAAGTTGGCCTACGTGGTGCCCGCGCTGGTCGTGTGGGCGGGGACCTATTCCGCTGGGGTTCACCCGACCATCGCCGGAGTCGCGGTTGGCCTCCTGACGCCTGTGCGCGCGTGGCTCGGCCCAGTGGGGTTCCTGGCCGATATGCGCGAGGAGCTCGACCAGCTCGGGCGCGTTGCCTCGGGCCAGCTCGATTCGCACGAGCTGGCGAAGCGCCTCCGCAACGTCAACGCGGCGCGCCGCGAAGCGATGTCACCGGCGGAGAGTCTCATTGAGGCGCTGCATCCATGGGTAGCGTTCGGCATCATGCCGGTCTTCGCGCTCGCCAATGCCGGTGTTGCACTGTCGACAGGGGCGCTCGATTCGTCGTCGTTGACGGTTGCCACGGCGGTCGGAGTCGGACTGGTCCTTGGCAAGCCGGTGGGCGTACTCCTGGCGTCCTGGCTTACCTTGCGGCTTGGGCTTGGGGCTCTGCCGCGGGGGCTCACTCAACGACACTTGGTCGTGCTGGGCGTGGTCGCTGGGGTCGGCTTCACGATGGCCATCTTCATTGCAACGCTCGCGTTTGGGGACCCTCGGCTTCTCAGCGCGGCCAAGGTGGGGGTCCTGACGGCCAGCGCCATCGCGGCCGTCCTCACACTAGCGGCAGGACGCTTCCTGTTGGCTCCAGCGGGTGTTCCTGGTGCAGCGAGTACAGCCGACGAGGCGGAGAGTCCGACGGAAGCATGACCACGCGCGGCCACACCGAGTCCAGGGGTTCGCCTGGCTGTGCTGAGCGAAGGGATGGGCTGGGATGATGAGCTGGCTTCAGCTGCTGGGCGGCGGCGTTTTGCTCTACTTTGGGGCCGAGTGGTTCGTCGGGGGGGCCTCAGCGCTCGCGCTGGCGCTGCGAGTGCCGCAGATTCTCGTGGGTTTGACGGTGGTCGCGTATGGCACGTCCGCACCCGAGGTTATCGTGGGCGTGCAAGCCGCCGGTGCCGGGCACGGGGAGGTGGCACTGGGCAACGTGCTCGGGTCCAATATCGCTAACATCGGGCTCATCCTCGGCGTTGCCGCGCTAGTGCGGCCCGCGCGGGTGGACGGCACGCTTCGGAGGCGAGAGCTACCCGTGCTGCTCGCGAGTACCGTGAGCGTGCCGCTGGTGTTGTTCGATGGCGTTCTGGATCCTTGGGAGGCTGGGTGTCTCGTTCTCGTTGCAGTGGGCTACTCAGCTTGGATGATCTGGGAGGCGCGCGCGGCCGTTGCGGCTGCGGCGCTCAAGGTCGAGATTGCCGGTGAAGCGGCCGATGAAGCGGGCGCTGCCCCAAAACCGGGCGGCGTACCGCGCGCTGTCGGGACTGCGGCGGTTGGGCTCGCGGTTCTGCTGATTGGTGGGCAGCTTTTCGTCGATGGCGCGGTGTCGGTTGCGCGCGTGCTGGGGATGAGTGAGCGGCTGGTGGGGCTTACCATCGTTGCCTTGGGAACCTCACTGCCCGAGCTTGTGACGAGTGTGGTGGCTGCTCGTCGGGGTCACTCGGATCTGGCCGTTGGCAACGTCGTGGGCTCCAACATCTTCAACGTGTTTCTCTGCCTTGGTGCTGCTGGGTTGGCGGGCGCGGTTGCTGCGCCCCTGGAAACCTTGAAGCTCGATCTCGTGGCGCTGGTCATCATGACGATTCTTGCAGCCGTGTTCATCCGTACCGAGCGCACCATCTCGCGCACGGAAGGCGGATTGGCGGTAGTACTTTACGGCGCGGTGCTCGCGCTCATGGCGATGAGGGGATAGCCACGGCGTGCGGGCGCCACCCTCTGCCAGATCAGCGATCACGAGCCTCCGACAGTGGAAGATGAGGCGCAGAGTCGCGCATACACGCGGCGGTCTTGAGCGCTGCACCAGAGCCTTCAGGATTCGAAGTCGAGGGGGACGACAATCGAACTGTAAGAACCGGGCCGGTGCGGAGTGGACCGCTAGATAAGAGGTAAGGATGACCCCGCCAGGCATGGCGGAACGGCATCCGAGCTTCGCGAACCCCTCACGTTCGGTCTCGAGAACGCAGACCTGACATCGCGTCGGCGTCACCAGCAATCTCGGCGACCTCGTCCCCTTCGGCGAGCCAAAGCGCTCGTTCGACTGCGCCGCGGCGTTTCCGGGTCGGCACGCCCTTGAGTTCAGCTCAGAGAGCAAGGTACTCAACGGAAGTCCTGGTATTGGGGACGGTGCCCGAAGGGGCGGAAGAGGTCGGTCCGGCGCCAAGACCGACGCTTCGCTCGGACCCTTGGCGCCACCCGTGCCGTCTTCGTGCACGTTGCCTCGCTTGGCGCTATGTTTGGGCACTCCGCTGTGCTGGCCCCGAGCAGCGCATCCCATCTGCATACTTCGATATCGAGACCTTATGCGTGCGAAACCTACGGTCGAAGCCCTCTCTCCTTATGTTGCGCCTCTCGAAGGTCGCCGCGGGTATCTCCGCCTCGACTTCAACGAGAACACCATCGGTCCGAGTCCGAAGGTAGTCGAAGCAATCCGATCGCTTCCTGCCGAGCTGTACGCCACCTACCCCGAATACGAAGAGCTGACGGCGCGCTACGCCCAGCACGTTGGAGCTTCGCCGGAACAGGTTGGCCTATTCAACGGATCCGACGCGGCAATCAAGGCTGTGTTCGACGCGTTCGGTGAACCCGGCCAACGCTTCGTGACGACTTCCCCCACGTTCGGATACTATCGGCCGTGCGCGGAAGTCGTTGGCATGTCCGTCGTGGGCGTTCCCTACGAGTCCGATTTCTCATTCCCGTTCGATGGGGTTCGCCGGGCGCTCCGCGAGCCGACGCGGCTGTGCTTCATCTGCAATCCGAACAACCCCACCAGCACCCTCGTGGGGGCCGATAGCCTCATCGACCTCGCGGTGGATCATCCGGAGGTGCTGTTTGTCATTGATGAGATCTACGAGTCGTACACCGACGTCACGGTCTTGTCCAAAGCGGTGAACTTGCCCAACGTGATAGCCCTCCGTTCGCTCTCGAAGTCGTGCGGAATCGCCGCGCTTCGCATCGGTTTTGCTTGCGGGGCTGCAGCCATCATCGACAGGCTCCGTCGGGTCACCGGTCCCTACGATATCAACCAGTTCGGGGTCGTAGCCGCGAAGGCCGTGCTGGATGATTGGACATATGTCGAGGCATACGCGGCAGAGGTGCTTCTTGCAAAGGCGTGGACACTCCAAGCGCTGAGGGAGCTACCAGTGCGGGTGTACTCCGGTGGCGGCAACTTCTTCCTGGTCTGGCCGGGGATCCCGGTGGGTCGTGTCGAGTCCCAGCTTCGGGAACGGGGGATCCTCGTGCGCAGCATGCATGGAAAACCCATGCTGGATGGCTGTTTTCGCCTGAGCGTCGGCACCCGAGGTCAGATGGTGAAATTCATCGAGGAGTTGACCGCTGTGCTTTCGGCCGCGTGATTGACGCTCTGGGGATGTGGGGACCGGGAGCCCCGCGCCACGAGCGACCAGGACTTATGGGTTGCGACGATATGGCCTACCTGGCGGTGAACCGCACCTAGGGGTCGGACTCGCGTGCCCGGGTGCCGGTGGCACGCGCAGGTGGCGGACAAGCGTGTGTGCGGCCGTCTCGAGCAGCCGAGATCGGCAACTCCGAAGAAGGAACACGACCTGGGCAGCCACGAATTCGTAATCGACCCGGCACGCAGGGTCGCAGAAGCGCGACTCTGCCTGGGTGCCCGAGGCCCCTCCGTAGCAACGTAACCCCCGGGAATAACTAGGTTACTACTGCGCGTGACGGCAGGCATGTTTCGTGCTGAGCTTCAGGTCCTCGGGTGTGAGAGATCCCAACTTGGTGTCGAACAAGCACAGGCTGCAATGCGTCCGCCGGTCGTCCCTGCCGGCTCATGTACGGTTTTGGTCGCTATGGGGATGCTTCGCTCTCTTCGCCTGTGCCCGCCCGTGGCCCGCCACCCCTCCAGTCTCGACACCAGCAAGACCAGTGTCGACACCTCAGGCCCGGCCAGGCTCGTCTGCAACACCGAGTGGTCCTGAGCTGCCCCGCCTCGCAAGTGTCACGGTAGAAGACCTCCGAATGAGCGCTCAGAGGCCAGCCGAGAGTCCGCCCCTTCGTCATGAATCGGCCACCGACCCACAGGTGACTCTGGAGAAAGAGGCCCCGGAGAATGGGGCATCACCACAAGCCTTGCCAGAAGGCACGTACTCCAGACCCCTGGAAAATCGTGCAAGCGCTGGCGTTCCTCTATCCGAGAAATTCGCCAACCTCCAGCCCTGGCAGTGTCGGAAGGAACTCCTGCGGCGAAAGATCCCCGTTCGCGGCGCTGGCATGCCCGCCCCCGGTGTAGCGACCCCGCTGCGCCTTCGAGGCCCCGTTGGCCCCGTGCGCTTCGTCACGCCTAACGCGAAGAGCAAGCATGGAATCCTGGATTGCCGGCTTGCCTTGCTGATCGACGAGATTGCGCCTCACCTCGCGGCGCTTTCGGTCGAACAAGTCCACGTGGGTAATTTCTACCGCCCCAAGTCCCGCCTGCCGAGCGGGAATGGGCGCAGTCAGCATGCGCACGGACTTGCCATGGACATCTTCAGGTTCGTCCTGACAGATGGGACGAAACTGGACATCGAGCCCGACTTCCAGGGGGTGCTGGGCAAACCCGTCTGCGGCCCCGGAGCTGCATTTTCGGAGAAGACGCGTGAGGCCGTTCTCCTGCGCAATATCGTGTGCGAGCTCGGTCGGCTCGGAGCATTCAACTACTTCCTGACGCCGAATTACGACGTCCCCCACCGTAACCACCTGCATGCGGACATCAAGCGCGGAACGCGCGATCATGTGGTTCGCTAGCTGCGCGGTCCGCACCAAGCCAGAGCCATATCCCGATGTAGTGTGGGTATCGGAGGTACCTTGGGCTTGGGGGGGACACGGCGACAACCCCCGTCCCACGAACCAATACAGATCTCATGAAGAACCGAGCTGCACAGGCAGTAGCCCTATTCAACACTGGAAACAACTGTGGGCAGGCCACAGCGGCACCGTTTGCCGCAGACTACGGCCTGGACGCCGACCTGGTCGCGCGGGCAATGGCTGGGTTCGGTGCTGGGATGGGAGGCCTTCGCGAAACCTGTGGTGCGGTCAGCGCCATGGTATTCGTTGCTGGGCTACACGCAGGAGCGGGCGTCGCGGACGATCACGCCAAGAAGCGAACCCTCTACCGACTCGTGAAGCAGGTTTGCGGTGAGTTCAAGCTCGTGCATGGAACCACCGTCTGTCGCGAGCTGCTCGCGAAGGCGTCAGTCATTCCAGGAAAGGAGCCGCAGGAGAGGAGTGCCGACTACTACGCGAAGCGCCCGTGCGCCCAGTTCGTGGCGACTGCCGCCGAGATCCTCGAACGACAGCTGAGTTCCCCTGAGCGCTAGCAGCGCCGTCGCCAAGAGCGCACCGTAACATGGGTGTCCGAGCGTGAGGGCACCATCCGAACATAGATGCAGGCGACTCTTCCGCATGGCGAGCTCGCTGAGCATGGCCTCGGCGACCAAGATGGTCGCTCGCCTTTCCATTCAGGGGTGCGCAGGCGCAACCATTGCGTCCTGATCGCGCTACTTCCGCCTTCCTCATGGGCTCGGGAGCTGAGAAGGGTCGCATAATCGCGACTCTCCCACACCGTTGAGCCTCCGAAACGCGCCCCCAAGTCTTAACCAGAAGCCAACGATATTGGCGCAGCTAGCGGCCTGGGTCGGAACGGCGTACTTGTGCCGTTCCAGACGGTGAGCGATCCATGGCGGCAGAAATGCAGGCGCCATTCCTACCGAGAAACATGCTACGCCGTGGAAGCACAAACGCGCAAGCACTAGCCAGGAAACCAATCATGAACATCGTCATCGTGGGTGGGTCGGCAGCCGGAGCGAAAGCAGCATCCAAGCTTCGGCGTCTCGACGAGCACGTCAAAATCACCGTCATTCAGAAGAGCCACTACCTTAGCATGGCCTCCTGCGGGTATCCGTATTACGTGGGCGGCGTCTTCGACGATCGCAACATGCTCATCTCGACTCCGACGGGGGTCCAGAGAGACACTTCCTTCTTCTCCAAGGTGAAGAACATCGCGGCATTGGTGGCCACTGAGGCAACAGCCATCGACCGCGACGCAAGGACGGTCTCGATCCGATCCGTGGACACTGGTGAGACTGGCACCGTAGCCTACGACAAGCTTGTTATTGCGACGGGGGCAACCCCAGTGGTCCCCAAACTCCCTGGCATCGAGCTTCGGAACGTAACCACCTTCCAAACCATGGAGGAGGCGGACTTTCTGAAGCAAGTCGTCGTTACGCAATCCGCCAAACGCGCGGTAGTGATTGGAGGCGGCCTCATTGGAATTGAGACCTGCGAGGCCCTCGAGTTGGCCGGCGTCGACATCACCCTTGTGGAAGCCGCCGACCAAATCTTGCCCTTCTTGGACCCGGAGCTTGCACGGCTGGTGGAAAACCACCTCCGAGACAACGGCTCGACGCTTCGTCTCGGAACGACCGTCACCGAGCTCATCGGAGAAGCGGGAAAGGTCGTCGGCGCTCGGCTGACAACCGGGGAGACCATTCCGTGTGACCTCGTGGTGGTTGCCATCGGGGTGCGCCCCAATGGCGGCCTGGGCCACGCGGCTGGGCTTCAGATCGGGCCTCGCGGAGGGATCCTCGTGAACCGATTCATGCAGACGAGTGATCCGAGTATCTACGCGGCCGGCGACTGCGTCGAGGTGACCAATCTCATGACCCAGACGCGTCAGCCGTGGCCCATGGGGGACGCCGCCAATCTTCAAGGACGCGTCGTGGCCCAGAACCTTCTCTCCGGCAATACAGAGGAGTACGAGGGTTTCGTTGGGACGGGCATCTGCAAGGTCTTCGACTACAGCGCGGGCAGTACGGGGCTTTCGGAGAAGGCAGCGCGGGCAGAAGGCTACTCCAACATCATCACCGCCATCCACGCTGCCCCTGACAAGCCAGGTTTCATGGGAGCGAAACCGCTCATCATCAAGATGGTAGCGGATCGGACTACCGGGCGCTTTCTGGGAATGCAGGCGGTTAGCACCGGAGACGTATCCAAAAGGGTCGCCATGGGCGCCATGGCTCTCCACGCCCGTTTCACGGTCTCGGACATGGTGAACCTGGATCTTCCCTATGCACCGCCATTCTCGTCGGCAATCGACAGTTTCGTCCAGGCGGTTCACGTCCTTGAAAACAAGTGGCGCGGTTTGATGGACGGCATCTCCTGCAGCGAGGTCGAAGGTCGCGTCCGCGCTGGCGAGCCTCTGTTCTTGCTTGACGTGCGGTCCCCTCAGGAGTTCGACACGGAGCGCCTCGGGCTCGGGGAAACCTTGATCCCGCTGGGGCAGCTGCGCTCAAGAGTCGGCGAGCTTCCAACAGACCGCGACCAAGAGGTCGTCACCTACTGCAAGCTCTCTCTCCGAGGCTATGAGGCTGCCTGCTTCCTTCGCTCACTCGGCTACGCGAAGGTCAAGGTCATGGAGGGAGGCCTCCTGGCGTGGCCCTTCGCGCTGAAGCGCAAGGGGCAGCAGGGCTGAAGCGCCAAGCTCAGAAACCTGACCGAAGCGCCATCGCAGTGATATGCTCGAACACAGCGTCCAGCTCCGGTCCATCCGACAATGCTTGGTGGAAGCCGGTCTCACGATCCCAGAACGGCACGGCGACACGGCGTTACGATTCACGGAGACAGTCTAGAGCCGGCGGCGCACCCGCCGCTGATAGGAGCGGTATGCCTCACCATACTTCGAACACATGGCCCGCTCTTCGAAGCGAACGTACCAGAGGTCGGTCAAGACGAAGAAGGCCAACGCCAACAACAGCGCCGAGAGCGACTGGATCCAACGCGCGACTCCCAGGGCGATCGAGGCGAACCCCAGGTACATGGGATTGCGCGTGAGCCGAAATAGGCCATCAGTCACCAGCTGACCCGGTTCTCGAAAGGTGTGAACGTTGGAGCCGATCCGGTCGAACTGGCGCCGAGCGACGGCCGAGATGACGACGCCCCCCAGTACGAGCAGACAGCCTCCCCATCGAACCGCCTCCAGGTGCAGGCTCATCAGCGGGACGAATCGGCCCAGAATCGCCATCAACGACAGGACGACGACCAACAACAATGGGGGTAATAGCTTTGGCCGAGGTACTGAGCCGTTCCTCTGTGCGACTCCGCATCAACGCTCTACGGCTCGAATCGCGAGACCTGACCGCAGCGGATGGTTCCCCAGC
Organism: uncultured Polyangiaceae bacterium; assembly: GCA_964424695.1. Classification (GTDB taxonomy): domain Bacteria; phylum Myxococcota_A; class Polyangia; order Polyangiales; family Polyangiaceae; genus JAEWRL01. The sequence continues at coordinate 14,468 of CAYRKE010000167.1, forward strand.
AGGTAACATGTCCCATGTCGTCTAGCGCGCACGTGTGATTGCCGCCCGCCTCGACCTGGACCACCCTGCCCAGGGTTTGCGGCACCGAGGCCTGACCATAGTACTCGTCGTCGCGCCCTCCCCAGCAAGAGACCGCGCTGGCCTCATCCAGAGCGCACGTGTGGCCACCACCCGCCGTCACCTGGACCACCCTGCCCAGCGTAGGCGGCACATCCGTCCCGCCATCGTCGTCGTCTCCCCAGCAGGAAACCGCCCCGGCCTCATCCACCGCGCAGGTATGCGCACTACTGGCCGAGATCTGGACAACGTTGTCGAGGGCGGCCGGCACGGCCGACTCTCCGTAGTCATCGTGTCCCCAGCAAGCGACCAGCCCCGCGTCGTCCAGTGCGCACGTGTGCCTGAATCCCGCCACGACCTGAATCGCATTGCCGAAGTCGTTTGGGACGGTCGATTGTCCGTAGTCGTCCAGCCCCCAGCAGGTCACCGCGCCCGAGTCGTCTACGGCGCATGTGTGGTGGTGGCCCACCGCTACCTGAACCGCGGTGCCCAGGTCTGGCGGCACCGTCGCCTCCCCGGACGTGTTGTCCCCCCAACACGTGACCGCGCCCACGTCGTCCACTGCGCATCCGTGACCGTATCCCACGGCAACCTGAACCGCGCTATCGAACGCGGGCAGCTCCTCATTCCCTCGGCAAGTGAGCGCCCCCAAGTCGTCCAACGCGCAAACGGCCTCCCCTGCCGCGATCTGAGCGAAAGTGCCGGCAGCGGGCGGCTCCAGGCACGCATCTGCGGCGTCTGGCGCCCAACAGGTGATCACCCCCAAATCGTTCGACGCGCAAGCGTAGGGGCCTCCTCCCGTGAGCTCGACCACCGTTCCGAGGTCGGAGGGCACAGTCAACGTGCCGCCCACGTCATCCCCCCAGCACGTGACTTGCCCCGTATCATCCAGCGCACAGGTGTAGCCGTCGCCCGCGGCGACCTGGACCACCGTAGGAAGATCTGGTGGCACGTCTGCCTGCCCCTTGTCGTCGTCTCCCCAGCAGGTGACCAGCCCCGCGTCATCCAACGTACACGTATGGCCCTCACCCGTCACTACCTGAACCACCATGCCGAGATCTGACCGCACGGTCGCCTGAGACCAGGTGCCGTTCCCCCAGCACGTTACGACCCCGGCGGAGTCCAGCGCGCACGTGTGGCCCGAGCTCGCGGCAATCTGCACCACCGTACCAAGCGTTGGAGGCACGTCGATGCCACCCAGAAGGTCGTACCCCCAGCAGGTGACCGTGCCCGCGGCGTCTAGCGCACAGGTGAAGCCGCTGCCTGCCACGATTTGCACCACCGGGCCCAGTGTAGAGGGAACGGTGGCTTGTCCCCAGCTGTTGTCTCCCCAGCAGGTGACGACGCCCGCGTCGTTCAACGCGCAGGTGTGGCCTCCGCCCGACGCGACATCGACGACGGTGCCGAGCGGGGGCACATCGGCCGCGTCATCACACTGGGTGCCCACGCTGCACGTGAGCTTTCCCTCCGCGTCGAACACGTAGATGCGGCCGCCGCTCAGCACGACCTGCGACGAGATGGTACAAGGCGTAGCGGGATCTCGGTCAGGATCGCTCGAGCACTCCGCAACGGGGATCTCGGCGCTGCCGGCACTCTCCTCCGCTTTGCCGGCGTCTCCGCTGCCACGCGCGGAAGCGGCGCCCTCCCCCGAGCCGCTGCATGCGCTGCGGCTGCCGCAATCAGTCGAGGTAAACGCCAGGAGGACAGCGCACCACCACCGATTCGAGAATCCAAGCTGCACCGTTGGCACGGCCATCAACACTACGAACTCTGGAAGCCAGCGTCCACACACTCGAAGGCCAGAATGGCGCTGTGCTCGAGGGCGTGAGGCTGCTCACGTTCCACGGTCTCCGCGACTCCGGCGCGCCCGGTTACTGTCCCCAGCGACAGCATGTGCGAGCTGGAGAGCCGACGGCAGCTCGCCAACCGCCCTTGGCTGGCAGACCGAATCGCTGGCTACCCAATGTGCGGCCAGCTGATCTGGCCATTCAG
>CAYRKE010000168.1:0-7624 GCA_964424695.1 uncultured Polyangiaceae bacterium
CGCGGCCGAAGGGGACCCGCCCCGACGGTACTGCCCGACACCCGCCGGCGTCCCCCGACACCCGCTGGCGCCCGCCAGCGTTCTACGTTGAGGCTATTCGATGATGACGCGATCGCTCGCGCCGCGTCCGAACGTCTCCGGCGAGTACATCTCCTCGGCCTTGGGCGCCGGCACCACGAACGTTCCGGGCGTCGTCGCGCGAGCGTTGTAGACATACTCGTAGACGCCGTCCCACAGGAGGGACGTGAAGGCCTCGGCGCGATCGTCACGGAGGTTCTGATGCTCGTACCACGAGCTCGACCACCACCACGGGGTACTGCGCTTCTGCTCGGGATCCCTGGGAGGATCCGGGACCGTGGCACTGGTAGCAAGAGCCGGATTTAGGGGCTCGAAGCCAGCGGGGAGCGGGTCGACGAGGGCAACGTGGTAGCGACGGCTGCGGGCCACCATACCGACGCGGACTCGCACCGTGGCGCCCCGCTTGACGTGCCACACGCCGTCCTTGCCTCGGCGGACATCAGAGGGGTTCTCGACGGCCTCGTAGCTACGGCTGACGGCAAAGCCATGGTCCGAGGGGGATTGCCACAGAGACTTCGGCGCATATTGCATACCGAGCCGGTAGTACAGGCGGCCCGGACCGTCTTTGGCGAGAGTCAGCGTCGCCGGCTGCGCGAGACCCGCGAGATACGACATCGGCACCAGAGTCTCCTGGCGGTCGTTGCTGCGCCCCTTGAAACGGTGCTCGCCAACGAAGCCACTGCCGAGCCAAGCCCGCGCAACGAAGTCTGGCGTCACCGACTCATAGGTGGCGAAGTAGCGATCGAGCGCGAGCAGGACGAACGCGTTCTCCTGGGTGCTCACCCAACGGCCACGGGTGCGGTGGGCCAGCAGCCCCTTGACCAGCTTGGGGATCACGGAGCTCTGAGGCTGATCGGCGATGAGAGCCTGGAGCAGAATGCCGTCGACCCGTCGATCCGAGTGGAGAAGCAGCCAGCTGCCGTCACCGTAGCTGGTCACGAAGTGAGCGGCACCAGCAGTCTCGGTGACCCGATTGTTGACGAGATTGCGAATGGCCGCGAGTTCGGCCTCGCTGGCGCGGTCGCTCTTTAGCACTGGCCAGATGAGACCGATGGCCTCGAGGGGGAGCTTCTCGACGCCCCCCGCTTGCTGAATGAGACGGCGTGCCCGCGCCGGGTCCCGATCTCCGACGAGGTGGCGGACGTAGAGGGCGTACGCGATGAGTGTCTGCCGCACCGAGAGCGAATAGTCGTGAGGGATCCGTCCCTCGATCTGGCGCAGGTACCCAAGTGCCCTCTGGCTCATTTCGTCCGAAACCTTGAAGCCCTTGGCTTTCGCGACCACCAGAGCGTGCGTCACGTGGATGCTCACGAACGGAACCGGATTGCGGTCCTTTCGCCACCAGTCCCACCCGCCGGTCCAGTGCTGACGGCTCGCCAGCTTCTCGAGATCGGCCTTCACGCGAGCAATCAGGTCTTCCTTGGGCGGAAGCCCTTCGGCCTTGAAGGCATCGAGCACATCTCGGAGCGCCGCGATGCTGAGCACACGCGAGGAGAGCTGCTCATTACACTCGAAAGGATAGGTGGCGAGGTAGATCACCGCGTCGGTAAGACCTTGGAGGGCCGTGGACGAAGTGGTGAGCTCGAGCCCGCCCCACTCCTTGACAGCGTCACTAGGGCGGCGCACGGGCTGCGCGACGGCGCCTTGATCAACCGCGCCGTAGGTCGCGAAAGCCTCGGTCGTCGCCGGAGTCCAGACCGGCAGCTCATCCTCACTCGCGTCCGTGCCAGCCGAACTCGACGCTCCTACCTGGAACCGCGCCGTTCCCGGACGCACTGCCGCAGCGGGGAAATCCACCTCCACGCGATCGTTCGCAGGAACGACCACACTGAGCCCCGGCGCACCCGTAAACTCGAGGTTGGCAGCCCGAACCACGACGTTCGCGCGAACCGGCGACGAGGTCTGGTTCTGCACCACCACGGGGAGCCGGAAATGATCGCCAAAGTTGAGGAAACGCGGGGGCGACGCCCGCACCATGAGGGGAAGGCGCGCCGTGATCGCCTCTTCCGCGCTGCCGAAACGGTTCGCCCCGGAGGCAGCCACGGCCATCACTCGATAGCGTGTGAGGTTGTCGGGCAACTTGACCTTCACCGATGCGCGGCCACGCTCATCGGTGCGAAGTGCGGGGACGAACGCGGCAAGGGCGCTCCAGTTCTGACGCACCGTGAGCGGCGCCGCGGGTCGTCCGCTACCGAGGCCTGCCGCTGCACTGGCAGGTTCGTCGTCGAAGGTGTACCCATAGCCGTCGTCCGCCTTCTTGTCTTCCCGCTTGGCCGAGGGAGGCGGTACGGCGGATGGCTTGCCTGGTTTGGACCGCGCGGCCTGGATCTCCATCGGCGCGCGGGCAGCGCTGCTGGCAGCCAGAGACTTGTTGCGCCCGCCGTGGCCACCTCCATTCATGCGAGTGACTCCCTGCCCCATGACCCTTGCCTGCGTTTCGAGGGTAGCCGCGTCCGGCTTGGTGAGGGCAACCCTCCACCGCAGTTCGAGATCCTGCACGCCCGCGCCCCGCTCGACGTAGAAGGCTTCCAGAGGATCCGGGGTCTTGTAGTCGGCCAGGGCGAGAACCGACTCATCGACGACCACCAGGGCGACGCGAGCGCCAGATACCGGGTGCCCTGCGGCGTCCTTGACGTCGAGATTGACCTTGGTTTTTGCGCCGGGCTCGAGGGTTCGGGCGGCGGGCTCGATATCGATGGCCAGCGTGCGATCCAACGGGGGCACACGGAGCACCGTCTCGCCTTTCGCCATGGCAGGCCGCCGCGGAAGGCCGGGATCGGGAAGGCCCATCTCGCCTTCTCGCACCTCGGCGCCGACGAGATCGAGACGCACCGTGACGTTGGGAACGTAGCTCGCGAGGATTGGAACCTCGAGAACGGCGGTCGTTTCCCGCAGGCTGACGCGACGGATATCGGTGATGCCGCTGCGGCGCACCGTGAGCACGCCTTCGGCAGGGGCGAACGGGGCCATGACGAGGAGCCGGGCGGTGTCGCCTCCCCGGTATTCCTCGCGGTCCGGCATGATTTCGACGCTACCTTCGGGAACCTGTGGTCCCTCCGGGAGGTCTTCGCCCATGACCCACACCCGGTACTCGGTGCGGCTCTTCCTACCATGGACGTCGGTAGCCAGCGCTGACACCAGGTACTCACCCGCGCTCTTCATCGGCAAACCACACTTCTCGGGCTTGGTGGTGGAGGTGACACTGCAGGTCACCGCGTCCGCCTCGACCTCGACGTAGTCGCCACCAACGCGATCCCACTCGAGGCGGGCCGCATGCAGCTCGACGAAACGCCCCGACACCGGTTTGCCATCGAGGTCGGTGACGATCACCTCGAACTCGAGGGTCTCCCCGGAACGTACCATGCGCCGGCTGGCACGCAGACCGGTCGTCACACTCGCTGGGTGCACGAGAACGCTGGCGCGAGACGTCCACTCCTGCTGGTTTACATCGGTGACGGTAGCCTCGAGCGCGAGACTGCGCGGGTAGTAGGGTGGAAGCGCGTCGAAGTCGATGCGGAGACGATGTGTGCCATCGACGCCGGTGCGCGCCGTCCACTCTTCGGGGGGAACAGGCTCCTCGGAACGCCACCACGAGAAGAACCGCGGCGCCTTGCCGAACTGGTAGCTCGACCACCCCGGTGGCTTGTAGGTGGCGTCGGTGGCTGCGACAGTCCACTTGACGTCGGCGCTGGGAAGACCGCCACCAGCGTAGTAGGCAGCCGTCACCGAGGCAATGGCGTGGTCACCCACCCGATGCGGGCCTTCGCTGACGCTCGACGTCACCTCGAACTCGGGGCGGCGAAACTCCTGGATCTGGAATTGACGGGTGGCAAGGTGAGACCCTCCACTCGTCAGCAGATCGATACTGCCCATGCCCAGGTTGGCGTTCTTGGGCAGCGAGAACCGGAGATCGAAACCGTCGCTCTCGTCGAGCGTGGTTTTTCCGGTGGCCACCTCGGCATTCTGCGCATCACGGACACGATACTGGATGGACTGCTCGGAACCGGGAGGACGGCGTTCGACGTCGCCCCCCTTGCCGGGTCGTAGCGTGCGAACCCACCCCTTGGCCTGGACCCGCTCCCCTGGCTTGTAGAGCCCGCGATCTGTGAAGAGAAACCAGACGTCCTCCCTCGTCAGCGGTGTCGGCGCAAAGTAAGAGTCCGCCCAACGCACGGAGTTCTGCGCGGGGATGAAGCTGGTGTCGCCGCCTCGGATGGCAACGAGCAGCGGGCTCGCCTCGCGGAGCCCGAGCTTCCCGAGCCCTGTCGTATCGGTTCTGCCTCGGGACGCAGTGCCAAAGAGCTCCAGATCCACGTTCCCGAGCGCACTGCCGTCGCTGAGTTGGCTCGTCCAGGCGTGCACCGTGTCGTCATCCCAGAACGCTTGAAGACCGATCTCGGTTACCTGGACCCAGGAGCGAATCCACTCGCGCCGAACGCCGCCCCACCGATCGCGCTTCGGCGCCGTGGTCGGCTCGACGATGGCCACGACGTTCCCGTGGCCATCCGTGAGCGCTGGGCCAAGATCGATGGAGGTCTCGACGAGTTCGTCGGGCGCCTTGCGGGTCTGGATCCTGCGATCGAAAACGAGCTTGCCCGGTGGCGTCACGAGCTTCTGGTCGAAGTCCCAGGCCTCGCGGAACTCGAGGTACTGCGTCCAGTCGGAAGGCCGCACCCGATAGAGCCGCACGCGGAGAGTAGGGTGGTTGATACTGAAGGCGGCAAGGCGGTAGGGGAATGCCGGATCTGCAACGACCATGGGGTTCTGTTCAGCAAACAACATGGGTTCCGCCGAACCGACCTCGATCGTGCCCTGCACAGGTGCCTCGAGCCGTTGCCCGAAGGTGTCTCGAAGGCCCGGAAGCACCGTAATCGTGTACTTGGTGCGACCTTTGGCACGCCCCCGGATGACAAAGCCATCTCCGATGGTCTCGATCTTCATCCCAGGGAGCGGTGGCTCGACGCGAACGAGCTCCCGATCCAGCGATGACTCATCGAGACGATTGTTGAACTCGACGACCCACGGGGCGAACGGCACACACCGCTCGCTCCACGCACACCGCATGCTGGATAGCGCGATGGGGCTGTAGGTCGAAAAGGAGTACCTCTGTTCGGAACGGGTCGTCTTGGGACCCTCCGCCGAAGGCATGCCCGCCTCGAAACCCCAGGTGAAGTGGGTTGCTCTGGGGAGGGGACTCACCGGGCGCACGGCAACCCAGCGTCCCGGCTCGGCGCTCCGGCTTAGTGCCCGCAACTCGCGGTCGCTCTCCATCTCGCTTGCAGTGACGAGGCGCAGCGGAATCGGTGCGATGTTCGAGCGGGCTCCGGCCTCACGCAACGTGGTTTTCGCCAGAACGCGCTCTGGATCGATGCGTTGGTTGAAAGAGGCGAACAGGACTGGATCCAATGGCTGCGCCTCCCCGCCACCGTCCGGTTCGGCCCGCTCCACGGCGACGGCGGGAGTGGAGAAGCGCCACGTCTTGCTGGCGGTGATACGGGCACCAGCGACGCTGGTGGTGCCCTCGGGCACCGTCACGGTGTAGTCGGTAGCCATGGGGAACCGCTCGCTGTCAGGCACGAAGACGACCGTCTGGGTGCCAAGCCAGTTCCACTTGCCGGGTGGCAGTGGGCTGAGCTGGACGGGAGACGCCAGCTTGGAGAGGTCATCCTGCGAGGTGAGCTCCGCCATCGGAGCCGAGAAAGTGACGCTCAGCTGCGGCGCGATGCTGACGTCCCCTTCTGGAACGAAACGCTCCACGACCAGCGGTTGTCCCGGCACGGCTGGGGGGCCACTATCCGGCGCGGGCAGAGGCGGAGGAAACGCCGTCCGCAACGTCTCGCCTGGTCGGGGCGTGGGAATCGACTTCTCGCGCAGCGCGAATTCCTGCACTGCGGGCACCTTGGTCATGGGCGGCAGGCGGGCCAGCAGCTCGCGGGTGGATTTCGCGTCGAGCAGCGTCGCCTTGGCGCTCTTGTGCTCCGGCGGCTCGGGCTCGGCATCGCTCAGACGAAATCCGAGCCCGGACTTGGACTCCTGCCACGTGACCTTCGCCTTAGGCGGTGTCGCCCTCGGAGGAACCACCTTCGCGATGGTGGGAGGCGGCTGGTGCGGGCAACCACCCACGGCCAGTGCGGCACCAACCGCGAGAAAAACCAGCAGCGCACGACGCGCCGTGCGCGATGAGCTCCGAGCGTACTTCCCCAAGAGATGCTTCGGTATCATGAGAGGATTCGTCAGCGCATCGACGGAATGCGCGTGGAAGGAGTGGACTTGCCAGAGTCCCGAGGGGAGTACCCCTCGGCCCCGCAGGGTCGAAGCCTAGCATCCCGAGGGCCTGCCCCGCGCTCGAAATTGCACCGAGGCTGCCAGAGCCTCTCGATTCCGAGGGGGGAATCGGGACCGGGACGGCATCCTGGGGAGACGATCCGCCGAATCGGGCTCGGAGCTGCGCGGGGCTCGCCCGCACGGCTAGCCGTGGCATCGAACTGCCGCATCTCTCCCCGAAATGCTAGGGTCAGCCGCATGAAGTACGTGGTGTTCTACGAAGCCGCCCCGGATTTTCTGGCCAAGGTGCCTTCGCACTTCGAGGCCCATCGGGCACTGTGGGGAAGATTCGGATCAGAAGGAACCCTCTTGATGATCGGCCCCTTCACAGACGAACCCGCTGGGGGCGCGCTCGGGATCTTCACAACGAGAGAAGCTGCTGAAACCTTCGTATCGCTCGATCCGTTCGTGCAGCACGGCATCGTCTCCCGCTACGTCATACGGGAGTGGAACGAAGTGCTGGCGCCCTGATGGCTCCCTCATCCGGGTCCCGGCTGCCTCGAGCCCAGTTCGGACTGCGTCGAGCGTACTCCGCGGACCGCTGATGAGCCCACGTGCGCGGTCTATCGCTCGAGTCAGGCCGAGCGCGACGCCTGGCAGCCCGGAATGACAGCCGAATCGTCTCGTGCCGGAGAACTATGACTCGGGAATGAAGCTCGCGTTGATGACGAGGTTGAGGGTTCTGGTCATGCAACCGTCAATCGGGAAGGCAAGCACGAACGGCCACCAGGCGGTGAGGCCTGCCCAGCCACCCGGAGACCAGATGTCGTCGAAGAGGAGACTGGCCGCGATCTCCGCCTCCTGGACGACGTGCTGGTGGGCGCCTCTGAGGACCACACAGTTGTGAATGTTCGTTCCTTCTTCGATCGAGTACCCCATCCCGATATCCAGCACCTCGAGTGGCGCATCGATGGATAGCGTGGGTTCGGAGAAGCTGAAGTCGCCGGCAGTGAGATCGGTGATCGTGACGCTCAATCGTTGGATCGTTGCCCCACACGGGCGTTCGGGCATACCTGCGCACCCGGCAGCGTCGGGGCGGAGAACCAGCTCTCCCGACATGATCATGCCGTCGGAGAAGGAAGACTCGTCCTCGATGACCACACTCGAGTTTTCTCTGTCGAGAACGAGCCGGATGTCGCCGTCCGAAGCAGACCGACCCGTTGCCGGGCAGCCGCTAGCGCAGGCCTCCTCCGAGTCGCTGCAGCCCGTGACGGCGCTCGCA
>CAYRKE010000168.1:7724-11959 GCA_964424695.1 uncultured Polyangiaceae bacterium
CCGCACAGCGCCGAGCTGTCGCCCTTCTTGCCGTCGTCTCCGCCGCACAGCGCCGAGCTGTCGCCCTTCTTGCCGTCGTCTCCGCCGCATCCCGGAACGTCGCTCGGTCCGGCCGCGCTGATCATCGGCATACCCCACACGAGCCCGCCCACGAGGATTGCAGCAAACCGATGGTTGGTGTTCGTCATGCGCGGTTCGTGGTGCCCCCGGTAGCCGCCGTCAAGCGGGGGGCTCCTGACTTCTCGCTCAACCCCGGGAGTGCAGTGGTAGTGGACGACCGAAAACCTCGCGATGAACGGCGCCAGCAAGCTGTTGCCCCATCAGCGCCTCATAGTGTCAAATCGCAGCCCGAGCCACACCCCACGCTGCCGTCCGGGCAGGAAACGGCGTCGTCAGCTGCGCAGGTCACCTGGCATACGGGGCTCTGGGTGCAGTCGACCCGACAGGAGCCAAGGCATTGAACGACGCAGTACTCGTCGAGAAGGCAGGCGACGGTGGAGGCATCCCCGACCTCGAAGTCGCAGCTCTGGATGTAGCTACACCTCGCGGCGCAGCGCTCGCCGCACCAGACGTTGCACCGCTCTCCGATCCAGCAGTACGGCTCGCAGTCGTCCCCACACTCGAGGTTGCACGGTCCGGAGTCGATGGAGTCGCGACACTCGGGGCTGCACTTGTCACCGCAAGCGATGTCGCAAACGCCGTCGACATCCATGCACTCCGGCTCGCAGTTGTCGTCACAAGATAGGGCGCAGTCGCCTTCGGCTTCGCCGCAGAACGTGGCGCCGTCGCCCTTGGAGTCGCAACCAAGAGGCATCCCGCAGAGCCCCCCCATGGCCAGGCCAATGAGCGCGCGATACACCGACTGACCTGCGCGAGGTTGCCATGATCCCCGCACCGCAGCACGGGCTTGGGGCGAAGCGTGACCGAAAACCGGCGCGCTAGGCTCAGGCACGCGGGAGCATGCCGCGGAGTGGGATCGTGCTGGTCGCGGCCCGACTGGTGCCCCCAACGACAGTGACCTCGGACGGGAACAGGCTCCGGAATCCGAGCACCGAATGCGGGGGTTCCACCCTGCCGGCAGCCAGGATCGCCGCGCGCCATCATGACCGAGGTCTCGCTGTGGTGGTCGCGCAAATGGTTTGGACGGTTGCATACCTTGGCGCCTCCTCATCTACTCCGCGTACTCGTAGGCCCCGCGATCCCAGACGCCGTCTGCCCCTCTCGCGACTCCCAGGAGGTCGATGGCGGAGGGCTCCTCGATCACTTGGCCGGCCGCGGTCGGCGCCACCAGTCGCAGATCCCCAGCTTCGGCATCGACGAAAGGCTCGGCGCTCAGAACGTCCTTGGTCTCCTCTTCAATCGAGTCATCGAGAGACTGGTCATCTCGCAGGTTGTCGTAGAAGGCATTGTGCGAGTGCTGACCGCTCAACATGATTTGGTTCGTTCTGCAATGAGCCCAGAGATTGTTGAAGACCTCGAGGGCAGAGCCGATACCCTCCGGGGCTCGGACCCCGACGTTCAGTCCCGCGAGCCCGTAGAAGGTGTTGCCGTGCACGGAGATGTCACTGCACGACTCTGACAGCACCACGGCTGCCCAGAGGTTCCAGTCGTCCAGCGTGCGCCGCAGGACGTTGCCTTGCACCCGAACGCCGCGTGAGCCCTGCAGGGAAATCATCGAACCGTATGCGTCGACGAGAACGTTGCGCTGGATAGCCGCGTTCTCGCAGTTACGGAGCGCCAGGGTGTTGGCCTCGTGGTGGAGCCCTGCGCGAGCGAAGGTAGTACCCTCGATGAGGATGTCAGCGCAGTTCTGGAGGAACAGGAGACACCGGAAAGCGTCGTGAACGTAGCTATTCTGGAGCACGAACTGGGAGTGGCTATTGTCGTATGCATAGATGGCGTCTTCCGAACCGTTGGTGGGATCCGGCCGGTGACCGCAATCCTGAATATTGACGTGACGCAGGAGGACATGGGTAGCCGTGCTATTCCAGGGAAAGGTGATGGGTGCATCGGCGCGGTTCTGGCAATCACGGGAGGAGATGCTGAACCCGTACGCGTCAACCGAACCGCCGAGCCCGACCTGTCCGTCTATGACGACATATCCGGTGACCAGCGCGAGGGGACCGAATCGGCTCGGACCGTCAGCGAATTCCTCAAGCCACCCGTCATCGGTTCCATGCCGGTCCGGGGTGGCCTTGGAGAGCCCGATGTACTCCCCGCCGGACTCAGGCTCTTCAAACTCGTGCTGGAAGTACCGCCCATCGGGCCAAGGGCCGTCGTAGTAGTCGCCGGCGGCAAAGAGGTACTCAGTGCCGCGAACCAACTCGGCAGGAAATCCCGACAGCGCATCGGTCCAGCTCGAGCCATCGGACACCCCGTAGCTCGCGCCCGGAGGTCGCACGTAGATCGTGCGCTCGAAGGCGGGCAGCTCGCGCGCCCAAGCGCCGATCTCTCCATGCCCAACTGGAGTGGCCCCGATCGGGGTCCCGGTAACGTCGCTCATCGAAGGAGGGTCGTAGTCATAGGCAAAGTCGAAACCCTCGCGCTCTCCTTCGTGGCTCATTGCTCGCCCAGACGAGGCGTCCTTGGAGCAGCCACAGGGTCCCGAAATCGTGAGCGAGAACACCAGAATCAGCGTTGATGGGGCGCTGATGCTCAGGCTCGACACTCCAAGGGTTCGCGAGACTGCGGGCTCGAACGTCGTCTTCATCGGTCCCTCCGGAGCTGCTGGGCAGCGAGGCAGCCAACGCGCCCCACGGGGCAGAGTATCATGGGAGAACCCGGTCGCGCCTCTGGCAACCGCCCGCCCCCGAGTCGCAAGGCCGTCGGGCTGGATCTCGCCACTGGTCGTGCACTGCACCACCATGACACCTGACTTGTGGGTGTTGGTGCGCCAGAAGTGGTCAACAATGGCTCGCCGAGGGACTAGTCTTCCAATGGACTCGGCGAAACACTGGGATTCATGGCAACTCGACTGCCGTGAGACTCCGTGCCGAGAGGCGACGCCGAGCGGCGCATCGCCCTCGCAAGGCTTCCCGGGTCGGACACGCTCCGGAGGGTCGATGATGGCTCGTTGATCGACAGAGACGGCCCGGGTCCCAGATCGCAGAGCTCTGCCACCCGCCGCCCCACGGGGCCGCTGTTCATCTCCCGCCATTCACGCCGGCAAGTCCGCGGCGCCTGTGGTGCCGGCGTGGCCCGAGACGCCACGTTCTCGCGACGTGGGAGTGCGAGCGATGCTGCCCAGCCTCGCGTGGCGGGTGCCGGGTCTGCGACTCGCAGGCGCCTTCAGCCATGACTCCGATTCCCGCCGCAGCCCACGGCGTAGCGCCCCTCCATCAGGGGGTTCAGATTCTCCCGAGCCCGCGCAAGATCCGACGCGTTCCGGCACCCATCGGACGAAGAGCAGGAGCTTCGGCGCGCGACACCCAGCGGGCGTCGAGCTCGGCGCTCCGAACAGGTTCTGACGCGGACAGCACGGAAACGACGAAGCTATGCACAGCGTAGTCGCCGACGTGGACGAGACGCTCACGCACCACAGGTGCCCACTCGAGCGCAATACCGGTCTCCTCGCGGAGTTCGCGGAGCGCGGTGGCAAGGGGCGTCGAATCGCCCGCGTCGCGGCGCCCGCCGGGAAAGGCCCAGTACTCGGGCCATGGCCCGGTGAGCCGCCGGCCGAGTAGCACCCGCCCGTCGGGAGCGAGCAGACAGATGCTAGCCGCCTCGATCCAAACCTTCCGTCGAGACGGCGGATCGAGGCACACGATGGAACCGTGACGCTCCCGCTCGACCCAGCCGCGCTCGCGATACCAATCCAGCACGCCACAGGCTTCCCCCACGACCGCCGTACGGCCCAGGTCGTCGAGGGCCTCGGCAACCCGATCGCCGCGCCCCGCGCCTCGCAGCTCGGGAACGAGCCAGGTCGACCACCCCCCGTAATCGGGCACCTCGGCGCAGATCCCGACGATGCTGGGGCCGTCAAACACCGGTGTGGGTCGAACTCGCGCCGGATGCTGTCCGACTTCCAACAAGTGGGCCTCGTAACCCGCGCGCGCCGAACGCCATTGAGCGAGGAGGCCCGCCGCGTCGGTGACCCCGATGAGGCACCCGTGCTGGACGAGGCGCACCGCGAACCCCCTGCGATCACCCGACGCCCCCAAACCCGCGCCAACTTCCCGGCTGCAGAGACGTCCCTCAGGGACGCCAGCCGCGGCAACTTCCCGGCCACTGACGCC
>CAYRKE010000168.1:12059-16515 GCA_964424695.1 uncultured Polyangiaceae bacterium
GCTCGAATGAGTGCGCGCCCGATCTCCTCGGCCTCCTCGGTCGATCCACACGGCCAGGGAAACCCCGTCTCGGCCGTTGGCAGCACCAGCCCATCGTGGAAGTGCAGCATGCCCTGCAGCCACGGGAGCTGGCGGTATAGCCAGGCGTGGACAGCCGTGTCGATGGACGGCTTGCGGTCGCCTGAGTAGGACACGACTCCGTCAGCGACCTCAGCGTAGAGCAGGTCGGCAGGAGTCAGCGTGGCCTTGGCAACCTGTCGCGGCGTGACGACGAGCCCCGTGCCTGCGCGGTGCGACACGTTCCCGTCGTTACTGGTGAGGAGCCTGCCCTCGATGGCCAGAGTCAAGAGCGCCCCTGCAGCATCGCGCCCGGCAGGCTCGACGAGCCGCGCCGGGACACTTCGGTGCCAGTGCGTCTCGGCGCGACGACACGCGAAGTCGACCACCTGCGCCGCAACCTCAGCCTTGGTACCCGTTCGGCGCAGCGCCCCGCCCTCGGGGGTGACGAGGAACACGGGATGCTCGGGACCCGAGAGCTCCGCGAGATCGTTGGCTACGCAGAGGTTCAAGCGCTGCTCAGTGACCTGACGCCGCGCGGTAGCGACCAGCTCCTCGACGGAGACGCCTGAGAGAAGCTTGAAGCCAACCAGGAATGTCTCGACGCCACAACGAGCACGAAGCGTGGAAATGAGCTTCGGATTGCGCCGCAGCACGAGCCTGAGCTCGTCCGCGTCCGAACGGATCTTGCCTTCGCTACGAATCGGGGAATAGTCGGAGACCGCAGCCGCCATGAACAGGAGCTCCGGGGGAGGGCTGATGGACCTCGAGAGGGCAGCATCGAGCTCCGCGTAGCTCCCAAAGCCCACAAGCCGGACCCGGCGGTCGACCCACTCTGGGTGTTTGACGAGGGCCCGCCCAGCAAGAAGCGTCACCTCGATGCCGCGCTGGGCCAAGGCGTTTGCCAGAGCCGCCCCGAAACGCCCGGTGGATAGGTTCGTGATGACTCGCACGTCATCGATGGGTTCGCTCGTTCCTCCGGCGGTAACTACGGCGCGCATACGTGTCACTGTCCTAGCCCATCTCGCGGCGCTACAGAAGGGGGGCAATCGCATCCCCAACCAGTGGCGGCGTCCGCAGCAGCAGGACTAGAGCCAGATCGATACCTCAACGGGAGGCGCCCCCAAGGACACCTCAACGGGAGGCGCCCCCAAGATCACTTCTGGAGACTACGGGTCCGTCACCGGGCGAACCCAGTCCGCGAGCTCCTGTACCGCTGGAACATCCACCACGCCAGCCCCCAGAGGACGAACCACTCGAACAGCTCCGCCCTCACCATCCGCGAACAGGCTGTCGCAATCATCGGCGAGATAGGCAACGCCTTGATCCCAGATCAGCGACCAGTAGGGAGCTCGCGAATCTCCATAGCGCGTGCCGTCGCAGATGGACCGAGCGTCAAAATGGTTGCTGAGGGCTCGAGCGACGCCCCCGAGCCAAGCTTCCATATCTCGACCCGAACGCATGGCGACGAGGATGCATAGGCCGAGAGGAAACTCGGAAGCGTTGAGCTCGATGGACACGTGGACGTCGAAATCGAGGTTTGGCACCTCGCCGTCATCCAGTACTTCCACGTGGACACCGGGCAACAACGCGTGAAGAAACCTGCCGAGGTCGTCCCTTGACAGGTGCTTGCCCAGAGCCAGATCGGTCATGTCGCAATATCGCGCAGAGCCATATGCGTAAACAAGGGGAATGCACACCGTGAAAACTGGCAGCTACTGCCGCCCGGAGTTCGGCGCCGTGGGCGCCCGAGGTGCCGTTTCGTCCACGCGGTGAGGACTCTACCGCGCTCCTCGGGCAGGGAGCTGCCGCTTCCCCCGGATTCGACGGCTCCCCGCGAGGTGGGGCGTGCCCGGCTGCGCGCGACGGCCCGTTTCGCTGCTATAGTCCGCCGAGTGCAGCTCTCCAACAACGTCACGAAGATCTACGCCTACAGGTTCCTGAGCGACTTTCTCCTGCTCGTCCCGGTCATCCTGCCCTTCTATAAGGCGTGCTCGCTCACCGTCACCCAGTTTCTCGTTGCGCAGGCGGTGTTCTCGCTGGCAACCCTCGCGCTCGAGATCCCGTCCGGATACCTAGCTGACGCCCTCGGGCGCAAGCGCGCGCTCGTCCTGGGAGCCACGTTCTTTCCAGTAGGAATCGGCCTATACGCCGTCTCATCAAGCTTCGTGATGTTCTGTGTGGCGGAGTTCCTCCTCGCCATCTCGGTGAGCATGCGTTCCGGAACCGACTCAGCCCTCGTCTTCGACACGCTCCGACAGCTCGGGCGCGACGGGGAATACCGACGCATCGAGGGGCGGGCGCGGCTGTTCGAGCGACTCGGGACGGCAGTATCGTCGATCCTCGGCGGCCTCCTGGCGCTCGTGTCTCTGAGGCTTCCGTTCGCTGCCAACGCCGGGACGGCGCTGCTGCTCGTGGTGGTGGGGCTGCTCCTCGTCGAGCCAGCCCGCGTCGAGCGCCGCTCGCGCACTCCTCTCCGCGATATGCTCGCCATCAGCACTCAGGCTCTCAAGAACCGCAGGGTGCGGCTGCTCTCCCTCTTCCAAGCGTTGTTCGCTTGCTCGGGTGCTCTCGGAGTCTGGCTCGCGTTTGTCTACTACAGCGCGTTGGGTCTGAGCACCGCCGTGGGCGGAGTTCTCTTCTTCGCCTTCCAGTTGCTCGCGGGCCTCTCGTCGGACCGCGCCGATGCCATGGAGAAGGCGCTCGGGTCCCGACGGGTCATCTGGCTCTTGCTGCTCACGAGTCCCGGCTTCCTGCTGCTCGGTACCTGGACCTCACCTTGGCTGCTGCCCGCGATACTCGTGAATGCCGCGCTCTGGGGCGTCTCCACACCGCTCGTACTGGACAGGCTCAATCGGCTCGTCGAGTCCGAGACTCGCGCGACCGTGCTTTCGGTCTCGGGCATGGTGACCCGAGTCGTCCTCGTGGTCTGCTATCCGCTCTTCGGGCTCATCGTCGACCGGGTTTCCCTGTCCGGCGCCTACCTCGCCCTCGGCGTCGCTGTCGGGCTGTGCGGCATTCCTCTCGCCTGGTCCATCAGCCGCGAGCCTCGCCTCGAGCTGTAGGGAAGCGGCGCCAGCTCGGCATCGGCTACGAGAGTTGGGGGCGACCGACAGCGGTCTATCCACCACAACCACCCAGCCGTGCGTCCGTTCCTTGGGCGCCACCTGGAGATGTGACGGGGAGCGACGCCACGGCTTGACCCGAGGTGGGTTCGCCTTACGCATTGGTTGCCTTCTCGGAATGACGCGGATGGTCATCCGCGTGGATCGGCGGGGGGTCGCAATCGCGTCGCTACAGACGATGAATCAGCCGTTGACTCAGTCTTTTCCCATAGGACTCAGCCCAGGACAATTCGACAGCCTGCGCGCCCTCGGTGAAACCCTTTCCCCGGGACAGTCCGTGATCGCAGCACGCTGGCTACTGGCGCGCCTCGACACATCGGCGTTGTCCGAGGACCGGTTGGTGCAGACCCACGACACGGAAGCGTCGGCGGCGACCGGGCTCACCGTGCTCTACGGTTCGCATTCCGGACACTCGGCGGCGATCGCCAAGGACCTGGCCAGCCAAGCGCGCAACAAGGGCTGGACCGTCGTGCTGTCGAATATGGCAGATTACTCACGCGGCAGCCTCAAGCGAGAGAAGAACCTCGCCATCGTGGTGAGCACCCACGGTGAAGGACAGCCCCCCGAATCGATCGCTGCATTCTACGATTTCCTGCATGGCGCGCGGGCGCCCAAGCTCGACCAGTGTGGCTTCGCGGTGCTGGGTCTGGGCGACAAATCATACGTCCATTTCTGCAAGACGGGGGCCGACTTCGACCGGCGGCTCGCGGAATTGGGAGCGGGACGCCTGCTCGACAGGGTAGACCTCGACCTCGACTACCAGGACGGCGCGGAGGCTTGGACATCGCGCGTCCTCGAAGCATTCGCGCCGCGCATGATCCTCGGGAAACCCGCCGCGACCCCCCCGGTGGCTTCCCGGGTCGTCCGTCGTTTTGACCGCGAAAACCCTTGGTCGGCAGAGCTACTGGACGCGATGGTCTTGAGCGGCCGCGGTTCGACGCAGCACTACGTCCATCTGGAGCTGTCGCTCGAGGGGTCCCGCATCAAGTACGAACCCGGAGACGCGCTGGGAGTCCGGCCCTCGAACGATCTAACGCTGGTGGCCCAGATTCTGGAGACCTTGGGGGACAAGCGGGGCACTCCCGTAAAGATCGCGGGAGAGGAATGGTCGCTCGGAGAAGCGCTGGCACGTAGGCTCGAGCTTTCGCGCGTCATGCCTTCCTCGCTGCGCAAGTATTCAGCCTACGCCGGTTCCAAGCTGGCAGAGCTCTTGGCCACCGCGGGGCAGGTAGAGCAGTACGTTCTCGGACGGGATTGGCTCGACGTTCTGCGCG
>CAYRKE010000169.1:0-16403 GCA_964424695.1 uncultured Polyangiaceae bacterium
TTCCTGTCCGTCCAGTGCACTCATGCCGGCGCTTGCATCGCGCCAGCACTGGGTCGTAACCAGCGACGATCACTGCTGCCGAAAACCAGTCTAAAAGGACGCCAGCCGATCTCGGCTCCGGCCTCGTTTCGCTGCGCTTCCGGTGCTCGCGTACCCTACGTACGCTCCGCTCCGGTTCTCGCGAGACCTCGCCAGAAACCGAGCTTGACGGGCGGACTGCCTGAGCGTCTTTGGCAGCAGGACTATGGACGCTGGAGATAGCGCTCGGTGAAGTACTCGTCCTTGGTCTGGGGAGTGAATTCCACCTTGGATGTCTCGAACACCGACACGCGGTTCGTCTGGAGGTTCTTCATCTCCATCCGCTTCGAGCGATAGCGCTTCTTTGCTGGGTCGAGCAGTACGTTGTCAGAGCACTTCAGCTCCTTGAGCGGCTTGCCTGCCAAGTCGTAGTAGATGCCCTTCTGCGCCGTGTACTTGGTCTTGCTGATCCACAGCGTCTTCTTGGAGTAGCCCTCGGCGTTCTTGACGGCGTCGGTCTTCGGCACCACGTCGATGACGTAGCAGTTCTCGCCTCCCATGTTCTCTTCCTTGACGAGGGTGTAGTTGTAGTCGCCAAGGGCAGGAATGTTCAAATCCCCGTACGAGAACTCGCTACCCATGAACGCCTTCGATGTCTCCGAATTCACCACCCGTCGCACCTTGCGGAGCGCGGGCAGGTAGATCCACAGGTCGTCGGGCTTGTTCGCATAGTCAAACACGAGGATCCCCATACCCTTGACGTCCGTGGGCGACGAGAAACGATAGACCCGCTTCTCCGTTGCGCCATCGTCGTACACCTTGCTCGCCATCGTGAGCTCGCGGACGCGTTTCTTCCCGTCGGCATCGGTGATGGTCATCTTGATGGCCGCCTCGGAGCCGTCGAGCTTCCGTGTCTGCGCCCACTTGTCCATGATGCCGCGCGCGTCTTCGGCAGCTCGTACTTCACTGGCGGTCGACACCCCAGACGCCACGATCCCGATCCCGAGGGCCAGGGCTAGGCTCAGTGTCGAAGCGGTGCGTGCTAGTCGATTTCGTCTCATTGTGTCTTCTCCAGAGTGTCGCGTGGGATAGTTAAGGCTACGGAAAACCACTCCAAAGCCTTCCCATGCACGAGCCTTATTTCGGGAATGATTGACGATAAATACTGCTCTCCTGGCGCCAAGCAAGGGGCAGCGCTCTCCTGGTAAACTTTGGAACTGCCTTGAAACCCCTGGCAAGCACGATGTCCCACGTCCCGGAAGTGAACCAGTGACCAAACGGCGGTATGGGTCTACGACAGCAGTACCCGAGTTCACCGGCGGCAGGCACGGTTCGCGTCCCTTGTTCCAGAATCCCGCGACAGTTGGATTGCCGGGCGCGCTCCCCTGGCGGCAAGCCACTCTCCAGAGACAAGCGGGCCAGTCGGTCTGTCTGGGATTCGGGATTCTGCTGGCAGGCATGGTGGAATCGCTATTCAGCAGAGCGTGGCGAGTGAACGGCGGAGTCCTCCAAGATGCTGCGCCCCCAGCCATTCGGGGAGCTCACTGCGCCCCCTCCCCCTTCCGCACCGGACATCGGTTCGACGGCGGCACGCCGCCCCTTGGCTCGGCTCAACGGATGAACTGATCGGTGCGCTAGAATCGATAGAGGCCGTCGAGTGACAGAACGTGGGAGTGAGCGTCATAGCGCCCGGCATTCACGGCCGGAGAGGCCTGCCCGAGGAACTGAGGATGGCACGACGCGGGATCGGTGTACGGCGCCTGGCAGGGATTCCCAGGGACCTCCTGATGGAGTCGAGCATCGCCCTCGGACACCTCAAGAGGCAGCTGCTGACGGTACTCGTACGCCACGGCAAGCTCCACCGGCCCCGCGAAGATGGACGCGCCCAGGGCACCTCCCACGTGCTCACCTGCAGCAAAGTCGACGTTGGCATAAGCGGCCTTCGTGGCTGCTGAGGAATAGAAGAGCCCACCCCGAAGCGTCAGCGCGTCGGGAGCGGCCACGTAGTCACTGCCAAGACTGACGGTGTAGGTGTCCTGCCACTGCTTCTGGACCTCGATGGTGCCGATATCCACAGTCACGCTGCGAACCTGCGCCTGAAGCCCGTTGGTTCGAACGGCGAACTTGTCGACGCGCGACCACGTTTCGTAGGTGAGGTCGAGCTCGACGTCAAAGAGCTCCTTCCCACCATCGAGGTGCCTGTAGCGCACGCCACCTCGCGCAACGAGAGGAAGCGGGAGTGTGATCGTTACATCGTTCGCTGCCACGCCGTTGCGGGTGGGTTGGATAGGGTCACCACCAGTGAGGCTGTCGGACACCGGTTGGACCTCGAGCTCGCTGGAGGTCTCAATCGATGTTGGGATGACCTGACCCGAGAGGCCAATCTCGAGAAAAGGCGCGGGCCGAAACCAAGCCCCCAGAATGCCGTTCAAGGTGAAGTAGTCCGCGCCCGAAGTCCGCCCCACCACGTCCATGGGGCTCGTGACAGGGTAGGCACTTCCGGCCATGGGCGCGCCGTTGACCACCAGATCGTACTTCAGCCGAGGCACGTTGATCCAGACCAGGCTGGCGCCAATCCCAACGACATCGCTCAAACGCCACGCAGCCGATGCCGCAACGTTCAGCATGATGACGTCGCGGCTCACCATCATATAGCGCTGGCCGCCATCGAGGGGGTACTCTTCCCTCCCGGCCGATGCCGGAGAGTACACCGTGAGCGCGAAGGTCCAGTCTGTCAGTCCAAAGGTTGTCGCAACCCCCAGCATGGGATCCAGCAGTTGCCACGGAACATCGTTCTCGACCTCGTCGAACTCGACGTACGGTGGAGCACCATTCTCCTCTGCGCCCCAATCCAGCGTCGGAGCGCGGCGATAGCTGAGTGCGTTGTACGAAAATCGGTTGCCGACGTGCAGTGTCGTGGAGCGGATCCGAGCCAGGCCAGCTGGGTTCAGTGCTGCCGCCGTAAGGTCATCGGCCTTGGCGGTGAATGCCCCGGCGCGCCCCGCGGCGCGCGCTCCCTTCACCCCCGAATAGTAGCCAGCATCCGCGTATGCGAGACCGGTGAGCGAGGTGACAAGGATCAGAACAGAGCAGCACGTTTGGCGCATCATGGTACTGGATCAGGGCAAGACGTAGAGAGCTTCGGTATGGGCGTGCAGCCCGAACCGGACCCCTGCGGGGGCCATCACGTCCCACGTCACGGCGCCGGTGAAATCGATGACTTGGAGCCGCCCCTCTGCGGCCCAATTGACCAAAACCTTGGTGTTCGTGAGCCGCGACGGCTGGCCCAGCCGCAGCCCCCCTGAAGCGGCTATGGGCCCCAGCGTGGACCAACTCAGGGTTGCCGGTCCCTGAGTGGCAGGGTTGAACTTGTACTCTGCGCCTCGAAGGGTTCCGTCGGCGTTGGTGTCCACGAGAGTGATCCTCGTGTTGACACCGTCGGGTGCCACCTCGATCTGTCGCAGCCCAGCGATAGGAGCGACCCCCTCGCCCCAGGTGACCGTTGCTGCGGTCTGACCGAAGATCCAATCGCAAGAGCCAGCAGCCCTGCTGACACGCGCGACGCTCCCCAGGCTCGCGAGACCGACGTAGTAGGCCTCGTTGGTGGGATCGAGTTGGAGCGTATCGACCACAGCCCAGCCAGCGTCAGCCACCACCGCCGGGTGCAACGAGGGGTCGAAGCAGTTCGACGCGCTCCAGATAGCCGTCTGAACTCCGTTCGCGTCGATCTCCACGATGGAATCCCCGCGCGTCGCGACGCCGCCGATATCGCGGACCTCAGCGACCACTGCTGCGATGGTTCCATCGGAGCGCTCGACAAAATCGCCCGCGAGCGATGGTAGCGTGGCCACCACCGTCTCAGTGCCGTCGAAGCCAACGCGAACGATGACACCCGGCGTCTGCAGTGCCGCTGTCGGACTCGCCGCCGAGTAGAGGATCGATGCGCCGTCCAGCCCAAACCTGACGCGATATAGCTCCAGGCCGCGACTATCGAGGTGATACCAGACGATCCTGCCCTCGGGGTTCACGATCGCGACCGCTGGCGGCACGCCGGACACGGGAACCGCCACGAAGCGATCGAACTGGTTCGCTTGGAGCGTCAACGCGGGGAGCGAGGCGGGGAGCGCTCCAGTGCGAAAGGACGAGGCACCGCCAACCGCGGCGTTCTGCTGGGCCCACGTGACCACGCGGTAGAAATACTCGGTGTCGGCGTCAAGGCCGAGCAAGGGAACGGAGTGGGTCGTCGTGGGTGCCACTTCCAGCGGCGTGTTCATGCCGTATTCCGGCGTGGCGCCGTACTCGACGTAGCCGACGCTCGGCACCGTCGTAGTCCAGGTGACGTCCACGACCGTCGCGACCTGACTGCTTGGGGTTGCGGCAACCCCATCGGGAGGAGCCCCCGTGAAGTCCGAGGTAGAGCCGCAGCCCGCCATGACGAGCGCAAGCCCACTGATCCCGAAGCGTCTACCCTTGGATACGTGGGTCATGGAGTCGCAACGGGCTCCAGCACAACCAACACCGGAGGGGCCGGATTCGTGCAGGCGCTGCACTTCAGAAGAAACAGCCAGACCCCGTCGGTCATACCCTCGAATCCGGCAAAGTTTGCTCCCGCACTGTTGTCGGCCATCACTTCCTTGGCCATGCCAAGGCTCGCAGACGTCGCGTTGTCGAGCTCCAGAGTCCACTTCCGAGTGGGAATGCCCACGAGGCCGTAGTAGTCCGCGATCAGAGCGTCAGCGGTGACCCCCTGATAGTATCCGAGCATGAGCGAGTCGATCCCTTCGATGGGGATCTCTGCGCCGAAGCTGTCCCTCGTAAGACCGCTCCAATCGATCGTCCAGGGGCCCGTGACAGGCAGAGCCAGCGCCTCGCGCCCGAGGTTCACAGTCTGGGTGCGCACCCCGGTCGCTGCCCCCACCTGCACTGTTGTGTTGGCCGACGCCGTGCTTGGCTCGAGGAAGGTCATGGAGCGAATCCCGAGCCCCGGTGTCGTTCCACTCGCAAGCGCCAACAGGTAGGTATACCCAGCACCGGAAAGGAACGATGCTGCGATGTTCATCGGCGCGCCGGTGGAGTCCAGAAGTGCCGAGAGCGTCGCAGTGGTCGCCACGTGATCCGTCACGAACAGGAACGAAGCATCGATATCGGCGAGCCCCAGCTCGTTGGACCCTAGCCGAGCAGCAATCGTGATTGGATCGGTATTGCGGAACCGAAGCAGCGCCACGCTGTCGACGTCGGCGGCGGGCGACACGACTCGCCCATACAGATCCTCGGAGAACGCCGACCAATCCAGGTTGAGATCGGCGCCAGCGCTCGTCTCGATCTCGGGGATTGTATAGGAGCTCCGAGCGCTGTGGTTGTGGACGTCTTCAAGGACGAAGGTCGCCTGAGCCTCATCCGCGTCGGCCTCCTCCACCTCGGCGGGATCCGTATTCTCACATCCGACGCATGCCCCTAACAACGCCGCAGCAAAACCGACGCTCCGAACGCACGAGGCAAGCTGGAGCGCACCAAGCTCGACCGTCATGCCGAGGCAACTAAACCAAAGCGTGGCCTCCGTCCACTCAGAATCGCGCGCCCCACACATCCCTCGCGGTCGCCGCTCTTCCTGTGTGCTCCCGTTGCTCTGGACCGGCGCGAAGGCTCGTGGGCCGAGGCGATTTACTCTGCGAACCGTGATCGCTCGACCCGACTCCGGGCCTGTGTATCAGGGACTCGCCCGACAACTACCCGATCTGCAAAGCGACTCATGCGCGCCTTTATGCACCGATACGCTCGAAACACGCCTCGACGGTAAGTTTTCCTTTTCAATGTATTCTGACCCCCGCCGCCCTGCGACCCGCTCTTATCATATCGGTGAAGTGAGTTCGCACTCCTTCGCCTAACCACACTGCCTGCTCATTCGGGGCGCTCGACACTAACCCGAATGGCGTATGCTCCACGCAGAGCGAGACCCTCGACCAAGGGACCACGGGTCCATATCTTTGCTTTACTCACCTGACCCCACCTGGTTTCGCGATGCGGCACGGTATCCAACGTGCGCGGTGCGAGCCCGAAACTTCAGCGATCGCCCGCAGTTGCTGAAGGGGGAAGTCTACAAAGAGCGGGAGGGAGCCAGAGCATTCGCGTTGATCGCTCGGTTGGGCGTACCCCACAACCCATCAGACCAGACTGGCAGTAACAGATGATATCAAGACGACTTCTTCCAATTCTGACGACACTGGCCCTCGCTTCGCTCGCAGTCGCATGCAGTTCCGACGAGTCGGACGGCAGTGACACCACCGCAACCGGTGGCTCCACGAGCGATCCGGTCGGGGGAACCGGTGGCGCTGGCACTGTCCCCGCGGATTACTCTTGGGAGAACAAGACCTTCTACATGAAGATCCCGAAGACGCGGTGGTCGGCCCCCGGACAAGTGGGTGCAGAAGTCGGCGATTTCGTCCCGCCCTTCCTCCTCAGCGTCGGAGCCTGCACCGCAGCGGGCTGCTCCGTTACGATCGGTACCGCCATCAATCCGGATCCAGCGCTCGTGCCCCAACCCGAGCGCACTCAGGAGCTCTGCAACACGACGATGGTAGCTGCGATCGTCACCGCGAGTCCAACGACTGCCATTAGCATCGGCCCGATGGATTTCCCGATGTACATCCGGCACTACGTAGAGAATTTCGCGGTTCAGGCCACCGTCCGCAACATGCTGATCACCAATGTGCTCCCCATGCCGGGCGCCACGGTACCAAGCGGCATCTTCACGGCCGTGGTGGACATCCGGGAAATCGCGTCGATGTTCACCGAGCTTGGCGACCAGGCCACTCCCGACGGCGTCTGCAATGCGCTCCCCAGCTTGGGCGCACAGTGTGAGCCCTGCCCCGATCTCGCAAACTACTGTATCAGCATGAGGGGCGAAATGCTCGTGGCGGAGGAGTTCGCAGGCGCGTTCAAGACCATCACCGCGCCCGAAGGCACGGACTGCACCGTTCTCTAGAGCGCCCCTCACACGCGAGCCTGCGTCACCACGCGGCCCCACCGTCCTCAATGGCTACCCGACCCCGACCCAGTACCAAGTACGCGAACCGCGCCACCTAAGCGGGATTGCCCGATCAACGGCATGATCCAACAGGAGAATCCTCAGTGACTCACCTTCGCTCCATCTGTTCCTTGTTGACCATCTCGCTCGGCGCAGCAGCGCTCGCGGGCTGCGGAGATCTAGCATCGGAAGGCCTCGACGCCTCTGCAACCGGCGGTAACTGGGGCACTGGTGGTGCTCTCTCCACCGGCGGCAGCCAATCCTCGGTGGGAGGCTCTAGCGCGACGGGAACCGGAGGAGACAGCGTTGCGAACACAGGTGGAGGCCTGGTGGGAACGGGCGGCGCGGTTCCTTCGACCGGCGGAGTGACGGGCAGTTCGGGCGGAGCCACGGGTAACACCGGGGGCGGGCTCAGCAACACCGGGGGAAGAGGCAACACTGGAGGTTTCACCAGCCACACTGGCGGCGTGACGAGCAACACCGGCGGAGGCCCAACCACCGGCGGCAGAGGTAACACCGGCGGAGTCCCAAGCACCGGCGGCAGGGGCAACACAGGTGGAGGCCCAACCACCGGCGGCAGAGGTAACACCGGCGGCATCCCCGGCGACACCGGCGGTACCCCCGGCGACACCGGCGGTACCCCCGGCGACACGGGTGGAACCCCCGACAACACCGGCGGCACCCCTGATCAAGGGACCTGCAGCTTCACTATTCAGGGGTCGGCCAGTAGCGCAATCTCCACAGTGGGGATCGTCGAATGGTCGACGACCCTGGCCGGCGCCACGAGTGCGAGCATCCAGTTTGGCCCCACCGCGAGCTATGGACTGGTGGCGCCCGTCGACACGGTGGGTGCCAGCAACCGCACGCTTCTGCTCGGCAACAAGCCCGGCACCACCGTCAACTACAAGATCGTTGCTACCAACGGAACCACCACCTGCGAGAGCGACAACCAGACCTTCGAGACTGGGCAACCACCGAGCTCAAACCTCAAGCCGTCCGAAATCTCTACCAATAACGCCGCTGGCCGCGCGGGTGGTTTCAAGGTGACGACCAGCTACACGGGCGGCTACGCCTTCATCATGGACGTCGATGGGGATCCCGTATGGTGGTACCAGATGGGCGGCGGCGGCGGAATGGGCTTCGGCGGCAACCAGCCCACCCGCGCCCTGATGAGCTACGATGGTCAGTACATGTGGGTTGCGCACGCCAACGTCCCGAGTAGTGGGGCGGTCATGCACCGAGTATCGATGGACGGGCTCGAGACGGAGGACCTCTCGCAGCAGTTCGCCGATCTCAACCACGACTTCACGGTCCTCCCCGACGAAACCGTCGTGTTCGAGGCCTATGTGTCGGGCAATGGGAACTGCGATCGAGTCATGGAGCGTTCCCCCAGCGGTCAGACGAAGACGGTGGTTGCGGATGTGTGCCAACTCCTCGGGGTCAGCAGCACCCACCTGAATGGGATTCACTACGACGCGTCCGACGACACCATCGTCTTCTCGACTCTGAACAGCGACTCCATCACCAAGGTCGATCGCGACGGCACCGAGATTTGGACTGTGGGTGGGACACCCACCACCCTGCCAGGAGCGTCCTGGGACAACCAGCACGGGTTCCATATTCTGTCGTCCGAGGAGTTGCTGATTTTTAACAACGGGGCGACGGGCATGGGGGGCGGCAGCGGCTCGAAAGCCCTTCAGATTCTACTCGATCTCGGCGCCAACACGTCCAGCACGGGGTGGAGCTACGATGCCAATCCGCCCATCTCCAATACGGTCATGGGCGACGTCCAGCGCTTGGAGAACGGCAACACCCTGGTGACCTACTCCACCAAGGGCATTGTTCACGAGGTCGACGCCAGCGGCACCTTGGTCGAGGAGCTGGCGTGGAGTCTGGGCGGCGTGATCGGCTACATGCAGCAACGTGGGACCCTATACGGGCCTCCTCCCATGTGATACTGCCACTTGCCGGCCCAAAAACCTCTCGCGTCAGAGACGTCTTCGGGCCATGCCAGCAGGGAGTCGCCCCCCAACCCCAGAATCCAGGCTAGAACATGCGAAATCAGTTAGTAACGGTCGGCAGTGCGCTTTTCGTCGTCCTTGCTGCGGGCTGCGGCGGAGAAGATTCGACCGACGGCAGCGGTTCCGGCGGAAGCGTGAGCGGAACCGGTGGCGCCACAGGAGTCGGAGGCGGCACAGCGACCGGCGGCGGAACCAATCCCCCCCCTGACGTGGTCCCCACCTGCGAAGCCCGCACGACCAACCCTGCAGGCCAGCAGATCTTGGTCGCCGATGCTGCCCACAACTACACCTTCTCCAGCACCATGACCTTGGCGCCCATCCCTGTGGCGCCCGCTTCTATCCTCACCATCAACTGGAGTGGCGTTACGCAGGATTTCTTGGGCCATCCAGTCGACCCGATTACTGACATCAGGATGGTGATGTTGGTAGTCTGGAAGGCATCGCTGGAGGAGCTTCAGACGAAGCTGAACAACGACGAGCTCGACCAGAAGAACTACGAGGTGATGTGCAACGTGTTTCCGGGCGATTCCCCGCCCCCGAAGCTGTCCGCACCCCTCACTGAGTTCGCGTTCAATCGAGTGCCCCTCGCTTCTGATGCCGCCGAGGCGGAGCGGATTCAGAAGGCTTACCTCAACCCGGAGATATATCCGCCATCCGAGTACTCTCAGACCGTCATGGTGCAGAGCGATCCCGAGGTGCTGGGAGCGGGCACGCAAATGCTCCAGGCCATCGCGCCCACGCCCGGCGAGACCAACACGGTCGTCAACGTGACCAGTGCCTCGACCGGCCTCGTGTACGATGCCGACCTTCAGAGCGCGCTGAAAACCTATGTTCAGCCCGGTGTGCCAAACTTCGCGGTCGACTGGTCAACGCTCACCGTAAACTCCATGGGTCGGACCGTGGACCCCGTGAAGATCGACCACGTCACGATTTCCAGATTCGACCAGTCGGTGAGCGAGCTCGAAGGGGACCTGTTCTTGGACCTCGAGCTCATCCCGACCGCGTCGTGGTCTGCTGAGCTGGACAGCCTCGGCGTTGGCTTCGACCTCTCCAAGCTAGAAACCACGCCTGGCAGCGGAAGTTTCTTTCCTGGCATCGACGAGACCGGCACTTGGCTCCTCGCCCTGCGCTGTGGAGATTGCCGAAACCCCGCACCTTGGTTTATCACCGTCCTCGCTCCCTGCACTCCGTAGGGCGTGAGTAGACGTTTCGCATGCGCACAGGAGTCATCGCACCCGCGCCGCAGTCCCGACCGCGGCGCATAACGCTTTGCTCGAGTCGGCGGCCCTGGGCGGACCGACTGTGCCTGCGATTTCTGGTCGGAAGGTGAGAGGCGTCCATCTTGGCTATCCGAAATCGAGGTGGCAGGGTGCCGGGGACCTTCAGCGCGGCGGATCTGCTGCTGCTGGGTACTCTCGCATCATGCCTGGTCCTTTCCACATCGGCGTTGGCACAGGAAGCCACCGCAACCGAGACCGCCAAGCCCACCGACACGGTGCCCTCGCAGCCTGGCGAAGCGGCTTCGGTGGCAAAAACGGCTGAGACGACCGGGGGCGACGCGCCCGATCCCACTAGCGGCGAGGCACCCGCCGTTGAAACCGCAGGGCAAGCCGAAGGTAGCACGACGGTGGACGCAACGGCTTCGGCGTCCACCGAGGCGGAGACTTCCGCTGGCACCGAGGAGGCTTCCTCGGGAGAGAGTTCGGGAGGGTTGTTCGAATCGAGCGCGTCCGGCGACGATACCGGCTCAGCGGACGAGACGGCGTCGCCGAGCTTCGATCTGGATGGCTACGTGCGCAGTGACGTGTTCATGGGAAAGGTCCCTGACTACACGACGGCTGCCGTCAGAGCCGCCTACGGCGAGCTGGCTCTTCGGCTTCGCGCCTCAGGCGGTAGCGAGGGCGACGCTTTTGCCGAAATGCGCCTTCGCTATGGACAGCAGGGGCCGCGCTACGGGCTCATTACCGACCTGCGCGAAGCCTACGTGAACGCTTATCTCGGTCCGCTCGATCTCCGACTGGGCCACCAGATCATCGTCTGGGGACGCGCGGATGGGTTCAATCCGACGAACAACCTGACCCCCATCGATCTGCGAGTTCGCTCGCCGATCGAGGACGACCGTCGCGTCGGCAACGTGGCCGCCCGAGCGTTCTTGAACTTCGAACCCTTCCAGCTCGAGGCTGCGTGGGTTCCCGTCTACAAGGCGACTGAGCTCCCTGACATCGTCTTTCCCGAGTACACAGAGCTCGGAGATCCCAACTACCCGGCCGCGGAGTGGCCCCGCTCATCGGGAGGCGCAAGGCTGCACCTGCTGCTATCGGCGGTCGAGATGTCCGTGTCGTATTTCCGCGGCTACGGGACCATGCCTGGCCTTGCGCTCCAGGACTACCAGGTCGGTCCGGAAGCAATGGTGCGAGTATCGCGTACGGCATACGAGCAGCAGGTCTTCGGCTTCGACTTCTCAACGGCCCTTGGGGAGCAGCTCGGCGTTCGAGGCGAAGCCGCCTATCGACTGCCGGAGAAGCCCGACGCGATTCACGTTCCTGATCCAGACCTGCAGTATGTCTTGGGACTTGATCGCTCGTTCGGCTCGCTGAGCGTGATCGCGCAGTACGTGGGCCACTACGTCTTCGATTGGAAGCACGCGGCTCCCCAAGGGGAGGACGCGCTGGGCCCCAGCTTCTTGGTGAACTTGGACGAGACCATGCCCGACTCCACCGTCGAGCGGATCGCGACGGCCATTGACACCGAGCTTGCGTACCGAAACCAGCTGATCTCCCAGCAGACCAAGGAGCTGCAGCACCTCGCCTCGCTCCGCCTCGAGTATCTTGCCTTCCACGATACGCTAACGCTCACAGCGCTGGGCCTCTACAACTTCAATACCAAGGAATTGATCGCCTATCCGCGGATCGGATATCAGTTCAGCGACCGGATGAGCACGAGCCTCGGCGCCGAGCTGTACATGGGTCCCGACGGGACGCTCATGGGCATGATCGACGAACAGATGAGCGCCGGCTACGCGGAGCTCCGCTACAGCTTCTGACGGGCTCGGCCAGGGTGCGGGCACTAACGCACTCGAGTCGCCTCACGCCTCAGCAGCTACCCTTTCTTCCCCCCCCCTGACTCCTCCCCCTCCTGGCTCGGTGTTATCCATGAATAGCATTTTCTCCCGAATGGGTCGCGTCTATCGGGTCTTCCGCAAGGTACACGGGCTGACCTTCATTCCGCTCGTCATCGCAATGCTCTTCGGTGTGCTCCGAACGATCGTCTGGCTCGGCATGTGCCTCGATAGGCTGTTCATCCCGAAGCTCGGTGACAAGAAGGCGCTCCGCCCGATCGTGCTGGTCGGCAACCCCCGAACGGGTACCACGTTCCTCCAGCGCTTCCTCTCGGACGAGGGCTTTGGCTCGGGGATGCAGCTCTTCACGATGCTCTATCCGTCGCTGCTTCTGCAGCGCGTGCTGCGGCCGTTCCTGCCGCTCCTGGAGAGAATCAGCCCCGCGAAGTTCCACGCCACCGAGGCCCATGCAACGAGCCTGAGCTCCGTCGAGACAGATGACGTGGGGGTGCTTTTCCGGTACCTCGACGGTTTCTTCTTCTACGGATTCTTTCTCGCATTCGATGAGGAGGACCTCGTTCGCGAGTTCGACCCCGCAGTGCGAGACACCTCGGATCGAGACTTCGCCTGGCTCGAGCAACTCTGGAGGCGGAGCCTGCTTCTGCAGAACTCCGACCGCAACATCGCCAAGCTGTTCTCTCTTGCGCCCCGCCTGCCCCGCTTCATGGACCGGTTTCCGGAGGCGCAGATCCTCTACATGGCGAGGGACCCTCTCTCAGTCATTCCGAGCACCATGAGCCTCGTGATTGGCGTGCTGGACAAGGCATTCCACTTCTGGGCCAAGCCCGAAGAGATTCGGAGGCGCTGGCTCGACCGCATGTATCGCGGCTTGATCATGCTCCTTCAGAGCTTCCACGATGATTGGACCCAGGGAAGAATCGATCGGAGCAAGGTCTTCGTCGTCCGCTACGATCGGATGATGGCTCGGTTCGAGGACGTCATGGACGAGATGTGTGAGTTCCTCGGTCACGAGATGACGCCGAAGCTTCGGGAGACCATCAAGAAGAGAGCCGAGAAGCAGCGAGGATACAAATCCGAGCACCGTTACGATCTCGCCAAGTACGGCCTTACGGAGGAGCAGGTCCGCAAGGATTGTGCGTTCTTCTACGACACGTTCCTGCCGCCGATGGACTTCAGCGCACCGCTGCGCACAGGTACCGAGTCCACGTGATGCCTGACGGGGGGGGACGCACGGTGCAGCGCCTCCCCCGAATGGATCCCACTGGCGCGAACGCCCCCGTTGACAACCGAGGTCGCCCCAAAGCAAAGGACCACCAAACTCACCTGCGGCGCCGCAAATTTCTGCCTGTGAGTGCCAGCAGACCCGAGGCCTCCCTGGCGCGCAAGGCGGTCCCTCGGCGACAACTCTACCAGCGCAGCGCCATCGCCACGATCGACAAGCCAGCGCCTGTCCCCACCATCAGCACGAGATTGCCGCGCTTGAGCCGTCCTTGCTCGTCTGCGACGGCAAGCACCATTGGCAGAGACGCCGCAACGCAGTTGCCTTCCTCGTGGACCAGCTTGAGGGTTCTCTCAGCTGGATACCCAAACTTCACCGCTGCATCGACGGCCGGCCCGGATGCCTGGTGGAGTATCAGTTGGTCAAAGTCGTTCGGTCCAAGCTTGAAGCGTGTGTAGATCCGCTTCAACACAACAGGCATATAGCGGAACACCATCCGGTAAACCGCGGGCCCGTCCATGTGAAAGAGGTTGTGCGCCGGGATTGTCGTGGGGTTCTGAGGGTGGTTCCGCGTGCCGCCTCCACGCAACTCTGTGAAGGATGCCCCCTTGGGCCAAGTGCCCATCTCAAATCCCAGAATCTCGCTAGGTTCCCCGCTGGGCGTTGGTTCGAGCACCGCAGCCCCGGCCCCGTCCCCAAACAGGGCAGCGCTCTCCGGCTCATCGAAATTGCGCCCCATGGTGCCAAGCTCGCTCGAGACGACCAGCACGCGACGATAGGCCCCGGCGTGAATCAGACATGCAGCCGTATGCACCGCAACAGGAAATGACAAACACGTCGCGTGAACACTGAATGAGGGGACCCCAGTAAACCCGAGCTCCTGTTGGATGTACACCGAAGTGTCGGGAATCACCTGCTGCGGAACGCCGGAGGCATTGAGGATCAGATCGGGGGGGGGCCCCTTCCCCAACGCCTGTCGAGCGGCCTCAGCGCCCATCTGAGCTTGGCTCAGATCCGACACGTGGCGGCGAAGAACCCCCGTGTGCTTGATGACCCAGTCTTCAGACACGCCCGTGCGAGCGGCCAGGTCGGCAGCCGTCTCCACGCGGGGAGGTAGGTACCTCCCAGTGCCCACGATCTTCACTCGCATAAGCACCTCACTGTCTCTACCTCGACCATGCTGGGGCCAGTGTGCTTTGGAATGTCGAGGCCCCCGCCGCGGGAAAACGCGATTGACGGAACCGTGATGAACATGAATGGGGGCTCGAAGGCTCCAGATCCAGGGTTCGGCCGAATCGTCGAGCCAACCAAGGCGCACCGTGTGCGAACTCGGCAGAGCCGCACGACGTCGCGTTTCTGCTTCCCCGGAGTGGTCAGACTTCCCCAGCACAGCGGAGTGGGGAGCGGCGAACTCGCCCATCGGCAGCTGGCACGGGGTGACGTCGGATTCTCGTGTTTTCGGTTCAAAAATTCACCCGCCAGGTGTCTGAGTGCACCTTCCGCGCAAGAGCTGCGTGACAAACGCTCAGGCCCGGAAGACACGTCGACTGTGGCCTCTGGCTGCTGGGAATCTGCCAGACATCCGCGAATTTGCCAAGGCTTGGAGGGCCAAATCGCCAGAGCCTCGGCCAGTCCTCGACTGGTCCGACATGTCTTGGACTCGGGGGATGGGTTCGGTTCGATGCTATGCGATTTGGATGGCGCCTGCGGGCTGGAACTCGCACAGACGGAACGGATGTGAGTCGCTCCAGGGTGGATGCGGCGACGCCGGGAGTCGGCGTGCGACGGTGAACTACACGACACGCCGCCTGCGAGATCGAACCGTGAAGCCGATCCTGACTCGACCCCTGGGGCAGCGCTTCGCTCGCCGGCCCCGGGGCGCCGACGAGTCCACGCTAGTCTTGAATGTGCAACGAAGGGGGTTCAACTCATTCGAAATCCCTCGCACGATCCCAGTTCGGCGTAGCACTCCGTCGCGACACCCCGGCTCGCCCTGTTGAGAGGCATCCCAGGTATCCGGATCCCCAAGGCTCTTCCCTTGACACCCGTGCCGCGCCTGCACGACCACAGCGCCCCTTGGGAGAGTGCCCTTGACGCGACGATGCAGGCACACTTCTCGGTCAGCTCGGGCGATTCTTGGACGGCCTGGCCAGCCACCCTCGCCATCAGAGCTGCCAGAGAAACGGATGAGTCCCTCACTTGGCTTCCAGAAGACATCGCACTCCTTCCGCCGAGCCTTCGCGAACGCCATGTCCCGCAGGGACTCCCAACACCAGATTCCACGGATCGCCGGCTCACTGAGAGCGCCGCTCGATAGGCAGAACCCCAGAGAGACGCGCCACCTCGCGTCATCCCGTCCGCTGTCCGAGATTCATGATAGCGGATTCAGCGCTCGCCGGGCGAGGCGCGGCGCCCGACGAGACCCAGAACGTTGGAGCGGATTCGGGACCGCAGCTTCTTTCCGGAGGTCGGAGCCCCCAGTAGCCCAGCAGCAATCCCGATCGCCAGGCCTGCCCCGAAGGCGCCCACAACAGGCACCACGAGCGCTTTGAGTGTCGCTCTCCTGAGACTCCTGGCGACGAAGCCCGACGGGACGATCCCCATCTGCCGAGCCGCCCCTATTGCATGCACGCGTGCGGCACCAGCAAGCCGTGAAATAACCATGACGCTTTCCTTGATAGCAGAACCTCGAACAACCTACCTTGTCCGAGCCAAGCTGTCACTGGCCCTCCCCTGAGGAATCTCCAACATCACAAGAAAGCCTCGGCCGCCAGCGGTCTTGCGCGAAATGCCCGACGAATATGGGAACGGAGAGCGCGCGCGTTCCTGCGCACCAGCGCACAGCCGCAACTCACCGAGCCCCGTGATCGGCGTCGCCCCGCAAGGGCGCGAAACTGGCAAACGGATCGCCGCGGGAGGGACAGACGGCTGTGCGACACTTGAACCAAACTGGACGCGCCCAAGTAGTGCAGAGTCGCCCCCACGACCGGGGTCAGAACGACTGAGCGAGCCCTCGCAAGCTGGCGAGCGGATCGCCGCTCT
>CAYRKE010000170.1:0-16333 GCA_964424695.1 uncultured Polyangiaceae bacterium
CATCAAAAAAGATGGAGTTCGTAGGACGGATACACGTATAAGACCGAATGCTTACGGACGAACTGGTCGGCATGACACCAAATGAAAATGCTGTTTGACTTGTTCTTTAGTGAAGTGACCATGGATTCATCAACGATGTATAGTCCTGCGTCGGAGAACTGACCTCGGCTTAATAATCCATATGGGGAACCATGGCCCAACAAAAGTACTCTGTCGTGGACTTCAATTAATTCCCGTAATTCAGATTTGGATACACCTCCTTTGATGACGGTTTTCTTATTGAGATTTGCATAAATCGCCGTAAGAAATTCCGTGGTTTTGTCTTCAGGATGTACGATAAGAGTTTTCATGATTGGGCTAATTTATAGCCGATTTTTGAAACTTCCCAATATCAGTAGAGCCATATTTTAAGGGCCACTCCGACAATTTGACAATTAGTCGTTTTCGAAGGTTAAAACTGACTAATGGGTATTAAAATTGAGCCAGACCTATCAAATTTGACCTGGTAGACAAGATCTCAATGAAGGCTTAGCCTTATGCAGTCTAAAACTGATCTTCGTTCAGGGATTGTAATATTGAAAAATCAACAGGTACGCGAATTGATAATTTTTAACTCGGTGGTTGCCGTTTGAGTATGTAATTTGTCAGTATGTGGCATTACCTGCCAACCCAATGATTAATTTTGGTTTTTAAGTTGCTTTATCAGAGCTCGCCCTTAGCTTATCTGATTCAGGGTGAGACTGGTTGTGTGTTAAAATAATTATATCATTTTTCTCCTTTTAACAAACTGGCTTCTATTTCCCTGCTATCGGCACACGTCTGCTCATCTTCCCCCAGAAGTGGATATTCATAATACTCATTATCAAAGTAATATTCTACTATTGAGAGGACAAGAGAGTAGGCAGAGTTTTTCCCCTGTTTGAAATTGGATGGTGATTCAAAAGGGTGAAAGAATTTTGCTTTGCCACTTTCAAAACCTTTCAACCGTTCAAAATAAAATCTTTCAGCTTCAGCTTTACATTGTTTTAAGCTACCATTTCGGAAGTCTGTTACATTTGAATAAGATCTCCCTTCCTCAAACGTGTTTACAGATTCATAAACTCTGTAAAAATAAGTTGGTTCCTTACCAATGCTAAATGAATGAGAGTTATCATCATCATTATCGTAGTCCCACATAAGAGTAAAATTTGATGCTGAAATTATGATTTTTTTGAATGTATTGTATCAACTTACAAATAGCATTCTGCAATATCTATTTTTTCATTTAAAAACAACCGTTGGATGAAGTCCATTAAATTATTTAGATATTCACTTGTTAAATAATCAAGAACCCTTTTCAGTTGGTCTGTTTATTTCTGCTAATAGGTGTCCAACGATTACAGCACTTCGATACTAGATGAAATGTTTGGGAAATAAATTCCTTGAATTCAAATTACCAAATTATATTTAATGCCTATCGAATTTCTAAAGCTTAATGAACCTATCTATTACTGAATTGAGCCTATAAGTGAGGTCTTTTTCGAAATTTTGGGGATTCTCTTGAACATCAAGGTAGAATTCGATAAATTTACTTTGGATCATGCGCTTACCATCTTCCATTACCTTTGATTCATATTTTACTGGAAAATCCAAAATGGAGAAATAATAGATATTATTTTTAAGCCGTATGTCACATTCAACTGGTTTCCGAAAGGATACTTTTGCAGTAGCTGTTTCCATTGTTTCAAACCCTATATGAAATTCATCAACCTCCTGGGTGAATAATAGACCAGTCTGTAGTTCTCTTTTACCAATTTGATTAATGTCTTCTTTATCAGAAACTTCTACTATCAAATTTAATAGTATCTTATTTTCTTTGGTCTCATCAATGATTTTTTCTTTCGGAATAAGGATCTCTTCTTGTTTTTTGTTAATCGGATTGAACTTTTTAATAAGCTTCCTTTTATGATCTGAAATTTTAAGATTGAAATTCTTATCATTTATAATTTCGACAATTGGGGAGTAAATATTTTTTCTTGCCTCTAATGGATATCTTTCAGCAATGCTGTGTAGGACGTCTTCAGAGTTTAAATCTGTTTCAATAACTTCATCCTTATATTTATCAAGGATCGCACTTTGCCATTGCTTGAACTTGTTACTTTCAACGGATTGAATTGTGTCAGCGCTTAATGCTACCTTGAAGCTACTAAATTGAAGATCAACGACTCTCGGAGTAAGAATTTCTTTGAATTGCTTAATTATTTTTTGGATTTTTAAAATGTCGGAAATAGAATTCTTAAAACTATTATAAAAGTCATACTCGATAAATCCCCAAAATGAATGTGTTAATTTTTTAAGGAAGATACTAGCATCAATTGAACTTACTGTTGTAGAAAACGTTGGTTTTTTTGGTTCAAGCGTAAAATAAATGGAGTTCTTACGTAAGAAAGACAAATATTCATTTTGTTTATATTTATCTATTAGATCTTGATATTCTTGTATTTTGAGAGAACTTAGAAAACTTTCTTCTTCGGGTAAATATTCGGGATTTAAATCTTCAAGTGGCAACATCTTAATGTTGTCATATTTAAGATTTGCATCAATGTCAACAATATAAATAAACTCCTTATTAGGTTCAAGAAGTACTTCCCGTAAACTAAGAGTACCAAATAAATAATTATATAACTGCAATTCGCTTACTCTCCATACTAACCATCTATTATAATCAGTATCATAATCAACCCAATAAAACAAATAATTCCGACCTCTATCATCAACAAAATGTGATAAAATTGGCCCTTCATAATCCAATAAGTCACTTATCTTCTTAAGATCTTTTATTGGAAGATTGTCAATACTATGGCCAAGTATTCTTAACATCGTTAAAGGTCATTTACAATAATAAAAACTGATAACAAATCAACATCTTCAAATTCGAAAAAATCAAAATGTCCACTTTTATTTGTTCTCGATTTTAATCCTAATCCGTCAATTACCCCCTGTGCAACATGCGTATAACCCAGCATTTCACGAATATGTTTCGGAAAATTATTAAATTTCTCAACAGCATGTACTTCTGAATCAAACATAGATATTGCACAAGAGCTACATTTTGAGTTATCGTCGCCACTATTTCTTCTTAATGGGATATTCCGTTTTTGATTCAACAAAATACTTGGCAAGAAATTATCATTATTCTCAATGGGTAAGAAAATCCATCTAAATCCTTCTCCAGTTGAGGTAGTACATGTAGCAAACGGACATTCAGAACTAAGTTTTTGTTGATTAATAAGATCTTGATACTTTATTTTTAAGGGATTATTCATAAAAAGTCTGCTGAATAGGATTCAAATGAAATACTTAATAGGGACCAGAATAAAGGAACATCATGAGTATAATAGCTTATTGTATTTAAGTTTAATTACAGACAGAACCATTTTAAATATCAAATTTACATTAATATTCAAAAGTTGAAGGTATATCAAATACTTTTTATAACCCTTAAAAATTAAGAGGGACAGATATTTTTTTTTAAAAATTGGTACTATTTGGTAATTGTATTAAATTTCATTTAATTTATTCTATTGTTTCTTCTCTCTTAAAATCAAAGATTTATCGTTATGAAAGACATTAATTCGGAAGAAATAAATCTTGAGGGTGAAAATGATGAATATTATGACCTTTCTACCAAGCGTACAATTTTCACCGATCAGGGTGACCCTGAAGTTGATTCCTTACATAAACGTTATTTGAAGGGTCGTCTTAACGTTCAACCAGGATTTCAACGTCAATTTGTATGGGACAAAGTTAAGAGCAGCAGATTAATAGAGTCAGCCCTTCTTGATATTCCAATTCCAATTATCTATCTCTCAGAAGAAAAAGATGGAAAAGATAATGTAATTGACGGTCAACAGCGGCTAACAGCCTTCTTTTCCTTTATTGATGGGAAATTTCCTGACAATTCTGATTTTAAATTATCGGGATTGAATGTCTTTACAGAACTGAATGGTAAAAAGTTCAATGAACTTTCGGA
Source organism: uncultured Polyangiaceae bacterium (assembly GCA_964424695.1). Lineage (GTDB taxonomy): Bacteria > Myxococcota_A > Polyangia > Polyangiales > Polyangiaceae > JAEWRL01. Next base: position 4,013 of record CAYRKE010000170.1, read on the forward strand.
GGATATTCAGGATAAAATAATGACATATAAAATTCGAGTTATCAAATTCAAGAAGGAGTCTGATAATGATCTGCAGTTTGAGATTTTTGCCAGATTAAATACAGGAGCAGTTCCACTTAATGATCAGGAGTTAAGAAACTGTGTTTATCGAGGACGATTTAATGAATTATTGAAAGAGTTATCGCAGGAACAGGATTATAAGTATTTGTTAGGGATTTCAAAGCCTGAAAAAAGGATGCGGGATGTTGAGCTTGTTTTGCGATTTGCATCCTTTTATTTTAATTCCTATTTGAACTATAACGCTCCTATTAAAAGGTTCTTGAACAGCACAATGGAGACATATCAACATATATCTATCGATCACGAACTCAAATTAAAAAACGCCTTCAAAAACTCTATCTCCATAATACGCAATTTGCTAGGAACGAACGCTTTTAAACGATATTACATAGGGACTGAGAGAAACAAGAATGGAAGATGGGAACAACAAAAGTTCAACGTTTCACTTTTTGATATTCTCATGTATTCATTCTCCAAGGAAGATAAAAACTCGGTATTTCAAAACCTGGATAGAATAAGAGAGGCATTAATTGATTTAATGACTACAGATCAGGATTTTATAGATTCGATTGAGTTATCGACCAGTAGTAAGAAAATGGTTACAATTCGTTTTGATAAATGGCGATTAACCCTCCAATCAATTCTTGGTATCGGTACAAAAGAGCCAAGATGTTTTTCTTATGCCTTAAAGCAGCAATTATTTGAAAATGATAGCAATTGTTCTATTTGTGGAAATAGAATTTTAAATATTGACGATGCAGCAGTTGACCACATTGATCAATATTGGACAGGAGGAAAAACGATCCCAGAAAATGCACGGCTTGCTCATCGTTTCTGTAATAATTCTAGGTCAAGAAGGGAGAACCTTAACATAGATTCAGAATTATCAGAAAAGTCTGATTTTATTAAAGACAAAAATGTTGGTGAACTCCTGGCTAGATCGCAGACATTTTCAACTCCGAAAATCACAAGGGTTCCAAGGCCCAAAAAGACAATTGAGGAACTATTTGAGGGTGCTGAACCAGAATTGTATTCTTTATTTACAAGGCTGGATGAATCAATAATGGGAATAAGTTCTGAAATTGAAAGGTATACGACTTCAATTGAAGTGTTATACAAAACATCTTATAATTTTGTTTGTTTGGCCGCACAGAAGAAGAATAATCGCATTCGTATCTACCTAAGAACAATCCAAGATAAAATTAATGATCCAAGACGATTAACAGAAAAGGTTCCCAAAGAGTTTGGTTACGGTAATATTACACGAGTTATGTACCTTGATCCAAATGACTTTGGGAGAAAATATTCACTGGGTGATATAATGGAATTAATACTGCAGTCATATAACACTACACAATAGAGTTAGCATACTAGCCTATAATTCACTTAATTATGGAATTCTCACTTAAATCAAAATTTGAACAAGAAATGTATGGGATCTATCGGAAAGCCAAGAAAGAGGTCAAATATGATGCGCATAGATATTTTAATATGCTCGAACAACATGGTGGTTTAGAGACTGCCCATATCTTAATTAATTCTCCCGTAGAATCTGAGGGATATACAACTCTTTGGGAACGTGGAAGGCTTGATTTGACGGTTGAAGCCCTAATTTTCGATAATACTGAATACCACACTCTTTTTACGAAAGAAGAATTAGAGAAAATTAAAAAAAGGCTCAAGAATTATGGATATAAACCAGCCGAGTTGTAAACATAAAGTCCTCTTTGGAAATTATCTTATTATGTTTTTAATCAAAAAATTATAGAACCAATATTAAATAACTTATAAAGATTATGGAATTAATGCGATTGTTTACAACAAAGAGTTTCAATGATTATAGAATATTATTGAAAGAAAGTGTTAGGAAAATGAAATTGAATAATTCTGATGCACAGAAATGGCTCAGAAATGAATTCTCAGTTCCTGTCTTAAAGGAAAATTCAATTCAATTAATAAGGACTGACATTCGGCCTTCGGAAAAAAACACTTTGAATAGTCTGAATACTAGTGAGGTCAAGGTTTATACATTTTCAGTGGCCTTTAGTGGTAATGAAAAGTGGTTTGAAATTATACCAAAAGGTAATCGTATAGACCAGGTTAATATTCAAGCTGAAATTAAGAGGCAATCATTAAATTTTGAGATCTATGGTGAGATTTCTGGTTCGGATATTATTATTTCAGAAATTAAAACAGAGTTAAGAAAACTAAAGAATAATTTCAATGATTTTATTTCATCTACCTATTCGTAATCTAATACCTATTTTAACATCTATTAGCAGAAAAATAGAAACAAATATCGACCAATTATGATTCTTTAACGATTTCTTTAATAACTTTTATGATTCTAGGGTTTTTACTGTTCTTGTTGAATGTAACAATATATTTATGTCCTGCCCTTAGATTATGAAGCTCTGAGTAAGCGAAATCTAAATTACCATAATATACACTTCCTTTTGAAATAATCTCATACCTGTATTTGCTCAACTTCTGAAGCTTAAGGTATTCTTCATTAATTATATAAATTGAAACCCTCTGGCCCTTCATCTCAACGCTACCTCGAATTGTCATTTTTTTGGATTTTTTACGACGAAGTTTGACAATACTAATTGGTGGATTGAAGGGTATTTGAGCTGATTCTTTTGCAAGTATGTCAGTTGCCTTTTGATCAGAATCCTTAGCATGACCCTTGACCCATTCAATATCTACCTTGCATGGCAATGAGGTCAATATTTTAATTAATTCCTTCCATAAGATTGCATTCTCTACAGGCTTTCCATACTGATCAAGCCATTTTTGTTTTGACCAGTTATAAATCGCCCTGTTTTTATTATCAACCACATATCTTGAATCAGTTCGAACTTCAATATTATTATACCTTATTGGAATATCAAGGTTCTTAATACCTTTAAGGCCCTCAATTACTGCTTTAAGTTCCATCTGATTATTAGTGGCACTACTATAACCAAATTCATTTCCGTCAATGCGAAATTCTTCTTCCTTTTCATTCAAGTACACATATCTTATCCCTATACCTCCTCTTCGTGGTTTTGGAAGGGAGGATCCATCAGTATAAACATAAAGCCAATTTTTTCTTAAAATCATTTAAATTGGATTTGGTGTTAATTACCACCAATGCGTGTTATAAATCTCAAATTTTCCTGAAAATCATATTCTTCTGGTAAAGACTTTTAATTTCTATATTGGTTAACCCAAGTTCTCTTAATATTGCTGTTACAACTATGATCTTAGCATATTCTGTTAAACGATAAAGTTTATGGATATTCTTTGTTTTCAATACTCTCTCTGGATTATTGTGAGTCAAGTCATTTCGATAATCTCTTAAATCTCGGCAGAATCTGCCTTTACTTGGAATTTTGAGTAACCAATTGAAAGCAGTTCTCCCTTCTTCAAATAGAGATTCATATCTGTTCAAATTGGTGACTTTTAGATTCTTATCTCTGAATTCTCGATGGAAAGACTCAAGAGAAGTTACTATACTCAGGAATTTATCCTCCTGATACATCTTAGGATTATAAAATTGGCTACAAAGCTCAGTAATTATCAATTTAAATGAGTCTCCGAGGGCAAACCATTTATGGATAAGTACATCAATCTTTTGAGGGATTAACGAATGAGAGAATAGGAATTCGTAGTTTTTTGGATATTTTTTAATACTCTCCTGATAATTAGGAATTTGAAAATATAGACTAGCGGAATGTATTTTGTTGTCATTCTTTATTCTAAAATCTATATTTATATCTTGCGGGTATACCTGTTTCTGAGATACAAATGTCAGTAAGTTTTGGAACTTTTTTAAGGTGGCTAAGATTTGATCAAGAGGCACTCTCTTTTTATATAAAATCTTGAAGAGGGAGGTTTCCTGAATGGTAATTTTTATTGGAAATCTTTCTCCTCTTTCATTGTATGACTGACCAAGTATTAAATCTAAATCCTTACTCAGGTTAATGGTTTTGGTATATGGAGACTTGAATTTTATTAATGTCGAGCTCTGATCCCTATCATGTTTATGGGTAATCATATTGTCAGTATATAGCCACTCATTTAAAACATTAAATCGACAATTGAGGGTTCGAAAGCGGAGGTCTCTCTGGTAATCAAAATTTATTCCTATAAATAAATACCTGCTTTTAAAAGTTGCAACTGTAAATCCTGATCCCAAATTGTACTCAATTGCTTCATTCCTGTATAAAGAGACAGGTTTACCTTCTGAAGTAAGGCCAAGAATAATCTGATGATAACCTGGGATTGTCGTAAAAGTACCGAGTAACTCTAAAATAGCACCCTCCTGATGAGAAAATGTAAGAATACCAGAGATTTTGATACTCTTATTTTCGGGTAAAAAGAATTTTCCTTTTGCTTTTATGAGTTCCATTGATGGGGTTTAATGAAGAGATTAAAATATTTTTAAATTGAACATTGATAATCAGAAATTTAAGCTACAATTTACGAATTATTAATAAATGCAGCTGCAAAGAGTAGGCTTGAGAATGGTGGAATTTACCACCATTCTGGATAAAACACTCCGATAAGTGATTTACAACTGTGGTAGCGATGAAGTTTATAAGAAAAATTCCTCCAGATAAATTCTGGTTGCTTCTGGGTTGAGTTCTGGAGATAATTAATGTGAAGGGGTCGGCAAAGAATGATCTATCGGGAAATCATATAAAACAAACTAAAAATGACAAACAATCCTCCCCCAAATAATTTTTATAATGGTTTTTGATCATAAAAACCCATTATCCTCCCCTGTATTTTAGTCATTAAAAAACCGTTGGTTTAAGATTTATATAAACCTGCATTCTTGGCCTCATTTTACTATTTGGCAAGTGCTTTTAAAATCACTTATCTCTCATTTTTTTAATTTCTCTAATTAATTCTTCATCCTTAATATAGACCGATTTATATTGGTTGCTCTTAAATAATTCGAAAAACTTCCGAATGGTTTTTACAATTTCATCTTCAGCAGAGGATCCGTCCAAAAACTTCAAAAATTCTTCATAATCTTTGAAAATCTGAAAAGTAAATCCTTCAAATGTGTAAGTATGGCCATCATGAGGTAAGAACCCTTCCACTATTATATATTTTAGGTATTCATTGGGGTTAACATTTATTTTATCTCTAAAGATTTTAATGGCTTGACTACTTAATTTAATATTACTGTCCATCGAATCAATACTGTCAATACAAGTATATAAATAACGAAAACTTGTCTCCTTGATAAAGGGGATTGTATTAAGATAATTGGCTAATCGAGAAAAACAACAATTCTTAAACTGTTCATATTTAAAAATAAAACCATAATCTTTAAGATAATTGAAGTTTTGATGCAGCTGATGAATAAACTCGTTCCCATTTCTTGAATTTGTCAAAGAGACCACTAAATCCTGGACTAGCTTCACCAATTCGTCCCTCTTTTTATCTTCATAGAATACCTCCAGTATTTTACTATAATATTTTATCTCAAGAATTTCAATCGCCCTATCATAAATTAGATTATCAGACTCATTCACAATTTTAAAGAGGATTTTGACATAATTCTCAAAATGTTTACTAGAGTTAAAAGAATTAGTCCCTCGAAGGATTTTTATCAACTCCTCTCCTAAATTGTCATTTAACCAATTCGCTACTTTCTTATCCAAAGAATCATAATCCCCATTTAAATATGTACTTAGTTCAATAAGGGATATGGTTCCATATATTTGGTTGTCAAAGTATAGTTCGTAACTTCCTGGGAAAATAATGGAGCGGGGGAAAGTCTTTGTCTCTGAAAACAATATCTGTAAAAGTCCAGTAACATTTTGTAAATTTTCTAGATCATTATTTAAAAAAAGCTCTTTTAGCTTTTCCGTCTGAATTACCATAATTGTCTTACCCTTTACATCCCTCCTATCAATGATGGACAAGTTATTCAGTGAATCATAGACATTTTTGAACTTTAATTTAATCAAATGAAGAATAATTAGCTCAGATAATGAAATCTCCCCTTGAATGTTGTTGTAAAAGACACATACAGAATTAACCAATCTGACAGTATCACGATAGTTCCTAATATAAACTTGAAGATAATTAGTTGATGATGGTAACTTAACTGCTTGAGGTAGAAAGGGCAATACCATTTGACTCTGAAGATTCTCTAATAAATTTAAAGCATCAATAATTTCAGCTTTGTGTTTAGGGAATCGTTCAATCAATTTTTTCTCAATGAACTCTTTTATAAAATCATATCTTATCGGTGGTAAAGGTACCTCGACCTGAAAAACTTTGTCGATGTATTCCTCATAATTATAACTTGTTATCCCCTTAACTGCTTCATTAATATAATCTCTATCATAAGCCACAATAAATATGGTATTATGAAAACTTCCTGAATTGCGTATTAATTTTATTACCTCAATGACTTCTTTCTTATCCAGTCTATCAATATCATCAATGAAAACAAATATCTTTTTATCAAGTGCAATTAGTACATTCTTTATTAATTTATACTTATGTTCGGAGGGAGTTTTACTATTAGAAAGTTCTTGAAAAGTGTCAATAATATTCTTGGAATCAGAAATTTTAAACTTTGAAGCATAATCATCAATTGTGTATCCTAATTCCGATGTATACTCTTTTATTCCATATTGAAATGTAAGGAAGTAATCTTCTATAATATTATTAGTATTACTGCTGAGCCAAGGGTTAAACTCAATAATTATTGTATCTGGAAAATCTTTAACTTTTTCTTTTATCATATTCATGAGACTTGTTTTTCCATTACCCCATTTACCAGTAATCCCCAAAGCATAGGATTTATTTACATTGAGCAAATTCAGTTGACCAGAAAGATTATCAACTAATTGCTTCCGTAATAAAAGATCCTCAGACGAGTTCTGAATTGGCTCATCAATGAAAAGTATAGAGGAATTCTCAATGATCCTTTTTCTAACCAAACTCACTGAAATAAAAGAATATGTATAAATAACAAACCAGATTAATATCCAATCCAAATATTTAATTTGATGGATAGTAGAATATTCTGAAAAAAAGATGGGGCTAGAGATCTTAAATCTATAATATGAATAGATAATCGATGTAAAAAATACTAAAAAGTATACTAACCTTGAAAAGCGGAATTTCCTAGATATTTTTTTTAAAAATACAACAGTTAACCATAAAAATAAGATGGTAATTAAAGCATCATTTGTGGTTGTAGACTGAATGGTTTTGCCTATAGAATCGAATATCGAATTTGTAAAAAATGAAATCAATGTTTCTTCAAGTAAAAAGAATACTAAAAGGGCAATTATCAAAAACACAATAAATCTTAAAGTCTTCTTCTCTATTTGTTTCATTTACTTAAATTTTAATAAACTGATGCCAGTAGAATATTGCAAGATTAAAGGTACAAAGAATAATGATTACAATGAGTATTTTTAACAGTTCCGCGAACTCTAGTTTAACATCAGGATTCTATTCAGAGTTAAGCATAATTATGGCCCTCTTAATAATATAATAATCTACCTTTCTTAATTAATAACAGACACAAAATGAAAGAAACCTCAAATAATCCAGAAGAGATTAATTATTTTTCTCCTGACAGGCTTACCATTGGAGAGCTTAGGTCATTTTCTGGGTTTGAAAATATGAGTGATGAAGAAGCTTTAAAGACAGTAACTTCTTTATGTCAGCTTAGCCAAGTTGCTTTTCAAGTATTCGTTGAAGAACAAGAATATAAGTCTTCAGAAAATGATAAAAGCTGAAACCTTAGCTATAAATCATCCGCCCTAAGTCTTTTTAGCCATCGTTTATGATCTTCATACTCATCTTTCATTTTTTCCCACTTATAATAAATGTTTTCCCTTGGATGCACCTGGATTACAATTTCCTGAGTAGTACCTCTGATAAAATGGTATACATCGTGAACATACCCAAAACTATACTTGTCATCGGAACTGAAACCAGAACTGTATCTCGTAAATGGTAATTCAATAAAATCCCCGATCCTTGGCGTGACTGGTAAGACTACCTGGACTGAAATTGATTTTTCTTCTTGTTTCTTAATCCACTCTGTATTCTTCTCTTCTGGATCAGTGAAAGGTGAAATCTGTATTATATGAACTGACTTTTCTATCCTAAGAGGGTGATAATTGAAATCATCAAGTATCCTTTTCAGTAAATCTCGGAGAATCTGATTCATTTTTGCTTGTTTGTACCCAAGTTTTTCTGCCAATTGAACATGGTCTGGAAGATGATCATTATCTGTGTTGGAATAAATCTGATAATCAGACAATTCTTTAATAACTATTTGATATTTCTCGTCCGAGATGTATTGAAACTGACTTTTCAGACTCACTAAGTTGAAAATAATCAGAGGATAACTTGCATGTGCGCCCATAAATATTAATATTAAAGATTGGTACAATTCCCCTATAAAGGTAATGAGTACAAGTCTTCTAAATTTAACTTAATTGCTATTCAAAAACTAAGATGATTTTTTCAATATATTTCGAAAGCCAGTGCACTTAACCTCATTCTTCGGAATGGAAAGACAAATAAGGACTTGTTGTAATCGCTTGCTGTATTGTTTTCCATTAAAAATTAATCCACTCAGAGAATGAGGTAAATGAATCCGACTTTAACAGCATAACCAAATTTCATCAAAATAAAAATTGTTGTCCTGTTGAAAATTCAATTATTTTTAGCCATTTAAATCTATTTATCTTTGGAATTGTTTAACTTATGCGTATAATTTAAAGTCTGTGATTTATGATTGAAATCAAGGAAATAAAGCATTTAGTAGCTGTTGGAGCTTGGAACAATGCCATTTTCACACCCGAATGGATGAAAAAATTTATACTCTCGGATTATGAAAATATTAATGTGGAAGTTCCAATCGCTTTTAATAATTCATTGCGCTATACAACAGAGGACTTTGTATTTGCAATTGTAAACTCCAGACTTGAGATTATGATTAAGAACAATGCTCAGAATGCTATCTCCTGTCTTCGAGGCATTCTTCAGAAATTAATACATACTCCAATAATCGGTTTTGGTATTAATTTTAAATTCGATGCGAAAAAATCCGAGCTGGATGAAGGACTATGGAAAAGTTTCTTTGTGGATAGTCCTCTTTTAAAGTTAAATGAGTCATTTTATCCACTTGAGAATAGCACAACAGCAGTATTTAAAATTTCCGACAACAACAAACTCCGATTAAATGTTATTAAGAATCAAGATGAATCTATATCTTTTGATTTTAACTATGATTATCAAGTGAAGTCTGCGCAGGAGTTAATGGAAGTTCTAGGACCTGACGATAATTTGTTCAATAGTCTTCATGAACAGACTACTTCTTTAATGAATAAGAATTTCGATCTTAAATTATAAGTATGGATTCTAATATTTCATATCGCCCATTTCATCATCTATACGAAGATCTCAGTTCCAAAGAGGGATCTGATTCTGACAACACTGGGTTTCATTCTTATCGGGAGCCAAACTCCCAAACTATCAAAAATGACAAGTTAGAAACCACCGTTTCGGTATTTGATGTTGCCAGTCATGTTTTAAACAGACTTTCAGATAAGTCCTGTACCACCATGAAACTCCATAAGCTTCTATATTACTGCCAAGCGTGGTCAATGGTTTGGACTGAGAAACCTATTTTTCACGAAAAAATTGAAGCCTGGTCGAATGGTCCTGTAATTAAAGATTTGTTTTACTTCCATAAAGGTTCTTACTCAATACACTACAATGACATCACAAACGGTAACGAAAAGCTTTTATCAGATGACCAGAAAAAAGTTGTTGATGATGTTATCAAGTTCTACGGAGATAAAGATCCCCAATGGCTGATTGATTTGACGCATTCAGAAGATCCTTGGGTTACAGCAAGAAAAGGATTAAGTTCAAACGAACGGGGAAATAGAGAAATCTCACTTGAATCAATGCAAATTTACTATTCAAGCCTGAAATGAGAGATCGAACTCCAAAGGCTAAATCAATTAATACGGTATCTGAGAGAAAGCCGATTGCCACAATAAGTGAAAATTATAAGGCTTTACCTATTTCTTGGAGAATTGGGAATATTGACTTTGAATCGGAATGGGGATGGAAAGCAATAAAAGGAGATGTCAAATTTACTTACTCGAACACTCTTCTGGAGGAAGTAGTAGAGTCTGAAAATGATGAAATTGACAAAAAGCTTAGTTCACTAAACGGAAGATCATTCTCTGATCTCCACACCTTTTTGACTTCTCTCCATAAAGGATTAACTGGTCCTATTCCAAATAATATTACTCGTAACATCGTTAAAGAATTGGCTTATAATTATTTCTGGGATACTATACTTCCAAAGATTCGTACAGTTGAAAAAGCCACATGGCATTCTATCGAAAGTGCTACACACGCAGGCCAAAAAGGAAAATCAAACAGCCATTATGTGAGTGTTGGTGATTTACCAAGGGTAGCACAAAATAGACTTAATGCAATGGGTTTTATAGGATGGGACCAAATTTATTCTTTAAGGCCAGGCGGTGGCAAATTCCGTATCTTTGGGTTTGTGGAATTTAACTGTCTGAATATTATTTGGATTACTCCAGATCATGATGCTTGGGAATGAGATACTTACTACAGTTTTAATCATTTAAAAATATTTTAGTAACTTGGATTCTAATCAAATTAGGGTTACTAATTATCTAGTAAAAAGGTTGCAACTTTTGTCCGTTCGGGGTACTGAAAAAGAGTGAGAGTGAGACAAGGAGCTTGCGACGCAGTTCCGCGTAGCGGAAGCGGGAGCGAGCACTCTCATTTCTTTTTCCTCAAGACTCACACTCACACCCACACTCACACTTCAAACCCTCTCTGATTTTACAAATTCTTCGTAAATTAGCTCTGTATCGCTGCTAATATATTTTCAATAGTGCTGACCTAAAACTTACTAACATGTTTGATTTCTGCAAACTTGATGTTTATCAAAAATCGAAATCATTTTGCATTTCGATAACCAAATTAATGTCTTCCGGAAATTTTGATAGTGTTACAAATGACCAACTCCGACGTGCATCATTCAGCATAATGCTTAATATTGCTGAAGGATCTTCAAGATTCAGCAACAAAATGCTGTTCAGTTTGATACAACATCTGGAAAGAAAGTAGAGAAAGCGATCGCTTTCAAATATTCTTTCCTTGATCCTCACTAATTAGAAGGATGAGTTGTATTGGTCCCGTGAAAACGGGAGTTTCTGCCTTCCCTTTCTTCAAGACCAATTTTTCGGCAAAGGAGCAACTGAGACAACATTATTAATAAGAATTGTTATACTTTTGTATTAAATATCAGATAATGACAACCAAAGAATATATATTAACAACTATAAGAGAAAACAAAAAAGAACTATTGCGCTTTGGAATTCTGAAAGTCGGACTTTTCGGGTCATATGTAAGAGGAGATGAATCAGAAAAAAGCGATATTGATTTACTGATCGATTTTGATCCTGATCATGAGAACTTTGACAACTATATGGCCGTTTGTAATATATTAGAACAGCTCTTTAGGAATGAAAAATTAGAAATCGTGACCAAAAACGGATTAAGCCCGTACATTGGGCCTAAAATCTTAAAGGAGGTACAATATGTCTAAAGAGCCGATTGAATATCTGCGACACATTCAGGATGAAATTTCGTTCATACTTTCAGCTACGGAAAAGGTATCCTCTAAAGATGAATTTATAAATGATGAAACTTTAAAAAGAGCAACTGTACGAAGCCTCGAAATCATTGGTGAAGCTTCTAAAAAGATCCCTGCTGATTTTAAATTGAAATGGAATGAAGTGAAATGGAAAGAAATGGCAGGTATGCGAGACAGATTAATACACGATTACATGGGCGTAAATTATTCAATAGTATGGGATGTAATCAAGAACAAAATACCCGACTTAGAAAAACAGATAACTGTAGTTTTAAAGAAGTAATAACCTGATAAATACCCCAACCATAGTTGCAACTTTTATCCGTTGGGGTACTGAAAAAGAGCGAGAGCGAGAGTGAGAGCGAGTAAGCTCGAACGAACACTCTCGATCTTTTTCCTCAAGACTCGCACTCACACTCACACTTTTCCCTTTCATATTTCCCGGAATATTCATAAATTAGCTCTGTATCGCTGCTAATAAATTTTCAATAGTGCTAACCTAAAACTTACTAACATGTTTGATTTCTGTAAACTTGATGTCTATCAGAAAGCAAAAGTGTTTTGCATTC